>CAZMEL010000040.1:0-25598 GCA_964565225.1 uncultured Thermoanaerobaculia bacterium | reverse complement strand
CCGCTGCCGCCCTCGGTCATGGGGGTGCCGTCGGACCTCGACGCTCTCGCCGCCTACGTCGCCTCCCTCGGCAGCACGGATCTTCCGCGCAGCCCCTTCCGCGAGGCCGACGGCTCGCTGACACCCGAGGGCCAGGTCGGCCAGGGGGTATTCACCGCCGCGGGCTGCGATTCCTGCCACTCGGGCGCCCGCTTCACCGACAGCACTCTCGGTGAGGCGACTCTGCACGACGTCGGAACCCTGCGCACCAGCTCCGGCGGGCGCCTGGGTGGTCCCCTGCCGGGGATCGACACGCCGACGCTGCTCGGCATCTGGAACACGGCTCCCTACCTGCACGACGGCTCGGCCCGGACCCTCGACGCCGTGTTCCGTCTCGCCGGTGGGGAAATCCTGCAGGCCGAGACCGGAGCTCCCTCGGGCGGCGCCCACGTGGTCGACAACTTCGTCGACCTCAACAACGACGACACCGCCCGCGGCCGGGCCTACGTCGCTCTCGACAACACCGGCGCCACGCTCACCCTGAGCAATGTCGACGGCGGCTCCGGCGGGGTGGGCGCCGTGGAGCTGCGCTACAGCTCCGGATTCGCCGACTTCGATGTCGTGGTGCGGGTCAACGGAACCCCCTACGACCTCGTGCTCCCGGAGACCGGCAACGATCCCGCCTGGCGCCACACCATCTGGCGACAGGCCCGGCTCGAAGGTGTGGCCTTCGACCCGGGTACCAGCAACACGGTGCAGATCTCCACCCAGGAGAGCTTCCCGAACCTCAGTCTCGACGACGTCCTGATCTCCACCCCCGACCACCTGGCCCTGGCCCAACCCCATCGCCAGGTGCTCTCCCTTCCCCAGAGCGACCGCGAAGCCCTGCTCGCCTTCCTCCGCCAGCTCGACGGCTCCGACGCCGAGACCGGCAGCCCGCCCTTCTTCGCCGACGGCTTCGAGTCGGGCGACGCCGCCGCCTGGTCGAGCTCGACACCGCTGGCTCTGGTGAGGAACGAGTAGGTCTTCTCCGAGCCCAGGGAGGGGCTCTCCAGCACAGCGCGGGGTCGAGCGCGGAACGCACGAATTCCCCGGAAAGACTCACCCCAGAGCCTTCGCGAAGCGCTCTCGCAGCCCCCGTAGCCGCTCGACCGGCTCGTTGGAGAACACCAGCCGGAGGTATCGCTCGGTCCCCGGACGCCCCCAACCGTTCATGGGTGTAGCGGCCACCTTGCCGTGCGTGAGCAACCGTTCGGAAGCTTCGGCCCCCGAGAATCCGAGAGAGCTCGCGTCGAGGAGCAGGGACCAGCCTCCCTCGGGCCGGATCAACCCGTACCCTTCGAGCTCTTCGAGGATCAAGTCACGGCGCTCCTGCAGAATGGCAGCCATCGCCCGGCGGTCGGAATCCGGCGTGCGGAGAGCACGGGCCGCCGCTTCCTGGGCGATACCCACGTTGCAGACCACGTTGGAGATGTTGACCAGGCCGATGTCGTCGACAATTGCCGGAGGGGCGACGATCCAGCCGATCCGCCAGCCGATCATGCGGTACTCCTTCGACACGGAGCCCACGGTGATGGTGCGCTCCGCCATTCCCGGAAACGAGGCCGGATGGACGGGTTCGAGGCCATCGAAGAGGATCTGCTCCATGGCGCTGTTGTAGATCATCCATGCCCCGGCCTCGGCACAGGCAGTGCAGATCGCGGCCCAATCCTTGCGCGAGAGCACGGCGCCCGTGGGCATCACCGGGCTCATGCAGAGGAAGGCTCGGGTCTTCGGTGTCACCACGGCGGCGATTTCTTCCCGATCCAGCCGCCAGACCCCACTCTCGACCCGGCAGGGCACGAAGACCGGCACGCCACCGGCCAGGCGGACCCGGTTCACCAGGCCGATGTAGACCGGATCCGGCAGAATCACCTCGTCACCCGGCTCGAGCACCGCCAGCAACACGTTGAGAATGCCGTTGAGACCACCGGCACAGAGGATCGTCGAGGCGTTCCAATCGACCTCGAGCCCGGACGCTCGAGCCACTCGATCGGCGGCGGCGCGGCGGAGATCGTCGAAGCCGAGAAAGGGTAGATAACTGTTGGCGTCGTCGCGTCCGGCCGCCTCACGGGTCGCCTCCACCACTCCTTCCGGCAACGGCAGGTCGGTGTCCAGGTTCTCGAGCCGAAGGATCGACGAATCCCCCGATCGATCGGCGAGACTGCCCATCCGGTCGACCCCGATGCCCGACATTCCCTGCAAACGGCTGACGGTCATTGGCACTTCCTCCTGGCCAAGATGATCAACCGACATCCTACATCCACATCACATTCGGGCCCATACGCAAACGGCCCGCCCCGGAACCGGAGCGGGCCGCGAATCGATCGTGGAATCGATCAGCCGCAGACGGCGGCCTTGTCGGAGCAGCAGTCGCCGAAGCTGGCGCACTGGCTGTCGCACCAGCAGCCGCCCGGAGCCTGGCCGCCGCAGTTGCCGACGCAGGAGTTGGGATCGGGCGCGCCGCCACCTTCACAGACGTCGACCCAGGAGGCCCAGCCGTAGCTCGGGCCGACATTGTCGACACAGGTGGTACCGGAGACACACTCGCTGTTGCTGTCGCAATCACCGAAACCGTCGTCGCAGGGGCAAGAGGCCGAGCAGTAGCTGGCCGAGCCCGGAGCGCCGGAGTGGCAGTTGCCGGGGCCGGAGGGGCAGGAGCCCACGCCCACGGCACACCAGGCGGTCTCGACCGCGGTCTTGTCGGTGGCGCCGTAGAGATCCTGTGCCGCCTGGGCGGTCGCGGTGCGGGCCGCGGAGAAATTGGAGGAGCTGCTCAGGTAGGTGGTCTGGGCCCGGTAGAAAATCTGCTCCGCCTTGCTCATGCCGATCGAGGGCACGTTCGCGGTGGTCTTGCCGCGGGGATGGGTGCCGCCGGTTACCAGCAGCTTGAAGGCCAGGTTGGCGATGCCGGAGTTGCCGTGCACGCCGCATTGGTCGTTGCTGTTGGACGGGCTGCAGGATCCCGGGTACAGGCGCTCGGGGTAGTAGTCCTTCGAGTAGCCGTCGGCGGTGGGGTTGTCCATGTAGCGCAGGGCGTCGCCACTGGTTCCGGGAGTGTAGGCATCCTCACCGATCTTCCAGGTGTTGCTGTCGATGGTGCCGCCGCGGCGGAAGGTGTCGGAGGTGGCGCCGAAGATGTCGGACCAGGCCTCGTTGAGTGCGCCCGACTCCCGAGCGTAGATCATGTTCGATTCGAACTGGGTCACGCCGTGGGTGAGCTCGTGGCCGATGACGTCGAAGCTGTGGGTCAGATCCCGGAAGGTGGAGCCGTCGCCTTCGCCGTACATCATCTGGTTGTTGAACCACACGGCGTTGTTCCAGCTCGTGCCCACGTGGGCCGAGGAGATCATGGTCATGCCGCTACCGTTGATGCCGTCGCGGCCGAAGCGGTTCTGGTAGTAGTCGTACACGGTGCTGGCACCGTCGTGTGCCCGCTGCACCGCGGCGTCGCCGCCGCAACTCTGGCTGTTGGTGCAGCGCAAGGTCCCGGGAATGCTCGAGTGGTTGTAGGGCTGGTTGTTGGCGTCGTAGGAGCGCCAGGACTTGGCGCTGTGGATCTGCGGGGCCACACCCACGACCTCGCCGCTCAGAGCATCGACGTAGACCAGGTTCTCGAAGGGCTCACCGGCGTCCATGCCCTGCATCCGCGCTTCCCAGGTCAGGAAGGTCCGGCCCGACTCGCCATCGTAGAAGTAGACCTTGCGCGGCTCTTCGAGCAGCTTTCCCGCGAGACCCCGGCTGCCGGCCATCTCGGCGATATCCGCCCGGCGAACCCGAGCCTCGCTCGGCAGTGGCAGGCCGGCCGCCGGAGCGAAGTGTCCGCTGACGGCGTACACGACACCGTCGCGATCGGTGTGCACGGTCAGCTCGGCGCCGACCACGCGGCGTCCGTGCAGGTACTGGTCGAACCGCGCGTGGGACGTTCCGAGCTCGTCGGTCCGCACCCGGTGGGTCCGGAAGGTCTCGCCACCCACGGCGCCGAAACGGTCGGCCACCAGGCCATGCAAGAAATTCCGGGCCGCGGCCTCGAACGCCGCAGACTTGTCGGCAGCGGCTCCCGACACGGCAAGATTCGCGGCCTCGGGCAGCTGGCCGAGCTCTGCGATGAGGAAGGTCGGCGTTCCCGCGGCATCGCGCGAGATCCCTCTCTCCTCGGCCTGGGCGGCCAGGGTCACGGTGAACAACAGAACGATAGACATCAGAGCACGTTGCATGATCGAAATTCTCCTCCAGTCGACCGATGGCGGCCTCGGTGCCCTCGGCTCGTGGGCACAAGGGCTCCGGACCTCGGGCGGCTCACCGGTCGAGAGTTGGCTACCCGACGAGTAGCCTGGGTTGAGTCGAGCGTGAAAAAAGACTCGTCACTCGAAAGCAAGCGCCGTGCCAGCGCGAGCCACTCACGAAAGACACCTTCGGTGGGACCCGAAAGCCTCCTGGAGCCCGGGTCTGGGGCTTCGGCGACGATGCGGTGTTCTCAGATCTGAGACTCTCGGGTTCGTTTTCTGATCAGCTTTGAGAAGATCGCCTAGAATCCAGAGGGTTGCAACGAAGGCCCGGGTCTGGCAAGATCCGCGCGATTTTCGGCTTCGGGCTCGCAGATCCCAGCCTTTCTTTCGATCTTCTTCCCGCAACACCGACAAACTCTGGCTGGCGAGGAGGTTGCGTCGGCCCGGTCGCGGCCCGCCGGTGCGGTCGAGACCTCGATCCACCCTCTTCGTACCCATCGACCCAGGAGCAACACCATGAGCGAGCGATTCAAGACCCGATTGATCAGCGGCGGCCACAAAGGAACCGAAGCGGAGTTCGGCCGCCAGGCCGAGGCCTGGAACATTCCCGAGACCACCCTCAGCTACGAGGGCCACGTGTTGGAACGCTCCGGCGAGGTCGAGCTGCTCGACGACAGCGACCTCGAACGCGGCAATGTGAGCATGGAGATCGTCTTCGCCCGCCTGGGTCGGCAGTTCGCCCGCGGCAAGGGCATCCGGCGGGTCATCCAATCCATGTTCCATATCGTCAATCGTGGCGATCATCTCTTCGCCGTGGGCTGGATCCAGCCCGACGACACCGTCAAGGGCGGTACCGGTTGGGGAGTGGAGCTGGCCAAATTCTTCAACCGTTCGGTGAGCGTCTTCGACCAGGACAAGAACCGGTGGTTCAGCTGGCAGGACGGCAGCTGGCAGGAGGACGAGCCGGTGCTGCCCGAGCGCCCCTTCGCCGCTACCGGAACCCGTACCCTCACCGACGAGGGCCGGGCCGCGATCCGCGCCCTCTTCGAGCGCTCCCTCGGCCCCCGATCCGAAGCCTGAGCGATGGGGAACCTTCCCAGGCGTTTCGGTCCGGCGCTGTGCCGGGCTCTTCCCCTGCTTCTCCTCGCGGGCTGCAACGCACCACCTCCGGAAGGCGAGGCTCCGGTCCCCCGCCCCGCCTGGCTCCAGCTCGACACCGGCAGCGGTGCCAGCCTGCGGGGGATCTCGGCCCTCGACGCCGATACCGCCTGGGTCTCGGGTGCGGGGGGTGCGGTGTTACGCACTCTCGATGGCGGTGAGACCTGGCAGCGGCTTCCGGTCGAAGGTGCGGCAGAGCTCGACTTCCGAGACGTGGAAGCCTTCGACGCCGACACCGCGGTGTTGATGACCGCCGGCCAGCCCGCACGCCTCTACCACACCGCCGACGGCGGGCAGACCTTCACTCTCGCCCACGAATCTCCCCATCCCGAGGCCTTTTTCGATGGCGTGGCCTTCTGGGACCGGGACCAGGGCCTCGCGTTCAGCGACCCGGTCGACGGTCACTTCCTGATCGTACGTACCGAGAACGGCGGCCGCAGCTGGCTGCCTGTTCCCACCGATGGATTCCCCGAGCCCCTGGCCGGCGAGGCCGGTTTCGCCGCCAGCGGCAGCAGCCTGCAGCTCGCAGCAGGCGGTCGTGCCTGGATCGGCCTCGGCGGCGCCGCGGCCAGGGTCTTGCGCAGCGGCGACTTCGGCCGGACCTGGGAGGTCGCCAACACGCCCGTGTTCCAAGGCCAGCCGTCGGCGGGCATCTTCTCCCTGGCGGTGCAAGACGATCTGCTGCTCGCCGCGGGTGGTGACTACCAACAGCCGGAGCGCAGCGAGGAAACCCTCGCTCGCAGCGAGGACGGAGGCATCACCTGGGCGCTGGCCGCCACGCCGCCTCCTTCGGGCCATCGCGCCGCGGTGGTCTTCGTCGAGCCGGGCCCTCCGACCCGTCCCGGAGCTACGGTGTTGTCCGTGGGCCGCGCCGGCAGCGACCTCTCGCGCGACGCCGGCAACACCTGGGAACGTTTCGCCGCCGAAGGCTTCTACACCCTGAGCCGAGGCACCGACGGCAGCGTCTGGGCGGCCGGCTCCGAAGGTCGCGCCGCTCGACTGTATTGGGTCCACAGCGGCGCCAGCACTCTTCCCTGACGGGCGGCTGGCCTCCACGGCCGGGTTTGGATCTCTGGTACGATGGCCGGAGGCGCATGCGGCTGCGACGTAATCTTCCCTACTGGCTCCTCCTCGCGGGCTCCTGCCTCTGGATGGCGGCCATCTGGCTGGCCCCTTGGGCCGCGGAGCAGGGCTGGCCGCTGGCGCGCTGGCTCTACGCCTTCTTCTCTCCCGTTTGCCACCAGAATCCCGATCGCAGCCTGATCTGTTTCGGAGGCCCGCTCGCCGCCTGCCACCGCTGTACCGGCCTCTACGCGGGTTTCATCGGTGGCCTGGTGCTGCTGCCGAGCCTGCGTTCCCTACGCGAGCTCCTGCTGAAGGCTCCGAAGCTCTCCATGATCCCCGTGGCCCTCTTGGTGGCCGACGTCTTTCTGTGGCCGAATACTCCGCCATCGCGCTTCGTCACCGGCTTCTTGGCCGCCTTTCCGTTCAGTCTCTTCGTCTGGGCTGCCGGCGAGCAGCTCTACAGCTCTTACGTTCACTCTGGAATCGAGGAACCCACATGTCATCCGACAAGCTGAAACCCGCGATGATCGGAGGTGTCGCCCTGGGCTTTGCCTCGGCGATCCCGATCGTCAACTGTTTGAATTGCGCCTGCTGTGCCCTGGTGATCGGGGGTGGATACCTCGCCGCGTTCCTCTACATGAAAGAGGCTCCGCCGAGCGCCGAGCCGCCCTACGGTGACGGAGCCGTGCTCGGGCTCATCGCCGGGGTGGTCGGTGCCGTGACCAGCACCATCGTCAGCATTCCGTTCCAGCTCCTCCAGCTGGGCACCGGCGGGATGGGCGAGATCCACCAGGCGATCGAAGAGGCCGGCATGGATCTTCCGCCGGCCGCGGAGCAGATGATCGCGCAGATGGGGGCCGGCGGCGTGGCGCTGGGCGCCATCGTCTTCGGATTCTTCTTCAACCTGGTGCTGTTCAGCATCTTCGCGACGATCGGCTCGATCGCCGGCGTGGCCACGTTGCACAAGAAGGGCTCCTCTTTCTGATCGCACGCCACCTGCTGCGGGCTCTGGTCGTCGGCATCTGCCTGCTCGCCCAGGGCCTCGCCGCATTCGCGCAGGCTCCGGCGCTGCTGGAGCCCGAGTCTCCGCCGTGGCCGGTGCCGGAGCTGATCCTGGTCGATCCGGGCTCGACGATCGACCAGGAAGAAATCCTCGCGCAGGTGACCGGCGAAGACCTGGCGCGGATGATGCGGGCCGTGGGTCTGCGCGACCCCGGGCCGCCGATCCGGATCCGGATCGTCGCCGAAGGATCTCCCGAGGCTCGCCTGCCTCCGTCCTGGAGCGTCGCCTACGCCTTCGGCGCCTCGGGGCAGATCGTTCTGAGTCCGAGCCGGGTCCCGGCCTATCCCGACGATCGCCTCACCGGCGTCCTACGCCACGAAATCGCCCACGTGTTGATCGCGCGGGCCGCCGGGCGCCAGGAAGTGCCCCGCTGGTTCAACGAAGGTCTGTCGATCATCATCTCCCGCGAGTGGCGCCTGAACGACCACGCCCAGCTGCTGGTCGCCAATCTACGCCGCGGAGAGCTCTCTCTCGACGAGCTCGACCGCCAGTTCTACGGCGGAGCCCACAGCGCCGGCTCCGCCTACGCCCTATCCGCTGCTTTCGTCCGTTTCCTCCTCGATCAGTACGGCCACGGCACGGCCGCGCTCATTCTCCGGGGGGTCGCCAGCGGCCAGAGCTTCGAGTCGGCCAGCCGCCGCGCTCTCGGGGTGCCCTTGTCGACGGCTCTCGAGGCCTATGACGACCATCTCGACCTCTGGCACAAGTGGATCCCGATCCTCTCGAGCGGCACCACTCTGTGGACCTTCATCACCCTCCTCGCCCTCTGGGCCTTTCGTCGACGGCGGGCCCGAGACCTCGAGATCCGGGAGCGGTGGCTGGAGGAAGAACGGCTCGAGCTGGCCGAAGAGCCCCGCGAGTGGATTCACTGAATCACCCTCCCCGTGTGCTGTTGTCTACGCCCCGTTACCGGTGATAAGTTGAATGGTGAAAGTTGTTTCCATGTCCCTGTCGTCTCCCACCGGTCACCGACCGAGAGAACTCGGGGCTGGAGCTTCCAAGGGTTACAACGCAATGGATCGTCCGGATGCCAGCCGCTGACTACCGATCGAAACTGCCCGAAATCGCCGAGCTGAAGAAGCGCTGCCAGTCCCTGGCCGTGCTCGACGCCATCCTCTGTCCCGAGTGGGAGTATCGCTACTTTTCCTTCAACTCCACCTGGGACCAAGACGAGATGATGGCCTCGATGCGCAACGGCGAAGGCGACGACTGGCTGATCTACTTCACCCCCCGGGGCGCCATCATCAAGGGATTCGTGCACCGCGCGCCGATGGCCCAGAAATGCCCCTGGCCCGGGGTGATCGACTCCATTCCCGAGACCTTCGCCAACTTCGTCAAGGAGTCGGCCTTCTCGATCGAGAAGACCACCTTCTGCTTGTGGCGCCAGGACGGAGACGACGGCTGGCAGACCGGCGAGGTCGACTTCCCGGCCGACGGTGCCGATGGCGATCCCGATGGATCGGCCCTTCTGCTCCCCTTTCTCGACGGCGATCCCGAGACCTATCGCAAGTGGGGTGAGGAGTATTTCGGAACCCGACTCAATCCCCGCGCCGTCACCCACATCTACGAATACGAGCCCTTGAATCCGTTCATCGTCCGTGCCCTCAATGCCGACGCCCGGCTCGACGAGGTGCGGGAAGAGATCCAGGAGATCGGCTACCCGGTCTGATCTCCGAGGAGGAGGCAAAATGGCTGCAGAGGCCCATTTCGGTCCCGAGCTCTTCGAGTTCCTGCACGACCTGCGCGAAAACAACGACCGCGACTGGTTCAAGGCCAACAAGAAGCGCTACGACCGCGATGTCCGGGATCCGATGCTCGGCTTCATCTCCGACTTCGCCCCGAAGCTGCGCGAGATCACCCCACACCTGCGGGCCGATCCCCGGCCGGTGGGCGGCTCGCTGTTTCGGATTCACCGCGACGTCCGCTTCTCCAAGAACAAGGAACCCTACAAGACGCACGTATCCGCCCAGTTCCGGCACAAGAGCGGCAAAGACGTCCATGCTCCGGGCTACTATCTCCACCTCGAGCCCGGGGGCAGCCTCGGTGGCATCGGGATCTGGCAGCCTCCGAGCGATGCCCTGGCGAAGATCCGGCAACGCATTGTCGACCAGCCCTCGGAATACGAGGCGATCCTCGGCGCACCGGAGCTGACCGCCGTCTTCGAAGCCGACGGCGACTCTCTGAAACGGGCTCCCAAGGGGTACTCCCCCGACCATCCACAGATCGAGGCCCTGAAGCGCAAAGACCACGTCATGTTCACCTCCTTCAGCGAAGCCGAGGTGATGTCTGCCGGGTTCCTCGATCTCTACACCGAGCGCTGCCGCCTGGGCGCCGACTTCATGTTGTTCCTCACCACCGCCCTCGGGGTCGACTGGTAGGTCGGCTCAGGCCACACCCGCGGCAACGGCTACTTCTCGAATCGCTCCCGCGAGCACCTCGGGAACCTCTTCCTGCAGGAAATGCCCCGCCTCGGTGCGCTGTACCGGTACCCCGGGGAAGGCACGTTCGTGCCGACGCAGGGCCCGACCCAGAATGGGGTCGCGCTCGCCCCAGACCAGGGCCTTGGGCCCTTCGAAGCCCTTGGCCCAGGCTTCGCCTCGGCGCAGGGCCGGCATGCTGGGGTGATCGGGAGAGTCGGGCACCATCCGAGCGAGGGCCAGGGGGGCAATGCGATCGCGAATCCGCCGCAAGGGCCAGCGGTAGGCTCTTGCCACGTCGCCTCGGATCGAACGGGGGTCTCCCTGGGTGCGGTGCAGGATGTTCTGCGGAAAGCCGAGCAGACGGAAACAGACATCGCTGAGAACCGGCAAACGAGCGAAACGGTGGAACGCGGTGCCACGCGGATGGGACGGCAGGATCACGGCCGTATTGGCCAACACCAGGCCACGAATTCGCTCGGGCAGCCGGGCACCCACCGACGCCACCACCGGTCCACCCCAGTCCTGGCCCACCAACACCACGTGCTCGATCCCCAGACCTTCCACGATCTCGGCTACCGCATCGGCGTGACGGTCGACACTGTGGTCGGCGAGGCTCGGCAGTCGATCCGAGAGCCCCAACCCGAGGAGATCGGGCGCCACGACCCGCAAGCCTTCGAGCCCGGGAATCACCTTGCGCCAGAGAAAGCTCCAGGTGGGGTTTCCATGTTGCAAGAGCACGGCCGTGTCGGTCCTCGGCCCATGATCCACCAGGTGCATTCGCCGCCCCCGGTTCTCCCCGCTCCGGAGGGTCCATGTCCGCCGTTCGAACGGTAGCTCGCGGCGGATGAAGTCGGGCATCTCGGGTAGCACTTCGGACATTCGGCACGCTCCTCGAAAGGTTGGAGATCGATTGAAAACGGCGGTTCTGGGCGGCCTTCTCGAACCGGTCTGAGGTACGATAACGAGCCGATTGTAGCCGTTCTCTCCAACCCGTTCCGCAATCTACCGGGAGCCTCGATGGTCGACGAAGGTGCCATAAAATTTCAACCCGAGCACCGTACCATCGCCCTGCATCCGCGACATCGTGAGCTCGCCTGCCAGCTCATCTCCTGGCGCGAGATCCTGGCCCAGACCCGACTGGTGGGCCAGGCCCCCGACCGCTACGGCGGTTTCGGCTACGGCAACGTCAGCGCTCGGGTCGGTCCGCCGGGAGCTCCGCGGCGGCGGCGCTCGTTTCTCATCACCGCGACCCAGACCTCGGGCAAGCAGTGCATGTCTCTCTCCGACTTCTGCGTGGTCGAGAGCTTCGATCCGCGCCGGAACCGGGTCGAGAGCCATGGGGAATCCATGCCTTCGTCGGAGTCGATGACCCACGGGGCCGTCTACGGGCTCGGAGCCCACATTCGTTTCGTATTCCACAGCCACTCGCCGGTGATCTGGGAGCGCGCCCGGGCTCTGCGGATTCCCACCACCGACGCCAGAGTCGGCTACGGGACCCCGGAAATGGCGGCGGAGGTGGAGCGGCTCTTTCGCGAAACGCCCCTGCCCGATCTCGGAATTCTCGCCATGGGTGGTCACGAAGACGGCATCCTTTCGTTCGGCCGCAACGCCGAGGAAGCCGGCCAGATCACACTCCGCTACCTGGCCCGAGCCTACGAAACCGCCTGCTCCGCCGCCGGGGGCTTCTGCGCCCTCTGAGCGACTTCCTCTCCAGCCAAGGAGCTTTCTCCATGCGTCTTGTCCACCAGCTCTTCGTTTCCACGTTGCTCTTGCTCTCCCTCGTCGGCCCCGTGCCCGCGAGCGCCAACAGCATCCCTTCGTTCCGTGATCTGAGCGGTCACGAATTCGGGGAGCGCATCACCACCCACCACGAGATGGCGAGCTACCTCCGGACCCTGGCGGAGACCTCGCGCCGGGTGGAGCTGATCGAGCAAGGGAAGTCCTGGGAAGGGCGTGAGCTGCTGCTGGCAGTGGTCACGTCCGGAGCCAATCACAGCCGGCTCGACGAGATCCAGCAGCGCGCCCAGGCCCTGGGCGACCCTCGGCGGCTGTCGGACGGCGAGCCCGACGCCTGGCTCGGCGAGCAGCCCGCCATCGTCTGGCTCGGTGGATCGATCCACGGCTTCGAGCTCTCGGGCAGTGAAGGGCTCCTGAAGCTGCTCGAGCACCTCGCCACCCGCTCGGATCCGGCCACGATGAAAGTCCTCGAGAACACCGTGGTGCTGATCGACCCGATGCTCAATCCCGACGGTCGCGACGCCTTCGCCGGCTTCAACCACCAGCGCCTCGGGCGTTCGTCGAACCCCCGGCGAGAGCATTGGGGCAACGCCGCCACCTTCTGGCAGGCCCTGAGGTTCCGTACCGGCCACTATTTCTTCGACACCAACCGCGACTGGTTCGCCCACACCCAGCCCGAGACCAGGCACCGCGTGGGACAGATCCAGGCGTGGCGACCCCAGGTGATGGTCGATGCTCACGAGATGGGCCCGGATACCGAGTTCTTCTTCGATCCACCCGCCCTTCCCTTCGGCCCCCACTTCCCGCCCTTCGCCCGGCGCTGGTTCGAGTCGTTCGGCGCAGCCTATGCTTCCGCCTTCGAAGAGGCGGGTTTCGAATACACGACCCGCGAGCTCTTCAACTACTTCTTTCCGGGGTACACCACCTCCTACGGCAGCTACCAGGGAGCCGTCGGCATGCTCTACGAGCAGGGGTCGTCCCGTGGCCTCGCCCTCGAGCGGTCGGACGGCTCCGTCCGTACCCTCCAGGACGCTCTGGAGCAGCAATACACCGCCGCCTGGACCGCCGTCTCTCTGGCGGCGAAGGAGCGTGAGACTCTGCTTCGGGAGTACCTGGAGGCCCACCGAAAGGCCCTGCAGATCGACGGCGGCGCCCGGCGCTACCTGCTTCCGCCGGGGGGAGACCCGGGCCTGCACCGGGAGCTGGCCGCTCTCCTGCAGCGCAACGGTATCGAGGTCGCGCGCCTGCGCGACGCGGTCACCTTCGGTGATCTCCGCGATCGCTTCGGCCGCGCGGTTGACGACCTCGAGCTCGCCGCCGGGACCTGGGTCGTCGAGGCGGCCCAGCCCCGACAACACCTGTTGCGCACCCTGCTCGAGCCTTCGCTGCCCGTGCCGAAAGAGTTCCTCGCCGAGGCACGCAAGCGGCTCGACCGGGGTGAGAATCCCCGTTTCTACGATATGACCTCCTGGTCGCTGCCCCTGCTCTTCGACCTGCCGGCGTTCTCGACGGGAGAGAACCGCACCCTGCCGGTAGACCCCTGGCAGGACGCCGAGCCCACGCCGTCGGACGAGAGGGTAGAGACCCACGCCGATTCGCTGCCCTACGCCTACCTGGTCGACGGACGCAATGCTGCATCTCTGGGGGTGCTGAACCAGCTCCGCTCCCAGGGCGTTCGTGTTTCGGTGCTCTTCCAGGGAACCCGCCTCGAAGGCCGAGAGGTACCTTCGGGTACCGTGGTCGTACGGCTCGGCTCCAACGAGATCGGCACCGATCAGAAGATCGAGCAGGCCTGCGAGGCCTTCGGCGTCGAGTGCTGGACGACCCGTTCGGCCCGGGGCGACGACGGAGCGCCGGCTCTCGGCACGGTGCGGGGCGAGGCCGCTCACGAGGTCGACGTGGCTCTGCTCGCCGAAGACGGCATCCACGCCTACTCCTTCGGCTGGGCCTGGTTTACCCTCGAGGAGCGATTCGGTGTCTCCACCACCGTGTTGCCGACCCAGAACCTCGCCCGCACTCCGATCGAGGCCTACGAAACCCTGGTGATCCCCGACACGAGATCTCCCGAAGAGCTGGCTGCGGCTCTGGGAGAAGGTGGCAAGGCTCGGTTGCACCAATGGCTGCAGGACGGCGGAACCCTGGTGGCGCTCGGCGCCTCGGTGGAGATGGTGCGCAACTTCGAGTGGATCGCTCTGCGCTCGGCGAACGACGCCGAGGAAGGAGAGCCCGAGGTTCGCCGTTTCCAGGTGCCGGGCGCTCTTGTCGAGGCGCGAACCGACCCCGAGGCCTGGCTCGCCGCCGGCCTCGGAGAGAAGCTGCCCTTTCTCCTCTTCTCCTCCCGTCACTACCTGGCTCCCGAAGGCCCGCCCAACGGGGGGCGACGGGTTGTCGTCTCCCTGCCCGAAGGCGAGCTGATCGCCAGCGGGCACCTGTGGAAAGAGAGCCGGGAACGGCTTCCGGGCGCGGTGCTCGCCTACGAGGAGAGAGTCGGCAATGGCCGGTTGATCGCTTTTGCCGAAGATCTCAACTTTCGAGGTTTCTGGCGCGGCAGCGACCGTCTCTTCCTGAACGCCGTATTGCTCGGCCCCAGCGCCCCCTGAGTCGCCGGGCTTCGGTGAAGCTTCGGCGACCTGACGACCGAAGAATCCGGTTCCATCACCCCAGGAGCCGCACACACGCCCGGGGCGCGAAGGGAATCCGGCGCCCCGCTGGGGCGCAAACATAGAGCCCGGGGCTGAAGCGGCGCGGAGCGAAGCGAAGCGCCGAGAGCCCCGGGCGGCGGTGCAACCGCCGAGCCCCTCCGTTTCCTGGGCTTGCATCGCCATCCGCGACCCGAAACGAAAAAACGGGCTCCACGCTCTCGCGCGGAACCCGCTCTCATCGACCGATCGGTGGGTGCCGATCTCAGGGCGAGGACTCACTCCAGGAAGTGGTGTCACCCGACTCGAAGCCGTCGTCGAAGATATCGCCCGAGGCCACGGAGTAGATGTCCGGACGGTAGAACTGCATGGTGCAACGCATGCGACGGCCCTGCTCCGGGGTGAACTGGAGCATGCAGAGGTCGTCGGAGTAGTCCATGTAGTTGTCCGACGGATCCACCGAGCCGCAGGTCGACTTGTCGCCCACCGCGCAGGGGCTGAAGGTCGGATTGGCCTCGGCGTTGGTGTCGCAGATCAAGTCGCCGGTGGAGTAGCAGCCGGGAGGGGTCGCCGTGCCGCAACCGCCGGAGAAGGTGTGCTCCAGGCCCAGGTAGTGACCGACCTCGTGGGTCAGAGTCCGTCCCTGGTTATAGGGAGGACCAATCGGTGCATCGCGACCAAAGGAGTTCCACAGAACCACCACGCGATCCTGGGGAGTGCCGACCTGGGCACCGCCACCATCGGCCGGCAGGAAGGGCACGTAGCCGAGGGCGCCGCTGGCACGGTTGGTGTAGACGTTCATGTAGCGGTTCGGATCCCAGGCCAGGGTGTTCCAGTAGGCGCCGCTATCGTTGAACCATTGGGTGTTGCAGTCGCGGGTGATGCCTGTGGTCGGGTTGCCGGCGGGGTCGACGGTCGCGAGCGCGAACTGGATCTGATGGTCATTGCCCTGGCCACCGTTGGTGCCGGTGAGGGCCAGGAAATCCTCGTTGAGGATGTCGATTCCGCTCTGCACCAGCGCATCGGACATCGCGCCCTGGCTGCAGGCATCGTCCATCAAGACGTGCACGACCACGGGAACCACGAACGCCACCGTGGGATCGTAGTCGGAGGTCGGATTGGTCGAGCTGGCCGAGCAATCGGCTCCGCTGGTACCGCCGAGGGCCTCCGGCAGCTCGAACAGGTCGGGGTTGAAGATCTCGCGAACTTCGCGGTCCGGGGTGGCGCAACGGCCACCGGCGACCTTGAAATACTCCGACTCCTTGTAGCTCTGCCAGGAGTCGAAGGTCAGGCCGTCGGCTGTGACGGTCTCGTCACCATGGGCACTGGCCGCGGCCGGCGCAAGAATCAATGCGGCGACGGCCAGGCTGGTACACAAGGCTCGCAGGGTCATCTTCGGGGACATAGCTCTACCTCCGTTACGCTTCGGTCGAAACAAAACTTGGTCTTTCCAGGCTCGAGGCGGGCAGGCGATTACCGAGAGGGAGCCAGTCTACCATACTGGCCATGGGAGCCCGAGCTCGGACCTGCGCGCGAAGAACCTACTCCGAGCTTTCGATCTTGGGTACGAAGAAGAACAGGGCTCCGGATTGCTTCATCAGCCCTGCACGCTCGGCCGCCATCGCCCCTCGCCCCCAGAAGAAGTCGGCCCGGTCGCTGCCACGAATCGCTCCCCCGGTATCCTGGTTGAGCACGAAGCGCAGCAGCGGGCCCGCGCTCCGAGTCGATCCGTCTTCCGCAGAGGCCGGGATCTCGGTCATCAGGAATCCCAGGGCCGCGGGCGGAAAGAGGCGATGATCCAGCGCCACGCTGCGCTCGGCGGTCACCGGGAAACCGAGATTACCCGTCGGTGGCCCGTCGAGGCGGCGAAAGAAGACCTGGGATTCGTTGTGGTCGAGAACCCGGGGAATCTGATCGGGATTCTGCCGCAACCAGCTCCGGAGGGCCTGCATCGACATCTGCTCGCGGGGAATCTCGCCCTCGTCGATCAACAGTCGGCCGATGCTGCGGTAGGGGCGCCCGTTGGCTGCGGCGTAGCCGATCCGGATCTCTCCCCCGTCGGGCAGGCGTAGCGCCCCACTCCCCTGCACCTCCAGGAAAAAGAGCTCGACCGGATCTTTCGCCCAGGCCAGGACCGGCCCATCGATCTTCCGGCCACGGCGCACATCTCCACGGCTCGGATAGGGCACCAGGCGTTTGCCTTCGAGCCTTCCGGCGATCCGCTCCCCGCGCAGGGATTCGCGGAAGGCCCCGAGGTCGACGTCGACCAGATCCCGCGGGCGGCCGTAGATCGGCACCGGGTATTCGGACGTTCGCCGCAGGCTACCCTCGATCACCGGCTCGTAGTACCCGGTGATCAACATCTCACCGCTGTGGTCGCCGACGCTCTGGTACACGTCGAAGGTCTGCACTACCTTCTGCGCCAGCTCTTCCGCCGGTAGATCGTCGGTGAGCCAGCCGAGAAAGGTATCGAGCGCCGTGGTCATCGCCGCCGCGGGGACCCGTCGCGGACCGAAGACGTACTCCTTCTGTGGCGGACGACGGGCGTACCAACGTCGGCTACGTTGCACCGCGGCGAGCAGGGTCGAGCGTTCCCCTTCGTCGACCAGGGGCGGCAAACGCTCCACGGCGACGGGCCGCATGGCGTCTTCCGGCTCGGTGACCGGTGGTGGAGGTGGCGGTGGCGGCGGCGGCTCGACCGGCGGCGGGGGTCTCTCGGGGGGCCGGCGGCAACCGCCCCCCAGGGCCATGGCGACCAGCAAGCAGAGACCGAGAGAGCTCGCGCGGAAACGAAGGCCGAGCATCGACTCAGGGGCGCAGAGCCGCCGGCACGGTGAAGCCCATCTTCTCCTTGGCTTCCACCAGCTTCGGCTCCGCCACGGCCCGGGCGCGTTCGGCACCGATCGCGAGCAGGCGATCGAGCTCGGCGGGATCGGCGATCAGCCGCTCGTACTGCTCGCGGATGGGGGCCACTTCTTCGATCACCACGTCGGCCACCCGATTCTTGAGATCGCCGTAGCCGCGGGCGTCGGCAAAATCGGCCAGCACCGATTCCTGGTCCTTGCCGGTGAGGAGCTGGTAGATCGAGAGCAGGTTGTTGACCCCGGCCTTCTCGGGTGCGTCGCTGAACACGATCTCCCGACCCGAGTCGGTCACGGCACGCTTCAACGACCGCCGGATCTCCTGGTCGGAATCGGTGAGGAGCACGGCGTGGCCCCGGGCGGAGGTCTCGCTCTTGCTCATCTTGGCCGTCGGATCGTCGAGCCCCATGATCCGGGCGCCGACCTTGGCGATCTTCGGTTCGGGAACCACGAAAGTCTCGCCGTAGAGATGGTTGAACCGCTGGGCCACGTCGCGCGCCAGCTCGATGTGCTGCTTCTGGTCCTCGCCGACGGGCACCTCGTGGGCGTCGTAGAAGAGAATGTCGCCGGCCTGCAGCACCGGATAGGTCAAGAGGCCGGTCATCACGCTCTGCTGCTTCCCGGCCTTGGTCTTGTACTGGGTCATGCGCTCCAGCCAACCGAGCGGAGTGATGCAGGAGAGCAGCCAGGAGCCCTCGGCGTGGGCCCGTACATGACTCTGCACGAAAAGGGTGGTGCGCTCGGGATCGATGCCGGCCGCCAGCAACATGGCGGTGAGCTCCCGGGTCTGCTGCCGCAGCTGCTCCGGTGGCTGGAACACCGTGATGGCGTGCAGATCGACCACACAGATGAAATTCTCCCGCTCCCCCTGCCCTTCGACCCAGCGCCGGATCGCGCCGAGATAATTGCCGAGGTGGAGCTTGCCGGAGGGCTGAATACCGGAAAAAACACGTCGCATGATGTTCGGTCCCAAAGTGTGTGCGGGTTCGGTAGGCTGCGGGTACCCAACGCGGCCGCGACGGTATCACACCCTCTCGGGGCCGGGCCTGCCCGGCTCGGGCCGACCCTCGCCGGCTCGAGCCCGAAGCCAGCGTTTGGCCTTGAGCTCGAATCGGGGCAGGGAGCCGAAGGGCACGGGGCGCACGGGAATGCGCATCTGGAAGGCGTTGCGGAAGTCGTCTTCGAGGCGGCGTGCGAGAGCTCTCGGATCCGAACAGGCCGCGGCAGGCTCGACCTGCACCTCGACCTCGGTCAGAGCGCCCGAAGAGCTCAGCTCCACCCGGTACTCCGCCACCTCCGGCAGCGAGCGAATGACCTGGTCGAGAGCGCTGGGATAGAGATTCACCCCTCGCACCACGACCATATCGTCGCAGCGGGCGAGGACACCTCCTTCGAGGCCGAGCTCGGGAAAACCGAGCTCCTCGGCGGAACGAGGGGAGCGACGTACCAGGTCTCCGGTGCGGTACCGGAGCAGCGGCGAGCCCAGGCGGCCCAGGGTCGTGAGCACCAGCTCGCCGACGTCTCCCACCGCCGCGGGTCGTTCCGAGCCGGGCTCCAGGATCTCCGCCAGGTACGAAGATTCCATCACGTGCAGCACCTCCGGTACGTGCGGATTCTGGAAGCTCACCGGCCCCACCTCGGTCATTCCGTGGTGGTCGAAAATCTCCGCCCGCGGCCAGAGCTCGGCCAGGCGCCTGCGCACCGCGGCAACGCTGCCTCCCGGCTCCCCGGCGACGAAGATCCGCCGCACCCGGGCCCGTTCCAGGTCTACCCCTTCCTTCTCTGCAACCTCCGCCAGGCGGATGGCATACGTCGGCGTCGAGCAGAAGGCCGTCGCTCCGTTGGCGATCAGCACCTCGAGCCGCGCCTTGCTGCCCATGCCACCACCCGGAATCGCCAGGCAACCGAGCTGCCGGGCCGCGTCCCAGGCGGTCCAGAAGCCGAGGAACGGGCCGAAGGAGAAGGGAAAGAAGATCCGGTCCTCGGGCGTGATGCCCGCGACCCGGAACACCTGCTGCCAGGTCTCGAGCATCCACTGCCAGCTCTCGCGGGTATCCAACCAGCGCAAGGGCTCGCCGGAGGTACCGCTCGTCTGGTGATACCGGAAGTAACGTTCGAGAGGGTAGGTGAGGTTGCTGCCGTAGGGCGGATGGCGCCGTTGATCCTCGACGAGCTCCGATTTCTCGATCGTCGGCAGGCTGGAGGTGAATTGTTCGAGGCTCCGCAGCTCTCCGGTCAAGTCCGCGGCTCGAAGCCGGGGCGCGTAGAAGGGATTCTCTTCCAGGGCCACCAGGAGCCGCCGCAGGCTCGCCAGCTGCCCGGCCCGGAGAGCTGCCCGGGTACCGTGCCGGGAAGCCGGCGGAACGTTCTCTCCCCCCTCGCGGCTCACATCGCTTCCGGAGCCGGCGGCAGGATCTCCACCACCTCGGCCAGCGGACGCCCCGACGGAGTCGCCAGAAGGTTCTGCCGGCCGTAGAGGGCTCGGGAGCTCTCCAGCTGGAAGAGCTCGTTCAACCAGGCCGCCGATTCGAGCCGAAAGAACCGACGGGGCCGGCTGGCGTAGGGAATCTCGAAGAGCGCCAGGATCGCCCCCAGCGGACGCCTCGACGCGAGAATCTCCTTCCGGGCCGCGGGAGCGAAGGCCGCCAGGTCGATGCGAATGGCACCGAACTCCCGCGGCTGGCCGCTGTCGCCACCTACCAGGATCACCCGCCGGAGCAGGTGCTCACCCTCCTGCCGTCGCTCCACCGGCCGCAGGAACAAGGATTCTCCGTGAAACCGTTCGAGAGTCGAGGTCATGTCACTCTCGTGCACCAGGAGCTGCCGATAGGGCTCCGGCATGGCTTCCGTTGCAGCGGTCTCGACCTCGCAGGCACGTGGCGGCTGCCGAGGAGAACAGAACAGGCTGAGGGGAAACAATAGCTCGGAGACCGGCTCGCAGGGAGCTGCCTCGAACGAGGTCCGGAGGTTGGCGCTCGACATGCCCCGAGTGTACGGGTTCGAAGGAGGGAGAGTTCTCGCCGGAGAGGAATCCATGGATTCGAAGACGGAAAGTTACAGGCGCTTTACAGCTCGCGGGCTCGCGGCAAGAGCCGCGCAGGGGACGGCTGGAGTCAGCGGGCGGTCTGCTGGAAGCTACGCCAGCTGGACCGGGTCACCCGGCCATTTTCTTGGTACAAGCGCTGGACCCAGCGGGCATCGGCTTCGCTCAGAACCTGCCCGACCTTGGCCGCGGCGCGCACATGGTCGATCCGGTGCTGGCCGATCAGCACACAAGCCGTGGGGGCATCGGCCAGAAGAGAGCCGATCAATCCCGCCAGAACCGGCTCCTCGAGACCTTCGAAGCGTTTCTCCATCTCTCGCCGACAGGCGCGCAACCGCGAGATCAACCCGTAGTCCCTGAACTCGGGCAGGGCCGCTCGATGGTCTCCGTAGCCGAAGGTCACGGGCCCTTCGAAGATCCCGAGAAGGAGCGCGTGTTTCAGCGGCGAGAAGAACACCACACCTACGTCGTTGGTATCGACCCAGCGTTTGAGACCGCTCGAGACGTAGGCGTCGTCGACCACGTTGCGGTAACACTGCACGACATCGGGATCGATCCGCTCGGCATACCGCAGGATCGATTCACATTTCCAGTCGGAGAGCCCGATGAAGCGGATCTTGCCGTCCTTGCGAAAGGTTCGCAGCAGCTCGATGGCTTCGTCGAGGTATTCGCCGTTCGGGCCGAAGTCGCAGTGGTGGAGGTAGTAGAAGTCGATGTAGTCGGTTCGGAGATTGCGAAGGGACGTCTCCAGCTGGCGCCGCATCTGCTCCGGGTGGTAGTAGTGGCTGTGGGAACCCGGGTCCCAGCCCACCTTGGAGGCGAGGAAGATCTTGTCGCGAGGCACCTGGTCCCAGACCTCGCCGATCAGCTGCTCGGCCCGACCATCACCGTAGACATCGGCGGTATCCCAGTGATTGACACCGCTTTCGTAGGACTCGAGCAGGGTCTGGCGTGCCAGGGCTTCGTCGACACCGAACCATCCGACCGGCCGCCCGCTCACGATATTCGGCCCACCGTGGGCCCAAGTGCCCAGGCTGACCGCCGAGATCTCGATCTCGGTCCGACCAAATCGAACAGTTCTCATCGATACATGCTTGCCTTCTACGGCGCCCCGTCCACAACCCACCGCAGCCGTGTCGATTCGACCGAACCCACACGAGACCGATCAGGGCCGCTTCCTCTGGAGCCGTTCTCTTTCATCCCTGTGACAGCTCGACTTCCAGCCTGTGCGGATGCCAGATCTGACAATCCGAGAGGCCACAGCTTAGCATGAACTCCGGGCCTCCCCGGGATGTCCGCCCGGCGGCTCCGAAGCTCTCCGGCCTCGTTGTTCCTCGAACGCCACCACAATGTCCTGCTGAGTATTACCGACAGAGGGCGATGCAAACAAGCCCGACGCCGAGCAAACCCGGCACTTGACGCTCGGCGAGGATTCGTCGATCATACCTGCACCATGAACCAGCCGAATCACATCCCGACGAGCTCCCTGGCCCCGACGTCGAGCCGGGTCGAGCCGGCCGTGTTTTCGATTCGCTACATTCGGGACATTATTCCGCCCATCTAGCTAGACGAGGCTCGCCACTGCACCCGAAGCGACGAACGGCCTCGCCCTTGGTGAGGCCGTTTTCATATCTGGCATCCAGAAACACTCGAGTGGACTCAACATGACGGAAACCAACACCGGCACCAGCGCCGCCGAGCGCAAGAAGAAGTACAAGAAATCTCTCAATCTGCCGAAGACCTCGTTTCCGATGCGGGCGAACCTGGCCCAGAACGAAGGGCAGTCGCGGAAGCGGTGGGAGAAGGAGGATCTCTTCGAGACCCTGATGGAGGCCAGGAAGGAGGCTCCGGCCTTTCTCTTCCACGATGGGCCACCCTACGCCAACGGCTCGATCCATGTCGGCCACCTTCTCAACAAGGTGCTCAAGGACATGGTGGTCCGCAGCCAGGGCCTCCTCGGCCGGCGCTGCCACTACGTTCCGGGCTGGGACTGCCACGGCCTGCCGATCGAGCACAAGGTCATGACCGAGCTGGTGGAGAACGGCAAGATCGAGAAGATCAGCTCCCTGGGGGAGGACCAGCGCCGCATGGCGATCCGGCGGGAGTGCCATCGCTACGCCACCAAGTACAAGAAGCTGCAGGCGGAGCAGATGAAGCGCCTCCTGACCCTCGCCGACTACGAAGACCCATACTTCACCATGGATCCGCGCTACGAAGCCCGGGTGCTGGAGGTCTTCGCCGCGCTGGTGGAGCAGGGGGTCGTCTACCGCGATCTCAAGCCGGTCCACTGGTCGATCGCCAACCAGACGGCCCTGGCCGAGGCGGAGCTCGAGTACAAGGACCGCGTGGATCCTTCGATCTACGTGGAGTTCCCGGCTGCCGACATCGCCGCCGTGGCCGCCGCCTTCGAGGTGCCCGAAGCCGCGTCTGCCCGGTTCATGATCTGGACCACCACTCCCTGGACCCTGCCGGCCCACCGCCTGATCGCCGTACATCCGGAGTTTCGCTACAGCCTCGCGAGGGTGACGAGCGAAGGCCGCACCCGGCTCGTCGTGGTCGCCACCGAGCTGCTCGAGAAAGTGGCCGCCCTGGTGCCCGACGCCGAGGTGGAGACCCTCGGTCAGGCGACGGGCGAAGCCCTGCTCGGCCTCACCTACCGCCACCCCTTCCTCGACCACGAGGGGCGCGTGGTGCCGGCCGACTACGTGACCCTGGAAGACGGCACCGGCCTGGTGCACACCGCCCCGGGGCATGGCCTCGACGATTACCTCACCGGCCTGCGCGAAGGCGAGGAAGTCTACTGCCCGGTCCGGGGCGACGGCACCTACGACGACTCCGTGCCCGAGAATCTGCGCGGCCTCGACGTCTTCGAGGCCAACCCTCGGATCGTCGAAGGGCTGCGCGGCTCCGGGCACCTCTTCTTCGCCATGGACTACGACCACTCGTATCCCCACGACTGGCGATCGAAGACACCGGTGATCTTCCGCTGCACCGAACAATGGTTCGTCGCCGTCGACCGCGACACCCGGAGGGAGAAACGCTCGATCCGCGACCTCGCTCTCGAGGCCTGTGACGAAAAGATCCAGTTCGTTCCCGACTGGGGCCGCAAGCGCCTGCGGGGCATGCTCGAGGCACGGCCCGACTGGTGCCTCTCGCGCCAGCGCTCCTGGGGGCTGCCGATCCCCGCCTTCCGCACGGCCGACGGTGAGGTTCTGCTCACCCCCGCCACCGTACGCACGGTCGCCGAGGTCTTCTCTCGCGAAGGGTCCGACGCCTGGTTCACCCGCGACGCCGCCACCCTGCTGGCCGCCTACGACCCCGCCACCGATCCCGAGGCTCCCGAGGGCCTCGATCTCGCCGGATTGGAGAAGATGTACGACATTTTCGACGTCTGGTTCGAGAGTGGCTCGTCGTGGAACGCGGTGCTCCGGGCCCGCGGCATGGGATACCCGGCCAACCTCTACTTGGAGGGCTCCGACCAGCACCGGGGCTGGTTCCAGCTCTCGCTGCTGCCCGCCCTCGGGGCCACCGGGGAGCCTCCGTTCCGCCAGGTTCTGACCCACGGCTTCATGGTCGACCGCGAAGGCAAGAAGATGAGCAAGTCTCTGGGTAACGCCCTGCAGGTGGACGACCTCCTCGCCAATCACGGGGCCGACGTCTGCCGCTGGTGGGTCAGCTCCCTCGCCTACGAGAACGACATCAAGGTGGACCCGAGCTATTTCGATCTCTCGGGCGAGTCGTACCGCAAAGTGCGCAACACCCTGCGCTTCCTGCTCAGCAACCTCTTCGACTTCGACCCCGAGACCCACGCCGCCGCCGACCCGCCGGCAGCCACCAGCCTCGACGCCTGGGCCCTGGGCCAGACCGAAGAGCTGCGGCGGCGGGTGATCGAGGCCTACCAGAGCTACGAGTTCCGGCAGGTCCACCTGCTGCTCTTCGATTTCTGCAACGAGACCCTCTCGGCCGTCTACCTCGACGCGATCAAAGATCGCCTCTACTGCGACCTCCCCGACTCTCCGCGGCGACGCTCCGCCCAGAGGGCCCTGTGGCAGATTACCGAGATGCTCTCCTGCCTGCTCGCCCCGATCCTTCCCCACACCGCCGACGAGGCGTACGGCGCCCTGATGGGTGGAGAGAAGGGCTCGGTCCACCTGCAGCTCTGCCCGGAGATCGAGATCGAGGTCGACGCCGCCTGGCCGCAGGTGCTCGAGACCCGCGACGCGGTGAAGAAGACCCTCGAAGAATCCAAGAGCACGGGCATCGAGAACCCTCTCGACGCCGGCCTGCTCCTACCCGATCCCGACGGCGTGCTCGCCCGCTTCGAAGCCGATCTCACCGACCTGCTCGGGGTTTCCCGCTGCCATCTCGATGGCAACGGGACCACAATCGAGGTTCTGGATCTGCGCGAGGAGCTGCGCTGCGAACGGTCCTGGCGTCGCGACGAGACCGTCCGCCTGCGCTCCGACGGCGGCGCCCTCAGCGACCGGGACGCCGAGGCGGCAGGCGTCGCCTGAGCCTCCGTGCACCGTCTCCGGGTCGGTGGCGATCGTTTCCAGCCACCGGCTCATATCGCTCATGAGCCAGTTCTTCTCGGCTCGCCGACGAAAGTAGCCCACCGCCCTTCGTCGCTCTAGCCGGCGCGCCGCATGCGTCGGCGGCGGGCGTTCGTGGTGATCTCGTGGGCCTTCGCCAGGAGTCTGGGGCGCTCTTGCGCTCGACCCGGGCGGCCCTGCTGGAAGCTCTGGGCCTAGCCTTTCCCCTCGAGCCCTCCGCCGACATATTCGAGCTGATCAGCGAAGACCCGAAGTGGAAAGGCGCGGGCGTAGATCACCACTCCTCAATAGAACTCTGCGATTTTGGCCAGGCCGACGACCAATTTCCGCTGGCATGGTCGAACGCAGATAGGATGAGGAGAGACCATGAGGCACCAGCGAAACCACTCGCGGAGGAAGAATCTGTCCATTTGGGGGATGGCTCTGGCCCTGACAGGACTTCCTATCTTTGCCGACTCCATCGTCGAGCCCCCTCGACTCTGGGTCGCCAACCCACCCACCGTCCACCTGTTGCATCCCGACGACCCCGGCCGCGATACCCAGCTCCTCGGCTTCGCCGGAGCCCGCGCCCTGGCCGTCGATGCCGAGAGCCAGGAGGTCTGGATCTACTCCGGCTCCGGCCTGCACCTGCTCGACACGGGCGGCCAGATCGTCCAGTCGTGGCAGCCACCTTCGACGCCCGAGAGCACGGGTCCGGTGCACCTGGCCGCCGTTTCCGCCGATGGCTCGTTGTGGGTCGCCGAAGGCCCATCCGTCCGGCTGTTCTCCCGCGGCGGACAGCTCCTTTTCGAGCGTGGCTTCCCTGCGGACGT
>CAZMEL010000039.1:0-39778 GCA_964565225.1 uncultured Thermoanaerobaculia bacterium | reverse complement strand
AGCTCAGCGTTGCAGAATCTCGAAAGATCACCGATATTCCTGCGATTCTGCGCCTCGATCTGACGAAAAATGGCTCGCTCTCGCTTGCGGTCGACTTTCACCACGGGCTGCTAGCCTGCGTAGATCGCGAGGTCGGTGCCCACGCGGTCGGCCATGTCCATGGTGGTCTGGAGATCCTGGTTGCGGAGGATGAGGTAGCCGTCGGAGATGAGGGTCTGTTTCCAGTTCCGGCGTCGAGCGCCGATCGGGAGCAGATCGACCACCTGGACGGCAGGGCCGAGGTCGCGGAGGAGCGGGTCGAGTCCGCGGATGTGCTGGATCCGGCCCTGTCCCTGGGCCCGTTTGAAAATCACGGCGGCGTTGTATTTCCGTTCGATGTCCTGGGAGAAGCGGCCCTGGCAGGCGGCCTCGGCCCAGCCCACGAAGACGTCGAGGTCGCTGGCGTAGTTCATGATGTCGACGGAGCGGGCGCCGGGAGGCCGGGCTCCGATCTCGCCGAAGACGGCTTCACCGTCGGGTTTGAGGAACCACTCCATGTGGGTGAAGCCGGTCTCGAAGCCGAGGGCCTTCAAGACGCCCTTGCCCATTTCGATGCCGCCCTGGAGCTCGGGGGCGTCGAGGTCGCGGAGGGAGAGGGTCTGGGGGCTGATCCATTCCTCGGTGCGGGCGGTGAGGGGCCGGGGGCGGTACCAGGCGACGTTGTAGTAGTGGATCTCGCCGTCGGAGCAGATGGTGTCGAAGGTGTATTCCTCTCCCTCGATGAACTCTTCGACGCTGACCTCCTGCACGTGGCGGATTCGCGGCAACACTTCTTCGAGACGGGTGTCGTCGTCGACCCGGTAGGTATCGGCGGAGCCGGCACCGGCGATGGGTTTGATGCAGACCGGGTAGCCCACGGTCTCGACCGCCGCGCGGACCTCGTCTTCGCTGGAGGCCCGCACGTGACGTGGAGTGCGGATGCCGGCGTCGTCGAGCACCTGTTTCATGCGGCTCTTGTCGCGGAAGGGAAGGGTCTGCTCGACGGTCATGCCCGGCAGGCCGAGGGCCTCGCGGATGCGAGCGGCGAGGATCATGCCGGGCTCCCACAGGCATTCGACCTGATCGATCGGGGTGTGGCGGGCCCACTGCACGACTTCTTCCACCACGTTCTTCTCGTCGAAGAGATTGCGCACTCGCAGGTAGTCGGACAGGCTGCCGCGAGCGGCCTCGGGGAGCATCGAGGGCGGTTGATCGCCGAGCCCGAGGACCCGTGCTCCGACCCGCGCGAGGCCGCGGGTGAAGTAGGGCATCTCGGCGGGGAAACCTGGGGAGAACATCAAGACGTTCATCGATGAATCCTTTCCGGGCGAGCTCTTTCGGAATCAACCCAGGTCGACGCGGACCACGGAGATCAGGCGCTGGAGGGCGTCTTCGACCACGGCGGTTTCTCGATGGCGGAGGATCACGTAGCCATCGCCTTCGTAGGAGCTGCTGGGAAACTGGCCGACATTGGGCAGGTGGCTCTCCACCACCAGGGGTCCGAGATCTCGCTGGGCTTGCTCGAGGCCACGAATCTGCCGGACCCTACCGCGGCCCTGGCCGCGCAGGAAGGCGGCTCCAGCGGCATATTCGCGCTGGGGAGGCTCGAAGGTGCCGTCGATCACGACCTGGGCCCAGACCTTGTAGAAGTGGATGTCGTGGGCGTAGGAGATCAGCTTGGAGATCTGGGCACCGCCGGGTCGGGCGGCGACCTCGGAGATGGCGATCGAGCCGTCGCCGCGGCGGAACCACTCGAGGTGGCAGACGCCGGTCTCCATGCCGAGGGCGTCGAGAGCGGCGGCGGCTTCCTTGCGGATGTCGTCGAAAGCGGGGTCGTCGATCTCTCGCGGCAGCAGGACACACCACTGGATCCATGGATTGCGCACGGCATCGAGGGGCGAAGGGTGGTAGTGGGTGAGGGAATGCCAGACCAGCTTCCCGCCGATCGAGACTCCGTCGAAGGAGTGCTCGGTGCCCTGGATGAACTCCTCGGCCAGCATGGGGCGTTGGGGGTGCGGCGGATGGCTGGCCAGGATGCGGTCGAGCTCGGCACGGTCGTTCACCGAGAAGGTCGCTTTGGCGCCCGCGCCCGCCGGAGGCTTGACCACCATCGGGTAGCCCACGGCGTCGCCGAGCTCCGCGGCTTCTTCCGGACGGTGAATCAGCCGATGGCGAGCGCAGGGCAGACCGGCGGCCCGCAGCACGTCTTTCATCCGCGCCTTGTCGCGAAAATTCTCGGCCGCTTCGGTGCCCATTCCCTCGATCTCGAGCAGCTCCCGCACCTGCGCGAGCTGCACCTGGAGGTGTTCCAGGGTGCCGAGCAGCCGGTGGATCTTGCCGAACTGGTGGGCGACGGTCTCCACGGCTTCCGCCAGGCGTCCGGGGTGTAGAGCGTCTGCCACCTGCCAGTGGCCCGCGAGCTTCCGTCGCAGGCCCTCGGGAAATTTCTCCAAGGGGTCCTGGCTCAGGAGCACCAGCCGACAGCCGGGATGATCGGCCGCCGCTTCGACGAAGCTGAGAGTCGTATCGAAAGCAAACGGGGCGACAAAAACCACATTTCGCATGGTGGGACCTCTTGTTGGGAGGGGCAGAGTCTATCTCGGAATCGATGAGTACGAGCAGTGGAGGGGTGAAATCTTTGCCCGGGTCTGGGTTCGCGCGACTAGGCGCCGGGAGCGCACCCCGATAAGATCTCTCGAGACGTTTTCATTCGACGAATGTGACCGACCCCGGCAAGTGGCTCCCGACGCGGACAGCTGTCGTCTGCCACCGGTGCCGAAGAGCAGCGAGGGATCCGTGAAAAATGTCGTGACCGCTATCCTCGGGGGCGGCCAGGGGAGCCGTCTCTGGCCGTTGACTCAGCATCGTGCCAAGCCGGCCGTTCCGGTGGCGGGAAAGTTCCGCCTGATCGACATACCGATCAGCAACAGCCTGCACGCCGGGATCGACAAGATCTACGTCCTCACCCAGTTCAACAGTGCGAGCCTGCATCGCCACATCGCCCAGACCTACCGCTTCGACGCCTTCAACGATGGTTTCGTGAACATCCTGGCGGCGGAGCAGAGCCTGGAGAACCGCGACTGGTACCAGGGAACCGCCGATGCGGTGCGCAAGAACCTCGGGCGCCTGACCTTCAACGAGCCGAGAGAGGTGCTGGTGCTCTCGGGAGATCAGCTCTATTCTTTGCGTATGCGCCAGTTCGTGAAGAGCCACCGCGAGCGAGAGGCCGATCTCAGCATCGCGGTCACTCCGGTGCCGAGGTCCGAGGCCAGCGGCCTGGGGATCATGCGGATCGACTCCACGGGCCGGATCGTCGAGTTCGTGGAGAAGCCGAAGGATCCGGAGGTTCTCGATCGGCTCACCCTCGACGAGAAGACCATCGACGCCCTCGGAATCGACGCCGCTCCGGGCTCGCTGCTCGCCAGCATGGGTATGTACGTGTTCCGTGCTCCGGTGCTGCAGGGCCTGCTCGGTCGTACGACGACCCACGATTTCGGCAAGGAGGTCATTCCCGAAGCGATTCAGGAGCACCAGGTCTATGCTTTCCTCTACAACGGCTACTGGCGCGACATCGGCACCATTCCGGCCTTCCATGCGGCGAACCTGGAGCTCACCGTACCCAATCCGCCGCTCAACCTCTATCACCCGGGATATCCCGTCTACACTCACGCAAGGTTCCTTCCCGGGGTCAAGCTTCGCAACTGCGAGGTCGAGCAGTCGGTGCTCTGCGAGGGCAGCGTGCTCTCGGGCAGCAAGATTCGCAACTCCGTGATCGGCATTCGGTCGTTGATTCGCAAGGGCACCGAGGTGGAGGAAGCCGTGATCATGGGCACCGCCAGCAACGAACGCACGGATCCCAGCGACGAGGTCACCATCGGAATCGGCAAGAACTGCCGGATCCGCAAGGCCATCATCGATACCGGGGCGCGGATCGGCGACGGGAGCCAGCTGGTGAACGAGGCCGGGGTCGAAGATCTCGACGGCGATGGTTTCTGCATTCGGGGCGGCGTGATCGTGGTGCCGAAGAACGCGGTGCTTCCACCGGGAACTGTCGTTTGAACAAGGGGAACGGGATGCCTCGGGACGCAGCATCCGACAGCCGCAAGATCTGCTTTCTCTCGTCCGAGGTGGCGCCGTATGCCAAGACCGGTGGCCTGGCGGACGTGGCCGGCGCCCTGCCGGTGTACCTCGGCAGCCAGGGACACGATGTGCGGGTCTTCATGCCGCTGTATTCGTCTCTCGATACCT
This sequence comes from uncultured Thermoanaerobaculia bacterium, assembly GCA_964565225.1. Lineage (GTDB taxonomy): Bacteria > Acidobacteriota > Thermoanaerobaculia > Multivoradales > J023 > CAZMEL01. Next base: position 35,512 of record CAZMEL010000039.1, on the reverse strand, counting down.
CGAAGTTCGACTTCACGCCGGTCGAATTTCTGCGAGACCTGTCGTTGCAGCTGGGGCCTCATCGTTTCGATTTCTCGGTCTTCGTCACCAAGATGCCGAATTCCGAGGTCGATCTCTACTGCATCAACTGTCCGGCCCTCTACCATCGGCCCGGGGTCTACACCGGTGAGTGGGACGAGCACCTCCGCTACGGAATGCTCACCATGGCCACCCTCGAATGTTGCCAGCGCATGGGTTGGGGGCCCGATGTCTTCCACTGCAACGACTGGCATACGGCGCTGCTGCCGCTGTATCTGAAGAGCCTCTACAACTGGGACCAGCTCTTCCACCACAGCCGCACGGTGTTGACGATCCACAACATCGCCTACCAGGGGATTTTTCCGGCGGATGTGATCGGCAACCTGGAGCTCGCACCCTTCCGCCACCTCTTCTTCCAGGAAGATCTCGAAGCCGGCGCGGTGAGCTTTCTCAAGACCGGGCTGCTCTACGCCGACGTGATCACCACGGTGAGCCGGACCTATGCCCGTGAGATCCAGACCGACGCGTTCGGTATGGGGTTGCAGAACATCCTGCGCCAGCGCAGCGCCTCGGTGCTGGGGATCGTGAACGGAGTCGACTACAGCCTGTGGAATCCGGAGACCGATCCGCTGATCTACCGCAACTACACGGTCGACGACGTAGAGGAAGGCAAGGCGGAGAACCAACAGCAGCTGCTCCGAGATCTCGGGCTCACGTACCATCCGCGCATTCCCGTGTTGGGAATCGTTTCCCGGCTCACGGCACAGAAGGGATTCGATCTCCTGTCCGAGCCCCTGCCGGAAGCCCTGCGGTATCTCGACCTGCGGGTCGTGGTGCTGGGGACCGGCGAGGAGCGCTACCAGGAACACTTCCACTGGCTGCAGAGCGCATTCCCGCAGAAGGTCTGTTACTACAAGGGATACAGCGAAGAGCTGGCCCACCGGATCGAGGCCGGCAGCGACATCTTCCTGATGCCCTCGAAGTTCGAGCCCTGCGGCCTGAACCAGATGTACAGCCTGAAATACGGCACCGTGCCGATCGTGCGCAAGACCGGCGGCCTGGCCGACACGGTGCAGCTCTTCGATCCGGCCCGGGGCGAAGGCACCGGGTTCGTCTTCGAGCACTACGATTCCACGGGATTCGCCTGGGCGCTGAAAACCGCCCTCAAGACCTATCGATCACCCGAGCTGTGGGCCACGGTGCGTCGCAACGGTATGTTGCAGGACTACTCCTGGCAGAAGCAGGGTGCGGTGTACGAGCAGCTCTACGAGCAGTTGGAATGAACCAAGAGCCGGCGTCGCCGGCTCACAGCTGCAGTGACTTGATCTCCAGGTATTCGTCGAGCCCGAACTTGCCGAACTCCCGCCCGTTGCCGGACATCTTGTAACCGCCGAACGGCGCCAGGTGGTTGAAGCGGCCACCGTTGATGTCGACCTGGCCGGTGCGCAGCCGGCGGGCGACCCGCTGGGCGCGGTCGGGGTCCGCGGACCACACGGCGCCGGCGAGCCCGTAGTCGCTGTCGTTGGCGATCCGCACGGCGTCTTCTTCGTCCTCGTAGGGCAGGATCGAGAGCACCGGGCCGAAGATCTCTTCGCGGGCGATGGCCATGTCGCTACGGACGTCGGAGAACACGGTCGGCTGGACGAAGAAACCCCTGGTGGTGCCTTCGGGGGCCTCGGGCCCTCCGGTGACCAGCCTGGCGCCTTCGTCGATCCCCTTGCGGATGTAGGTGCGTACTCGCTCGCGCTGGATCTCGGAGACCAGGGGGCCGAGCTTGGTGGCGGCATCCATGGGGTCGCCGACGCGGAATCGTTCGGCGGTGGCCCTGGCGATCTCCTCGGCTTCGGCGAGGCGGTCGCGGGGTACGAGCATGCGGGTCCAGGCGGAGCAGGTCTGCCCGGTGTTGAGGAAGCAGTTGCTCACCCCCGTGCGAACCGCCTTCTGGAGGTCGGCGTCGTCGAGAATCACGTTGGCCGATTTGCCGCCGAGCTCCTGGGCCACCCGTTTGACGGTGGCGGCTGCCACCTCTGCCACCCGCGTGCCGGCGCGGGTCGAGCCGGTGAAGGAGACCATGTCGACCTCCGGGTGCACGGCGAGGGCTTCTCCCACTACCGGACCGAGGCCGGTGACCAGGTTGAACACCCCCGGGGGCAGGCCGCATTCGTCGACCACCTCGGTGAGGGCGAAGGCGTTGAGCGGTGCCACCTCGCTGGGTTTGACGATCACCGTGCAGCCCACGGCGAGGGCGGGAGCGATCTTGGCCACGATCTGGTGCAGGGGGTAGTTCCACGGGGTGATGCAGGCTACCACTCCCACCGGCTCGCGGATCACCAGCGAGTTGGCGACGGTCTCTTCGAAGGGAAAGTCGGTGAGGAGATCCGCGGTCGACCGCAGCACCTTGATCGGCAGGCCTGCCTGGATGGCCCAGGCGAGCGATTTGGGCATCCCGACTTCCTGGGTGATCAAGAGACCGATCTCTTCCTGCCGTTTCTCGAGACCATCGGCAATGGCTCGCAGAGCGTCGGCCCGTTCCGCCATCGGAGCCCGTGCCCAACCTTCGAAGGCCCGCCGGGCCGCGGCCACGGCAGCCTCCACATCCGCAGGCTCTCCCTCGGGGATTCGCGCCAGGATCTCCTCGGTGGTGGAGTGAACGACTTCCAGGGTCCCCGTACCATGGGGAGCCACCCATTGGCCGCCGATATAGAGAGACTTGTGATCCTGCAAGAGATTCTCCTGAAAGGTCAGAGGGATGGAAACAGATCCGGTCGAGGGGAAACCGAGCTGTAGAGGATCCGGGAGGATCGAGCCCGTTCGCGGAGATCAACAAACAATCCCGACTCGGATCACGATATCAGAAGGGGTTGTGGGTCCGGCTCGGGCGCTTTCGGCGTGAGGTTGGCCTCTCCCGCGCAATTTGACACGATACAATCGAGCTTCCGGCCGTTCCCGTGCTCGGGGCCGCCGCCGACCGACATACCGAGACTCCGACCTCTCCGGACCCGCCGCTCGATGAAAAAAACTCGTGATCCGCAATCGGCCGCAGCCGGGGAAGAGCCGACCGTCGGAGGAATTCCCCGCAAGTCCGCCCTGGGAGTGGTCTACCGTGTTCCTGGATCTCCTGGGATTCGGCATCATCCTTCCCTGGCTCCCCTACTACGCCGCCGAGCTCGGGGCTTCGGGTGTGGGGTTGGGTTTTCTCTTCACCTCCTATTCCCTGGCACAGCTCCTCGGGGCCTCGGTCCTCGGCCGTCTCTCCGACCGCATGGGGCGGCGTCCGGTGCTGCTCCTGAGCCTCGTGGGCGCTTGTGCGGGCATGATCGCGAGCGGCCTGGCGTCCTCCCTGCTCGCCCTGTGTCTGGCCCGGGCCGTGGCGGGGTTGTTCGGCGGCAGCATCTCCACCGCCCAGGCCTACGTGGCCGATGTCTGTGCGCCCCACGAACGGCCGCGCTACATGGGTATGGTGGGAGCATCGATCGGCCTGGGTTTCGTGGTGGGGCCGGCCCTGGGGGCGCTCTTCATCACTCTCGGTGGTGAGTTTCGAGATGTGGCTTTCGTCGCCGCGGGCCTGATCTTCATCGACCTGGTGCTGGCGTTTCTCCGCCTGCGGGAGCCCGACCGGCGCCGGGTGAGAGAGCGTCGGCCCTGGCTGGACAGCCTGGCTCGGCCCGATCTGCGGCGGGTTCTCTTGGCCTCCTTCCTCTCGACTTTCGCCTTCGTCGGTCTCGAGACGACTTTCGCCTTCCTGGGGCGCGACCGATTCGGCCTCGACACCCGGAGCTTCGCCCTGGTGTTGACCTATGTCGGGGTGGTGCTGATCCTCGTCCAGGGAGGTCTGATCGGTCCCGTGAGCCGCCGCTTCGGAGTGCGTCGGGTAGCGGTGCTCGGTGGCCTGACCCTGGGCGCCGCCCTGACCCTGTTGCCGTTGGCTCCGAGTCTGCTCTGGGCGCTGGTAGTGCTCGGCCTGGTCGCTTCCGGCCAAGGGGTCCTCGGGCCGACCTTCTCCTCCCTGCTCTCCGAGCTGGCGGAGGTGAACGAGCAGGGAACGGTGCTGGGGGCGGGGCAGTCGCTCGGGGCCGCGGCTCGCGCTCTGGGGCCGTTGGTGGCGGGAGCCCTCTTCGACCTGGGCGCCGGCCTGCCCTACTTCGTCGGGGGTTTTCTGGCGATCTCGGGAGCGCTGTTGGTGCGCGGAGTGGCCACAGCCGGACCGCAACCGGCTGCCTGACGGCTCACCGGCGCCAGAAGGCCACGGTGAGCACCGCGGCGATCGCGTAGACCTCGAGACGACCGAGCCACATCAGCATCACCATCACCAGCTTCTGCCAGGGACTGTAGAAGGCGAAATTGGCCGTGGGGCCGACGTCCGCCAGGCCGGGGCCGATATTGCCCAGAGTGGCGATCGAGGCGGTGACCGAGGTCTCGAGATCGGCGCCGCCGATGGTCAGCAGGACCACACCGAATCCCCAGGTCGTGATGTAGAGGATGAAGAAGCTCACGACGCTGCGCACCACGGTTTCCGGCACCGCCTTGCCGCCCACGAAGACCGAGAGCACGGTGCTGGGGCTGAAGATCAGGCGCACCTCGCGAAAGGCGGTCTTCAGGCCGATGACCATACGCATGACCTTCTGACCGCCGGCGGTAGAGCCGGCGCAACCACCCACGAACATCAGGCCGACGAGGAGAATCCGCGAGACGTCGGGCCAGGTGTCGAAATCGGCGCTGGCGAAGCCGGTGGTGGTGACGATCGAGGCCACCTGAAAGATGCTGTCGAGAAAGGCACGCCCCAGGTGCTGGTAGCTCCCCTCGACCATCAGGTCCCAGGTGATCAACAGGCTGATCACGAGCACGATGCCGACATAGATCCGAAACTCGGGGTCGCGTACGAGATTGCGGCCACGATACCGCCGCAGACCGTAGTACAGCGAGAAGTTGGTGCCCGCGAGGATCATGAACACCACGATGATCGACTCGACCAGGGGGGAGCCGAAGGCCGCCACCGAAGCGTTTCTCGGCGAGAATCCGCCGGTCGAAAGGGTGGCGAAGGTGTGGGTCAACGCGTCGTAGAGATCGAGACCCGCGAAGAGCAGGAGCACGACCTGCGCGCCGCTGAGCAGCAGGTAGATCTTCCACAGGGAAGAAGCGGTGTCGCGCACCCTGGGGCGCAGGGTTTCGGCCGTGGGTCCGGGAACTTCCAGCTTGTACAGGAAGCGGGCGCCGGGGCCGAGCTCGGGCAGCAGCGCGACGAAGAGCACGATGATTCCCATACCGCCGAGCCACTGCGTGAAGCAGCGCCAGAAGAGGATTCCCTTGCCCGCCGACTCGATGTCGGTGAGGACCGAAGCCCCTGTGGTGGTGAACCCCGAGGCGGCTTCGAAGAGGGCGTCGGCGGGGTGGTCGAGGGTACCGGTCAGGAGGTAGGGAAGAGCACCGAAGACCGAGGCCAGCACCCAGCCGCCGACGACGATGAGAATACCTTCCCGCCGGTAGAGCTCTCCGCCCTCGTGGCGGCCGAAATAGATCAGCAGGCCGCCGCAGGCCCCGGTGAGCGCGGCGGTTCCCAGGAAGGCGCCGGCCGCGGCGTATTCGGAGTACCAGAGACAGCAGAGCACCGGCAGGAGCTCGGCGGCCGCGAGCACCGCCAGGAGCCTGCCGAGGAATTGCAGGGTCGCTCGGTAGTTCAAGGCTTGCTCCTGTCAGCCCTTGCGCACGAGGGCCTCGCGGCCGGGAAAGAGCAGGTGGGCGGTGGGCAGGTGCTCGTCCTGCACGAAGAGAATGACCACGTCGCCTACCTCCAGCCGGTCGGTGCCCCGCGGCACGAAGACCTTCTCGCCGCGGGCGACGGCGCCGACGATCAGGCCCCGGGGGGGCTTGATCTCCGCCAGGGTGACCCCCGCCGCGGGGCTTGCCGGGGCGAGCCGCCGCTCGACCACCTGCGCCTTGCCCTGGCCGAGCGACAGGATCTTCGACTCGAACCCGCTGGCGATGTATTCGCGGATCCTCTCGGTAGCGATGCTGCGCGGGGAGACGATGTTCATGAGCCCGAGCTTCTTCCACAGGTGGGACGTCTCGGCGCGGTCGACGTGGGCGATCACCTCGGGGACTCCCAGCTCCTGGGCCATCAGGCTGGCCATCAGGTTGGGCTCGTCGTTTCCCATCAGGGCGACGAAGGCCTGGGCGTCGGCGATTCGTTCCGCGCGCAGCAGGGACATGTCGGTTGCGTCGCCGTGCAGCACCTCGAAGGTGGGGAACTGGGCCGCCAGCTGCTCCGCCCGGTGGCGATCCCGCTCGATGATCTTCACCTGCTTCATGCGGCCGCGCAGAGTCCGGGCCACGGTGTAGCTGGTGTCGCCACCCCCCGCGATCACCGCCGTACCGAGAACGTTCTGCCGGCAGCTGAGCATTCTCTCGACCTGGTCGATGACCTCGCTGCGGCACAGGATCAAGGCGTCGTCGCCGGTCCTGGCCTGGTCGTCGCCGGACGGGATGATCAGCTCCTCGCCGCGGTAGAAGGCGGTAACGAGGCTTCCCGGAGGCATGGTGATCTTGCGCAGGGGCTCGAGAGTGAGGATCGAGCCTTCCTCGAGCTGGATCCGGCGTAGCTGGATCTTGCCCTTGGCGAGGTACTCGATGGCCAGGGTGTTGTGGCCGAGAATGTGGTTGAGGATCTGGGTGGTGGCGAGGAGCTCCGTCGAGAGCAGCATGTCGGCGGAGAAGACCTCTTCGTACAGGCTACGATGGGTTGTGATGTCCTCCGCCTCCGCCACCCGCACCACGGCGCGCTGGGCGCCGAGCCGTTTGGCCAGCACCGCGGCGGCCATGTTGGCCTCGTCCGACGACGACACCGCCATGAAGAGATCGCAATTCTCGACCCGGGCCGCCTCGAGCACCGGAACGTGGGCTCCGTTTCCGAGGACCACCGCGACGTCCAGATCCTCCTCGATCCGCTGGCGTCGCTCCGGGCTGATCTCGATGACCACCACGCTGTGGCCTTCCTGCGACAGGGTTCGTGCGAGGTGGAAGCCGACTTCTCCCGCTCCCATGACTGCAAATCGTTGGCTCATTCTTTCCGGGGCTCCCGGCACTCCTGCCGCTGGTCGAACAAAGGTGTGGGTGTCTCGCCACAGATACGGCGCGGACCCCTTCGAGGCATCTCCGGGCCTTCGTCGGAGAGCTAGGCTAAAGCAGTAGACCTGCTGTTGGAAAGAGAAAGGTGAATATGGTGCAGGTCGGAAGCCCGCAGGACGGAAGCGGTACAATACCCAACCATGAGCCAGCCACAGCCGGGAGCCCCGGCAGATTTCCAGGTCAAGGGCAGCTCGATCTGCTCCAAGCTGCATTTTGCCCAGGAACGCACGAGCTCGGAAGTCGTCGACCGGCTCGACGCCTGGCTCGCAGAGGCGACCGGAGGCCATCCGATCCTCGAGGCCAACTGGTACCCGTTCGACCTCTACGACGGGCTCTTGCGAGCTCTTGCCCGGGAGGCCTTCGACAACGATCTGCGGCGTCTCGAGGAAGTGGGCATCTTCTCTGCCGAGCAGGCCCTGACCACGGTCTACGATGTCTACACCATCCAGCGGGACTTCCTTCTCTTCCTGCGCAAGATCTCCTCGCTGCACGACCGCTTCTACAGCCGCAGCGAGCTCTCTCTGAAACACAGTAGCCCCGGATTCTGTGAGCTCCACCTGCGCGATGTCCCGGTCGATTTCAGCGCCGATATTCATGTGGCAGCAGGCTTCTACATCGGTGCCGCACGCCTGATGCAGCTCGAGAGCGTGCGTTGTGAGCGGCGAATCGAGAGTGATCTGGTCCTGTTTAAAATCTTTTGGAACGCTTGATCACTCGACCTTCCGATCGGTCGAAGTCGACCCCTATCCTCGGCTGGGCCTTCCCAAGAGATCGACCTTGAGGGTAGGATCACGAATCTTCCGAATAGCGCTTGTGAAAAATTTCACAAGCAGTTACCCTCGGTACCAGGGCCGTTTCGAAAACGCGGCCGAACAATCGAGACCAGTCTTTCGGCGAGCCGTGTGGCTCGTCGCTCTTCGAGATTCGATCGACCTTACCCGAGATCGCGATGGCACAGATTTTTCATCCAAGCACCAACACGCTCGCCAAGCTGAGCATCCTCGTGGGGCTCGCCCTGGCAGGTGGTCTGGTAGGCCTGGTCATGGCCTACGAGCGGTCCCCGTACCGCACCAATGAAGACGTGGTCTACGAGCAGCCGGTGCCCTTCAGCCACGACCACCACACCGCGGCGCTGGGAATCGACTGCCGGTACTGCCATACGACCGTCGAGCGCGAGGCCTCGGCGGGTATTCCGGCGACCGAGGTCTGCATGAACTGTCACAAAGAGATCTGGAAAGACAGTCCCATGCTCGAGCCCGTGCGCGCCAGCTACCGGGACAACGAGCCCTTGCGCTGGAACCGGGTGCACGACCTCCCCGACTTCGTCTACTTCAACCACAGCATTCATGTGGCCAAGGGTGTGAGCTGCGTCAGCTGCCACGGCGAGGTCAACAAGATGCCGCTGATCAAACGCGGCGCCTCCCTGCAGATGAGCTGGTGTCTCGATTGTCACCGCAATCCCGAGGATCATGTGCGGCCACCCGAAGAGGTGTTCAACATGGACTGGGTACGGCCGACCGATGGCTCCGCCGATGGCGAAGCACTGGTAGCCGCCGCGGGGATCGAAGACGAGCAGCGGTTGACGAGTTGTTCCACCTGCCACCGATAGGTTGCAGGATCGGCTCATCCAAACGACAGGTTAACGAGAGTTGAGAGAAGGCAGATGAAGGAACCGCAATCGAGGCGTCAGGACCCGAAGGACGAGAGAGAAGGTCTTCCGGTCCTGAGCACGGAGGCCGGCGAGCCGGCCCTCCCGCTCGCCGCCGCCAGCAGTCAGCTCGAGGCCGCCCGTGGGCCCAAGTTCTGGCGGAGCTTCGAAGAGCTGGCCGAGACTCCCGAGTTCGAAGAGCTCCTGCACCGCGAATTTCCCCGGCAGGCAGCCGAGTGGGACAGCCGTTTCGATCGCCGGGAGTTCCTCGGGCTCGCCGGGGCTTCCCTCGGGCTCGCGGGTCTGACCGCGTGCTCCAGGCAGCCCCCGGAAAAAATCGTCCCCTACGTGCGCCAGCCGGAGAACCTGGTGCCGGGCCGGCCGATGTTCTTCGCCACCGCCCTGAGTCAGCAGGGATTCGGCATGGGTGTCCTGGCGGAGAGCCACCTGGGCCGCCCGACCAAGATCGAAGGGAATCCCGACCACCCGGCGAGCCTGGGTGGGGCCGACATCTACGCCCAGGCCGCGGTTCGGGACCTCTATGATCCCGACCGCTCTCAGGCCCTGACCGAGCTCGGGAAGATCCGCACCTGGGGTGCCTTCCTCGACACCATCGGACCGAAAATGGAGGCCCTGGCAGCCCTCGGCGGCGAAGGCCTGAGAGTTCTGACCGGCACGGTGACCTCCCCGACCCTGGCTTCTCTGCTGCAGCAGCTCCTGGCCGAGATGCCGAATGCGCGTTGGCATCAGTTCGAGCCCGCGGGTCGCGACCCGATGCGCGAAGGTCTGCGCCGGGCGTTCGGAGCGCCGGCCGATCTGCGGTACGACCTGAAGAAGGCCGATGTCGTGCTCGCGGTCGATGGGGACTTCCTTACCAGCGGCCCCGGCGCGGTGCGCTACGCGAAGGACTTCGCCAGTCGCCGCAAGGTCACGAGCGCCCAGCAGGCGAAGGCGATGAGCCGGCTCTACTCGGTGGAGTCGATGCCGACGTCTCTCTCCTCGGTTGCGGACCACCGCCTGCCCCTCAAGCCGACGGAAGTCGGTCACTTCGTGCTCGCCCTGGCGGCGCAGCTCGGGGTACCCGGCGCCACGACCCCGGTCGGGTTCGGTGACGGCGAGCGGCTGGCCTGGGTCGAAGAGGTGGCCGCCGATCTCGAGGCCCATCGCGGCTCGAGCCTGGTGGTGGTCGGCGAGCAGGTCGATCCCGCCGTGCAGACCGTGGCCCACGCGATCAACGATTTCCTGGGCAACGTCGGAGCCACGGTGATCTACACCGAGCCGGTGGAAGCCGAGCCCGTAGACCAGGGCGCGTCCTTCTCCGAGCTCCTGGCCGACATGGACGCCGGCAACGTCGACACTCTGGTGATCCTCGGTGCCAACCCGGTCTACGGCTCGCTGGCCGACCAAGACGTGGTCTCCGCCCTGGACAAGGTCCGGCTGCGGATCCATCTCGGGCAATATGCCGACGAGACGGCCGAGCACTGCCAGTGGCACATTCCCGAGGCCCATGCCCTCGAGAGCTGGACCGACGTCCGCGCCTTCGACGGCACGGCCAGCATCGCCCAGCCCCTGGTGATGCCGCTCTACGGTGGAAAGACCGCCGTAGAAGTGGCGGCGGCCCTGTTGGGGCTCGGCACCGTGCCGGGGGACGAGCTGATCCAGGAGACCTGGGAGCTCGAGTGGAAGAGCCGGGCGGGCGAAGGAGAGCCCACGGGTGACGGCGAGCCAGCGGGTGACTTCGAGAGCTTCTGGCAGCGTTGCCTGCACGATGGCCTGGTGCCCGGTTCCGCGGCGGCGGAGAAGGCGGTGGCTCTCGATGCCGGCGCGGTCGCCGAGGCCGCGGGGCAGATCGCTTCGGCGAGTGTCGGCGACCTCGAGCTGAGCTTCCGGCTCGATCCGTCGGTTCTCGACGGCCGCTACGCCAACAATGCCTGGCTGCAGGAATGCCCCAAGCCGATGAGCAAGCTCACCTGGGACAACGCGTTGCTGCTCAGCCCGCAGACGGCCCGCGACCTGGGTTTCGGGGAGCTCTTCGACTACGGCGATCAGCGTGGCCAGACACCCGTCGCCAAGGTTTCCGTGGGTGATCGGGCCCTCGACGTGGCGATCTGGGCCATGCCCGGGCAGCCCGACGGCACCCTGACCCTGCACCTCGGCTTTGGACGGACCCTGGCGGGCAAGGTCGGAACCGGAGTCGGCTTCAATGCCAACCAGCTGCGGACGACCGCCCATCCCTGGCAGGTCACCGAAGGGGTGACGGTACAGTATACCGGCAGCACCTACCTGCTGGCCTCCACCCAGGACCACTTCAGCATGGAGGGCCGTGATCTGGTGCGCATGGCCGAGGTCGCGGACTTCGAGAAAGACCCCGAGAATCCGCTGCACATCCACCACCATTTCGACACCACCAAGACCCTGATGTCGGAAGAAGAATTTCCCTACGACGGCTACGCCTGGGGGATGTCGATCGACCTGACTTCCTGTACCGGTTGCAATGCCTGCCTGGTGGCCTGCCAGGCCGAGAACAACATTCCTTCGGTGGGCAAGGACCAGGTGTCCAAGGGTCGTGAGATGCACTGGATCCGGGTCGACCGGTACTTCGCCGGTCCGGATGCCGATCACATCGACACGGTGGTCAACCAGCCGGTGCCCTGCATGCAATGCGAGCAGGCCCCTTGCGAGGTGGTCTGCCCCGTGGCGGCCACGGTGCACAGCGACGAAGGCCTGAACGACATGGTCTACAACCGCTGCGTCGGTACCCGCTACTGCTCCAACAACTGCCCCTACAAGGTTCGGCGCTTCAACTTCCTCCTCTACCAGGATTTCGAGACACCTTCCCTGCAGCTGGGTCGCAATCCGGACGTTTCGGTGCGTAGCCGAGGTGTGATGGAGAAGTGCACCTACTGCGTGCAGCGCATCAACGGGGCGCGGATCGCTGCCAAGCGCGACGACCGCAAGATTCAAGACGGTGAAATCGTGACCGCTTGCGAGGGCGCCTGCCCCAGCGACGCGATCGTTTTCGGCGATATCAACGATCCCGACTCGAGGGTTTCTCGGGCCAAGGCCTCGCCCCTCGACTACTCCCTGCTCGAGGAGCTCGGCAACAGGCCCAGGACCACGTATCTGGGGCGGATCCGCAATCCGAACCCCAGCCTGGTCCACCGTGTCGAGCCCACGAGCGCTGGCGAGCCCGACTCCCACGGAACGGGCCACTGAGCTCTTTGGAGAACAACGAGGATGGCGACACCCGAAAATAGCTCCCCTGGAGCTGCGATCCCGACGTATCGCGACGTCGAGGTCGATATGGACAAGGCGATCATCGCCCCGGGACACACCTCGGCGACGGTCACCGAGAAGATCAGTGACGTGGTCTTCTCGCCCATCGAGAAGACTCCGAAATGGATCTTCGGAATCTGGGCGATCGGCTTCGCGCTGGTGATGGTGCTGATCATGTCGATCGCCAAGCTGCTCTTCGTGGGCACGGGCATCTGGGGCCTCAACGTGCCGGTGGCCTGGGGCTTTGCGATCATCAATCTGGTCTGGTGGATCGGCATCGGCCACGCGGGAACGCTGATCTCGGCGATTCTGCTGCTGCTGAACCAGGGTTGGCGAACATCGATCAATCGCTTTGCCGAGGCCATGACCCTCTTCGCCGTGGCCTGTGCGGTGATGTTTCCCTTGCTGCACACCGGGCGCCCCTGGCTGGCGGCCTACTGGCTCCTGCCCTACCCCAACACCATGGGGATGTGGCCCAACTTCCGAAGCCCGCTGCTCTGGGACGTGTTCGCGATCAGCACCTACGGCACGGTCTCCCTGCTCTTCTGGTACACCGGCCTGGTGCCCGATCTCGCGACTCTGCGGGACCGCTCGAAGCGTCGCATCCAGAAGATCATCTTCGGAGTCCTCTGCCTGGGCTGGCGCGGCTCGGCGCGCCACTGGCACAACTACGAGAAGGCCTATCTGCTGCTCGCCGGGCTCTCCACCCCGTTGGTGATCTCGGTGCACTCGGTGATCAGCTTCGACTTCTCGGTGGCGCAGCTTCCGGGCTGGCATGCCACGATCTTTCCGCCGTACTTCGTGGCGGGGGCCGTGTTCGCCGGTTTCGCCATGGTGTTGATCCTGACGATCCCGGTACGCAAGGCCTTCCACCTCGAGGACTACATCACCTCGAGGCATCTCCAGAACATGGCGAACCTCATGCTGGTCACCGGCATGATCGTCTCCTACGGCTACGCGATGGAGTTCTTCTTCGCCTGGTACAGCGGCAATCCCTACGAGATCTTCGCCCTGCTGGAGAACCGGCCCGAGGGTCCCTACAAGTACCAGTGGATGTCGCTGATCCTCTGTAACTTCCTGGCGATCCAGCTCCTGTGGTTCAAGAAGGTCCGGACCTCGACCACCTCGCTGTGGATCATCTCCTTCATCGTCTCGATCGGCATGTGGCTGGAGCGTTTCGTGATCGTGGTGATCAGCCTGCACCGCGACTTCCTACCCTCGTCTTGGGACATGTACGCGGGCACGAAGTGGGACTGGGGCCTGTACCTGGGAACCATCGGCTTCTTCCTCTGCCTGATGTTCCTCTTCGTACGCTTCGTGCCGATGATCGCGATGTTCGAGATGAAGCTGCTGTTGCCCGAGGCCAAGGTCCAGGAGGAGCATCATGGCTGAGCAGAAGAAAGAAGGTCTCTACGGCGTGATGGCGGAGTTCGTCTCTCCTCAGACGCTGCTCGACGCCGTTCATAGGGCCCAGGCGGCCGGGTATGACGCGATGGACGCCTTCACCCCGTACCCGGTGGAGCCGGTGAGCGAGGCGATCGAGCACCACAAACGTTCCAAGGTGCCGCTGCTGGTGCTCCTCGGAGCGATCGCCGGTTGCTCGGTGGCCTTCTTCGGCCAGTGGTGGATCTCGGCGGTGGACTACCCACTCAACATCGGTGGCCGTCCGCTGTTCAGCTGGCCGGCGTTCATTCCCGCCACCTTCGAGCTGACGATTCTGTTTGCCGCCTTCGCCGCGGTGTTCGGCATGTTCCTGCTCAACGGCCTGCCGAAGCCCTACCACCCCGTTTTCAACGTGCCGAGCTTCGAGCGCGCTTCGCAGGACCGCTGCTTCCTGCTGATCGAGTCGCGGGATCCGAAGTTCGATCCCCAGGCGACCCGAGAGTTCCTGGCCCAGCTCGGCCCCGAAGAGGTGCACGACGTTGACTGGTAACAACACAACCGGCTCGGGGGCCTCCTCGCTCGGTCGGAGGGGCTTTCGTCCTCGGGGATGGGTATTCCTGGCGATCGCCTTCCTGGCCGTGGGCTGCCGGCAAGACATGCACGACCAGCCGAAAATCGAGCCCTACGAGGAGAACGCCTTCTTCGCCGACGGAGTCGGCTCGCGGATGATTCCCGAAGGGACCGTGGCCCGCGGCATGCTGCAGACCGACACCCACCTCTGGGAAGGGGTCGATGCTTCGGGTGTTGCGGTCGATACCCTCCCCGCCGGCATGGAGATCGATCGCGAGCTCCTGCTCCGGGGCAAGAGCCGCTACGAGATCTACTGCAGCGTGTGCCACGACAGCTCCGGCTCGGGGCGGGGCATGATCGTGCGGCGAGGTTTCAAGCAACCGCCGCCGCTGTACGAAGATCGCCTGATCGAGCAGCCGCTGGGCTACTTCTTCGATGTCGTCACCAACGGCTTCGGAGTGATGTCGGGATACAAGAATCAGATTCCGCTCGAGGATCGGTGGGCGATCACCGCCTACCTCCGGGCGCTGCAGCTCAGCCAGGCCGCGAGCCTGGCCGACCTGCCGGCCGATCTGCAGACGGAGTTCCACAGCGCCCTCGCCGCGTCCGCGGAGGAGGCCCACCACGAGGACGACCACGGGAGTGATCACCACTGAGGTGAGAGGCACCGCGGCGGCCGTCTCGAGAGGCGGGCCCCGAGCGGCAGACCCGAGAGCAATCGACGATGAGTGAGCAAAACTACATAGAAATTTCGGACGAGTTCGAGCCCCGTGGCGACCTCGACCGTCTGATGGTGAAAGCCCTGGGGGTCGGAGCTCTCGGAGCCGTGGCCATCGGCCTGGGTTTCGTCTCGGTCGGCGAGGCCGAGTTCTACAGGGCCTACCTCGTAGGCTGGGTCTTCTGCGTCGGTATTGCCGGCGGGCTCCTGGCCATCGGCATGCTGAACCACGTGTCGGGAGGCCAGTGGGGTGTCGTCCTGCGCCGGGTCTTCGAGGCCGCGGGGCGGACGATCCCGTTTCTCTTCCTCATGGGCCTTCCCTTGCTCATGGGTCTGGAGAAGCTCTACCCCTGGGCCAAGGAAGGGGCGGCGGATCACGATCCCTTGATCGCCCACAAGGTGGCCTACCTGAACGTGGAGGGGTTCTCCCTGCGCGCGGTGATCTACTTCGCCGTTTGGAGCCTCCTGGCCTTCGCCCTCAGCTCCCTTTCCCGCAAACACGACGAGTCGGGTAGCGACCGGTACCGCGAGAAGATGAAGCACCTCTCCGCCCTCGGCATGGTGCTCTACGTGCTCCTCGGCACCTTCGCCGCGGTGGACTGGCTGATGTCTCTCGATCCCCACTGGTTCTCGAGCCTGTACGGCGTCGCGTTCGTGCAGGGCCAAGTGCTTTCGGCCTTCTGTTTCGCGGTGATCGCCATGGTCTTTCTCAAAGACCGGGAGCCCTTCCGCAACCTGATCAAGACCAAGCTCTTCCACGACTACGGCAAGCTCATGCTGGCCTTCATCGCGGTCTGGGGTTACTTCGCGGTCTCCCAGTTCCTGATCATCTGGTCGGCGAATCTCCCGGAGGAGATCACCTGGTACTTGGCCCGCACGGAGCATGGCTGGGAGGCGGTTTCCCGGTTGTTGGTGCTGGGCCACTTCGTTCTGCCCTTCGTCCTGTTGCTCTCGGCAGATCTCAAGAAGAAACCCAAGCTGCTGATGATGGTCGCCATCTGGATCCTCGCGATGCGCTGGTTCGACCTCTACTGGCAGGTGGCCCCGAGCATGGAGCACTACGCGATCAAGTACGGAGACGGGATCGGCAACCTCGGCTGGCTCGACCTGGCGGCGCCCTTCGGATTCCTGGGCCTCTGGATCGCCCTGCTGATCTGGCAGTTCAAGAGCCGGCCGCCGGTGCCGTTTCGGGATCCGACTCTGCAGGAGATCTTGAACCATGGGTGATCTCGCGAAGTGGCGCAAGAACATTCCCGAAGGGTACGACGGGCGGTTCGGTGAGAAGTTCGACGACGAGATCCGTCCCGGGGAGATCCTCAAGATCTCCTTCGGCATCTTCGCCCTGGTGATCGTTTCGGTGATCATCTGCCTCTGGCTCTACCAGCTGATGCTCGGCTTCGAGCAACCGGAGTCGACGGCGCCTTCACCCATCGCCGCGGCGAACGAAAGGCAGCTTCCGCCCGCTCCCCTGCTCCAGTCGCACCCCGAGGGGGAGATGGCGCAGCTACGAGCCGAGATGACCGAGCACCTGGGAAGCTTCGGCTGGGTCGACGAAACCCACGGCGTGGTGCACATGCCGATCGAGACGGCCATCGACCTGGTGGCTGCCGGGAATCTTCCGCGACCGATCGTCGGGGCTCTCGAGGCCACCGACGCTCCCGCAGAGGAGGAGGTCGCCGAATGAAGCGCGGACTCCATTCGTCCCTCGCTGGCTGCCTGCTCGTCGCGGGCCTGGCGAGTCCCTCCTGGGGGCAGGACCGGGTGGTGGATCCGGGCGACATGCCCGGCCCCCTGAAGAAGGTGGGTGTGGAGCAGAACCTGGGCAATCAGCTGCCCGAGGATCTACTCTTCGTCGACTCTCGGGGGCGCGAGGTCGTCCTCGGTCAGCTCCTCGGGGAGCGGCCGATCCTCCTGACCTTCGTGTATTACGAGTGCCCGATGTTGTGCTCGCTGATCATGAACGGCCTGACCCGAGCTCTCGGCGTCATGACCTTCGAGGTGGGCGAGGCCTTCGACGTGGTGGCGGTTTCCATCGATCCCGGGGAGACTCCGGCGATGGCGGCCGAGGCCAAGGTCGAGGCCCTGGCTCGATACGAGCGGCCGGCGACGGCCGATGGATGGCATTTCCTCACCGGTTCCCAGGCGTCGATCGAGACCCTGGCCCAGACCGCCGGATTTGCCTATGAATACATTCCCGAAACGGGCGAATACGCCCATGCAAGCGCTGTTCTGGTGGTGACTCCCGACGGCCGGATCGCCCAGTATTTTCTGGGGGTCGAATTCTCTCCCAAGGATCTGCGCCTCGCTCTGGTGGAGGCCTCGGAGAACCGTCTGGGGAACGTCATCGACCAGGTTCTGCTCTACTGCTTTCGCTACGACCCGACCCTGGGCAAATACACGGCGGTCACCATGCGGATCCTGCGGATCACCGGGATCCTCTTCGTGCTCGGTTTGCTGGCCTTCGTGTGGCTCTTGAGGAAACAGGAGCGGTCGGCGAGCCAACTCCCTAGGCCGAAATTAGGAGCGGCGTAGAGATGAAATTCGATTTTCCGCTCTTTCCCGAAACGGCTTCCACCCTGGCGGGGGAGGTCGACGCGATCTACTTCTTCGCCCTGGCGGTGAGCGCGTTCTTCTCGCTGCTGATCGCTGTCGCGATCTTCGTCTTCTTCGTGAAGTTTCGCCGTCGCTCGATCGACGAGATCGGCGAGCCGGTGCACGGGGCCCTGGCCCTCGAAATCGTCTGGTCCGTGATTCCCCTGATCATCACCATGGTGATGTTCGGCTGGGGTGCCAAGGTGTATATCGACTCGTTCGAGGTCCCCGACGGAGCCACGGAATACCTCGCGACCGGCAAGCAATGGATGTGGAAGTTCCAGCATCCCGAAGGGCATCGAGAGATCAACACCCTGCATGTCCCTGTGGGCGAAACCATCAAGCTGAGCATGACCTCGGAAGACGTCATCCACAGCTTCTTCGTGCCGGCTTTCCGGGTCAAACGCGATGTCTTGCCGGGCCGGTACACGACGGTGTGGTTCGAAGCCACCAAGGCGGGGGAGTATCACCTCTTCTGCACCGAGTACTGCGGAGCCGAGCACGCCAAGATGATCGGCACCGTGTACGCCATGGAACCCGATGATTACCAGGCCTGGCTCTCGGGAAACGTACCGGGGGCGACCCCGGTGGCGTCCGGAGCCAAGCTGTTCGAGCAATACGCCTGCAATACCTGCCACGAAGAGCAGGGCACCGGTCGCGGCCCGTCCCTATATGGCATCGCCGACCAGGAAGTCAGCCTCGTGGGTGGCCGGACGATGGTTCGAGACGACGCGTACCTCCGCGAGTCGATCCTCAATCCCGGCACCAAGCTGGTCGAGGGATACCAGGCCCTGATGCCCACCTTTCAGGGGCAGATCGGGGAGGAAGGCGTGATGCACCTCATCGCATACATCAAGTCTCTCGACAACGGCGCTGGTGGCGAAGCCTCCGACGCGACTGGGGAATAACGAGATGAGCCAAGAAGCCACTGCCGATCTCGAGACGGTCGAACGGCATCGGCCGCCACAAGAAAACTACCTCACCGAGGGCTACGGGCTGAAGTCCTGGCTGCTCACCACCGATCACAAGCGGATCGGTCTGCTCTACCTGCTGTCGATCACCTTCTTCTTCGCGATCGGCGGTGTGTACGCCACCCTGATTCGCCTCGAGCTCCTGACCCCGGCCGGGGATCTGGTGAGTGCCGATACCTACAATCGGCTCTTCACCATGCATGGCATCATGATGATCTTCTTCTTTCTGCTGCCATCGATTCCCGCGGTGATGGGTAACTTCTTGCTGCCTTTGATGATCGGCGCCAAGGACGTGGCCTTCCCGAAGCTCAACCTGGCCAGCTGGTACATGTACATGATCGGTGCGTCCCTGACGCTTTGGGCGCTGATGACCGGCGGGGTCGACACCGGGTGGACGTTCTACACGCCCTTCTCCACGACCTACTCCAATACCTACGTCACCACGGTGGCGGTGGGTATCTTCATCAACGGCTTCTCGTCGATCTTCACCGGCATCAACTTCATGGTGACGATCCACCGCATGCGGGCGCCGGGCCTGACCTGGTTCCGCCTGCCGCTCTTCGTGTGGTCGCACTATGCCACCAGCCTGATCATGGTGCTTGGCACCCCGGTGCTCGCCATCACCCTGCTGCTCGTGGGCATGGAGCGGGTGCTGAAGCTGGGCTTCTTCGATCCCGCTCTCGGCGGCGACCCGGTGCTCTTCCAGCACCTCTTCTGGTTCTACTCCCACCCGGCGGTCTACATCATGATCCTGCCGTCGATGGGTGTGATCAGCGAGATCATCGCCGCCTTCTCCCGCAAGCCGGTGTTCGGCTACAAATTCGTGGCCTTCGCCTCGATCGCCATCGCCGTGATCGGCTTCCTGGTCTGGGGTCACCACATGTTCCTGAGCAGCCAGTCGGTGTACACCGGCCTGGTGTTCTCGCTCATCACCATGCTGGTGGCGGTACCCTCCGCGGTGAAGGTCTTCAACTGGATGGCCACGCTCTACCGGGGCTCGATCGAGTACTCCACGCCGATGTTCTACGCCCTCGGCTTCATCGGCCTGTTCACGATCGGCGGTCTCACGGGCGTGATGCTGGGAACCCTCGGGATCGACATCCACGTACACGACACCTACTTCGTGGTGGCTCACTTCCACTACATCATGGTGGGTGGTGCGCTGATGGGGTATCTCGGCGGAATCCACTACTGGTGGCCGAAGATGACCGGCCGGATCTACTCGGGTTTCTGGTCCCACCTCTCCGCCGGCCTGATCTTCATCGGCTTCAACCTGACCTTCTTCCCCCAGTTCATTCTCGGCTACATGGGCATGCCTCGGCGCTACCACGTGTATCCCGAAGAGTTCCAGGTGTTGCACGTGCTCTCTACCGCGGGTGCCTCGATCCTGGCCGTGGGTTACATCCTGCCGCTGATCTACTTCGCGTGGTCGCTGAAGTGGGGCGAGGTGGCGGGTCCGAATCCGTGGGGTGCGGTGGGTCTCGAGTGGGAGACCAGCTCACCGCCGCCGTTGCACAATTTCGAGTCGATGCCGGTGGTCGACCACGAGCCCTACGACTACGACAAATATGCGCCGCATTCCGACCGCAACATCGGTCGGAGATTCGCGCGACCGGTTGCTTGACCGAGGAGGCTTTCGAGTTGTCGCACTCAACCGCAGATGCTCATCCGGCTGGCCTGGCTCACCATTTCGAGAGCCAGGAACAGCAGAATTCCTCGGCCTTCTTCGGCATGTGGCTGTTCATGGTGCAGGAGGTTCTGTTCTTCGGCGGCCTCTTCGTCACCTACGTGTACTACAAGCTGCAGTACCCGGAGGCATACAAGGCCGGTAGCCTCGAGCTCGACGTTCCTCTGGGAGCTCTCAATACCGGTGTGCTGCTGGCCAGCAGCTTCACCATGGTGATGGCGGTCTGGGGGGCTCAGAAGGGTAAGAAGGAAATCCTCGTTCTCGGCCTGGTGTTGACCATCCTCTTCGGTGGCCTCTTCCTCGGGATCAAGTGGGAATACGAGTACACCAAGAAGTGGGAGCACAACCTCTTCCCGGGGCCCAACTACGAGTGGCACGGGGAGACCGGCGGCCCGCAGACGGAGATCTTCTTCTCCCTCTACTTCGCCATGACCGGCATGCATGCGTTGCACATGATCGTCGGTATCGGGATCATGCTGGTGATGATCCCACTGGCCTGGAGGGGGACGTGGACACCCGAGAACCACAATTTCGTCGAAGGGTTCGGCCTGTACTGGCACTTCGTCGATATCGTGTGGATCTTCCTCTTCCCCTACCTCTACCTGATCGCTGTCTGACCTAGGAGCGGGAACCATGTCCGATCACGATTCCTCGTTGATGCCCTATGTCTTCGTGCTCCTGTCCCTCTTCGCTCTCACCGGTTTGACCGTCGGAGTGGCCTATGTCCACCTGGGGCCGGTGGCGAACCAGATCGTCGCCTTCGCCATCGCGGCGACCAAGGCTTCGATCGTGATCCTCTTCTTCATGCACGTGAAGGGAAGCTCGTCGTTGATCAAGCTCAGCGCGGTCGGAGGGTTCTTCTGGCTGTTGATCTTCTTCATCTTCATCGTCTCCGACGTCCTCACCCGGACGACCCTCGTACCCGGCTGGCACTGACCGGTCCCAGCACGAGGCCCTGCAATCAAGAGCACCTCCCGTGGGAGGTGCTCTTTGCGTTGCGGCCGGGTGAGGGACTGAGGCCGGAGATCGATCGGCGCGCGTCTCGGAGGGTTGTTCCCTGGTTGGGCGTCGGCCCTCGATCGTCGTCGTCCCTGCGAATGAATTCAGAGCTCGTGATCGAGCAGGTCGATCACGGTCTTCAGCACGAGGAAGATCAGGCCGAGCTCGTCTTCGCCGAGGTCGTCCACCTCGGCCTCCTCTTCGGGCTCGACCAGGGCTTCGGCGAGGTAGGCGAGCACGTGGGGTTGGGAGGCGAGGTGGGTTTCGGCGGCTCGCATCATGAACTTGGGGTGGGCGGGCGCCAGCCGTTCGAGAAAGGCCTCGTTGGCTTCGAGCTGCTCGAGGATCCGGTCACCGGAAATTCTCGGCAGGGGCTCGGACGCACCCTTCCTGAACATGTCGAAAATCACGAAGAACAGGTAGAACGCGAGCTCCTTGGCATTCTGCGAGCTCTCCTCGGTCATTTCGCAAACGAACGCCAGCAAATCCGGCTGGGCCAGGGCCAGGGCCTCCATCGCCCGGGAGCTCTCCTCGGGAGTGAGCTGTGCCGCCTCCCGCCAGGAGGCTTCTACGATCTCTTCGCTGATCTTCGTGTCGTCGGCCACGAGAAATCCTTTCGTACCGGCAGCTAACCACCCAACGATTTGAGCACGAGCCGGGCCACGGATTCGCGGTGCACCTCGTCGGGCCCGTCGGCCAGGCGGAGGGTTCGGGAGGTAGCCCAGAGGTAGGCGAGAGGGAAATCGCCGCTGACCCCCGCGCCGCCGTGCGCCTGGATCGCACGATCGAGCACCCGCAGGGCGAGATTGGGAGCGACGACCTTGATCATGGCGATCTCCGCCCGAGCCTTCTTGTTGCCCACCGTGTCCATCATGTGTGCGGCCTTCAAGGTGAGGAGCCGAGCCTGCTCGATCTCGATCCGGGAATCGGCGATCTCGGCGCGCAGGGTCCCGAAGTCGGCCAGCGGGCGCCCGAAGGCGACCCGCGAGGTGGCGCGCTCACACATCAGCTCGAGAGCCCTCTCGGCCACTCCGATCAGACGCATGCAGTGGTGGATGCGTCCGGGACCGAGGCGCCCCTGGGCGATCTCGAATCCTCGACCCTCTCCCAGGATCATGTTGGAGGCCGGGACTCGGACGTCGCGGAAGCGGATCTGGGCGTGACCGTGAGGGGCGTCGTCGTAGCCGAACACGGTCAACAAACGCTCGATCTCGACTCCGGGCGTGTCGAGGGGTACGAGGATCATCGAGTGGGCATGGTGCCTCTCGGCGCGGGTGTTGGTGATTCCGAGGAAGATGGAGATCCGGCAGCGTGGATCCCCGGCGCCGGAAGTCCACCACTTGTTGCCGTTGATCACGTATTCGTCGCCGTCCCGCTCGATGGTGGAACGAATGTTGGTGGCGTCGGACGAGGCCACCTCCGGCTCGGTCATGGCGAAGCAGGAACGAATCTCTCCTTCGAGCAGGGGGCGGAGCCACTTGTCCTTCTGCTCCGGCGAGCCGTAGCGCACCAACACTTCCATGTTGCCCGTGTCCGGTGCCGAGCAGTTGAAGATTTCGGGTGCGAAGATCACTCGCCCCATGACCTCGCACAACGGTGCATATTCGAGGTTGCTCAGCCCGGCACCGTTCTCACTCTCGGGCAAGAAGAGATTCCACAGCCCTTCGCGCCGTGCTCGCAGCTTGAGCTCTTCGAGAATCGGGGGAATCTGCCAGCGGTCGGAGCCCGAGTCGAGCTGCTCGTAGAAGAGCCGCTCGTTGGGGTAGACATGCTCCTCCATGAACGCCGTGAGGCGACGGTGGTAGTCTTGCGCTCGGTTCGACAGCTCGAAAATCATGAAAGCCCCCTCGACCTCCTGACCATGAGAAGCTCATACGGTACCCCAAGCTCCCTCGGTTTCCAATGCTTTCGACGCTTTCTTCGGCGGGCCGTGGCCGGTGTGATGGTGCTCGGCGGAGTGGGCTGTGCCTCCAATCCGGGGCCGACTCCGGTCCCGAGCCCTTCTGTCGAGGGAGGGAGCGAGGTGAGGACCCTGGCGGAAACCCGAGACCGGATCGAGTCGTTGCTCGAACGCGAAGACTTCTCCACCGCCGAGGAAGAAGCGCGAGCCGCCGTCGAGCAGAGGCCCGAGAGCGCCCTGGCCCAGGAGTTGCTGGGCCGAGCCCTGTTCGGACAAGGACGCCAGGTGGAGGCGATCGAGGCGTTCGAAGCCGCGATCGCGATCGACGAGAAGCGGGCGGACGCCCACATGTGGCTGGGCCGCAGCCTGGCGGAGCGGATCGACCAGGTGCCGGTGCTCGGCCGGCTGCCCGTGGCCCAACGCCTGCACGCGGCCTTTCTGCGAGCCGCCGAGCTCGATCCCCAGCGTCCGGCCGTGCACCTGGCCCTGGCCCGTTTCTACTCGGAGGCTCCCCCCTTCGCCGGGGGCAACCCGGAGAAGGCCCGTCACCATGTCGACCTCCTGCTCCCGCTCGATCCGCCGGCCGGCCATCGCACGCTGGCCGGAATCCTCGAGCGAGAAGAAAAGCTCGAAGAGGCGGAGCAGGAGTATGTGCGGGCCGTGGAAGCCGGGCCCGAAGACCTGGAGAGCTTCCAGGCCGCGGGAGACTTCTTCCTCCGCCAGGAACGCCCCGCCCGGGCCCTCGAAATGTTCGAAGCCGCCCTCGAGGTCGATGCCGACGACCTCCTCTCTCTGCTGAGCGCCGCCCGCCTGTTCCAAGGCGATGCCGAGATTTCGAACGTGGCGCGGGCCGAAGAGCTTCTGCTCCGAATCGTGGACCGGCCTCGGGAGCAGGTTCTACCCTCCGAGGCGGCGATGTGGTCGGAGGCCAGCTGGTGGTTGGGCCGGATCCTCGAAGAGCGAGGCGATGTCGACGGAGCCTGTGATGCCTACCGTGCGGCGTCGGCGGAGCCGGCGATCTACCCTCCGGCGGAGGAGTCGTTGCGCAAAGCCTGCTAGCTTCGATTCCCTCCGAGCCCCATCGGGGCGACAGGATGCAGCCTGGGCCGATCTGGCGAGCATGCGAGCCGTGAGCCCCAGGTCTGCGTGGTCTCGGTGGTCATGGAATCGGGGACCTGGTACTACACTCGACTGTGTCTGGCTGATCCTCCGTCGCTCGGGCTCGGAGATCGAGCCCCACGCTGCCCTCCGCGTCCGGCAGGACGACTTTCCTCGCGAGGGACTTCAGTCCCTCGCCGCGCTTTCCGCAGCCTCCCGCGCCATCTCCAGGATCGATCGAATCCCCGGGTCCTCGCCTCCGGTCAGGCGGCTGGCGTGTTCCGCCAGCTCCACGGCTCGTCGAGGATCACGGATCTCGTCCGGGCCGGTGGTCAGGGCGATGGCCAGGTTGGTGAGCACGTTGAGCCTTTCGGGCTCGATCTCCAGGGCGGCCTGCCAGTGGGGAATGGCCTCGGCGAGCCGGTGGGAGCGGGCGTAGAGCATGGCCAGATTGTTGTGGGCCACGAGGGAGTCGGGGTCTTTGTCGAGAATCGCCCGGTAGGCCCGGATCGTTCGCTCGGGTTGTCCCGCGGCCTCCCACAGCGGCGCCAGGGCGACCACCCAGCGGGGGTTTTCGGGGTCGTGCTCGTGGGCGGCTTCGAGCTCTTCGAGAGCGAGGTCGGGGCGCCCTTGTTCCTGGTAGAGGAGACCTCGACGGTAGTGCCACAGGGCCTGGTCGTCTTCGTAGGGCACCCAGGGAGAGCGAACCAGGAGCCAGATGGCTCCGAGGCTCAGGAGGCCGAAGGCGAGGGCCCTGGGAGCACTGCGGGATCTCCAGAGCGTGGCAATTCCTGCTCCGCCGAGAATGGCCAGCCACGGAACCAGGGCGACCCGAAACCGTGCCGCGACGAAGAAGGGCAGGTACGACGCGCTGTAGGCCAGGATCCAGCCGAGGAGCAGGGTGGTCGTGGCGAGCTGGGCTTCCGGCAAGGGCCGCGAGGAACGCCGACGCCGGAGCAGGCGGCTGAGGCCGAAGAGCGCACAGGCGAAGAGCACCGGGAAAGTGAGGCCGAGGCGCAGAGTGGGGGAATTCGCCCGCTCTGCGGCCAGAACCTTGTTGTTGGAGACCTCGGCGGGCCCCCAGAAGAGCAGGAGCTTGCGGACGGTCCGCCGCAGGGTGCCTCGCGGATCGTCGACCACCGCTGCTAGCGCTCTTCGGGAGAAGTAGCGGGAGATCTCGGCGTCTCCCATCGAGCGCCCCTGGAGCTCGCTCACCGCGCGGGCGATCTCGGGATAGTCGAACGAATCCCAACCGCTGAGCCCGGCGATCTCGCCGAGCTCGGGCACCCCGGGGGTGGTGCCGTCGTTGTCAGGGTGGGTGCCGATGAATAGATTGATCCCGCCGTTGGAGGTGAGCAGCACGGGCTCACCGGAGACCATCCAGTTGCGCAGGGTCACCGGCAGGATCGCGAGAGCGAGCGCCGCGCAGAAGCCCGCCGCCGACCCCAGGAAGCGGGCCTCGAAGACGGGAAGCCGTCGCCGATGCCGGATCCAGGCGATCCAGGCCAGGCTTACGAGGGGCAACACCAGCACATTGGGCCGCACCACGGCGGCGAGGCCGAGCAACAGGCCTGCCGATACGGCTCGGGAGAGGGTAAACCCTTGGGTCCATCGCGCAATCTGGGAAAGGGCCAGCAGCAGAAGGAAGCTCAACAGCGCCGGGGCCATCAGCTCGCCCTCGAAAAAGAGCATCAGCCAATAGGTAGCCGAGAGAGCTGTGGCTCCCAAGGCCTCGATGTTGCCGAAGGTCCGCCGGGTGAGGAGAAACACCAGCAGGCAGGTTCCGAGGCCGAGAGTCATCTGCACCAGCCGGGGCCACAGGTAGGAAGGGCCGAGGGTGCCGTAGATCGCCGCCAGAAAGTAGGGGTACCCCGGCGGACGAAAGAAGGCGCGCGACCGGATCTCCGGGTCGGTGATTCGCGGCGGCGGGGTCCAGTCGTTGCTCAGAAGGGCCCGGGCCCAATAGTCGTGGTACTGGGCTTCGAACCTTGGCGATGCGAAGTCGGGAGAGCCCTGGGCGGCTTCGAGCAGATAGGTCAGACGAAGCAGAACGCCGATGCCGAGAATTGCCGCCAGGAGCCACTTCTGGCGCACGCTCATCGAGATCGCCGGCCGGGCGCTCATCGGCTTGCGGCCCGGGTCGCGGGCCTCCGGCGCTTCTTGCGGCCCGCTTTCGAGCCGGGTGGAACCCAGCCGAGATACTCCCGGAGCTCGCTCGCCGTGGGGCTCTCGACCGAGTCGAGAAATGCGCGGATCGGGCCCGAGAAGAGCAGCTCACCGCCGTGGGTTCCGCCGCCGGGTCCGAGATCCACGATCCAGTCGGCCCGGGCGACGAGATCGGTGCTGTGCTCCACCACCACCACTCCGTGCCCTCGTTGCACCAGCCGGCGCAGGGTCGAATGCAGGAGGTCGATATCCGCCAGGTGCAGACCGGTGGTCGGCGGGCCTCCGGCGCTTCTTGCGGCCCGCTTTCGAGCCGGGTGGAACCCAGCCGAGATACTCCCGGAGCTCGCTCGCCGTGGGGCTCTCGACCGAGTCGAGAAATGCGCGGATCGGGCCCGAGAAGAGCAGCTCACCGCCGTGGGTTCCGCCGCCGGGTCCGAGATCCACGATCCAGTCGGCCCGGGCGACGAGATCGGTGCTGTGCTCCACCACCACCACTCCGTGCCCTCGTTGCACCAGCCGGCGCAGGGTCGAATGCAGGAGGTCGATATCCGCCAGGTGCAGACCGGTGGTCGGCTCGTCGAAGAGAAAGAGCCGGGGTTTGACCTTGCCCGCGGGCTCGCCCAGGAAGCTGGCGAGCTTGAGCCGCTGGGCCTCGCCACCCGAAAGGGTCGAGGTGGGCTGGCCGAGGCGTAGATAGCCGAGACCCACGTCCATCAGGTTCTCGAGCCGGCGGCACAGGCGGGTGCGATCGGCGAAGTGGTCGAGAGATTCTTCGACCGACAGCTCCAGGGTTTCGTGGATATTGCGTCCGCGGTGGGTGATGGCGAGGATCTCCGGCCGGAAGCGTCGGCCCTGGCAGGTGTCGCACACCACCGACACCGACGCCATGAAGAACATATCCACTTCCTGGACGCCGGTACCGCTGCACTCGGGGCAACGGCCGCGGTCGAGATTGAACGAGAAATGGCCCGCGGCGATTCCGCTCTCCCTGGCTTCGGGAACCGCGGCGAAGATCTTGCGGATGTCGTCGTAGGCCTTGATGTAGGTCACCGGGTTCGAGCGGCTCGAACGGCCCAGAGGGCGCTGGTCGACCAGCACCACGTCTTCCAGCTCTTCGAGCCCTTCGAGAGCATCGCAATCCCCGGGCTCCACGTCGACCGTTCCCCGGCTCCGCTGGAAGGTGCCGTAGAGCACGTTCTCCACCAGGGTCGACTTGCCCGAGCCGGAGACGCCGGTGATCGCCACCAGGGCGTCGGTGGGAATCTCCACGTCGAAGCCGCGTAAGTTGTTTTCTCGGGCGCCGCGAATCCACAGGCGTGACCTCGGCACCGCGGGCTCGGGATCGTCGAGCTCGTAGGAGACCTCCTCGGGGGGGCGTTCGAGGAACCGGGCGGTGAGAGAGGTCTCGTTGCGAAGCACCTCCTCCACCGGCCCTTCTCCCATCAGGCGCCCGCCATGCTCACCGGCGAGAGGCCCGAGGTCCACGAGGTGATCGGCACCGCGAATCAGGGTGCGATCGTGCTCCACCACCAACACGGTATTTCCTCGCTCGGCGAGGTCGTGCAGGAGGCCGAGGAGCCGCTGGGAATCCTGCGGATGCAGCCCGATCGTGGGCTCGTCGAGCACGTAGAGAGTGCTGGTCAAACCCGAGCCGAGGGCGGTGGCGAGCTGGATCCGCTGCGCCTCTCCGCCCGAGAGGGTCCGGGCCTGGCGATCGAGGGAGAGGTAGCCGAGGCCTACCTGCTCCAACGTCGCGAGGCGGCGCTCGAGCTGCTCGAGCAGATCCCCGGCACGGGCTTTTTGCTCCGGCGAGGGTGCCTGCTCCCCGAGCCAGCCGTGCAGGGCTTCGATCGGCAGAGCGCTGAGCTCCGAGAGATCCTTGCCGAAGAGGCGCACCGCCAGGGCTTCGGGCCGTAGCCGACGGCCGGCACAGGAAGGGCAGCGGTCGTAGGCGCGGTACCTGGCCAGTAGAACCCGCACGTGCATCTTGTAGTTCTTCCGCTCCAGCCGGGCGAAGAACTTGTCGAGGCTCACGAATCCGTCGGCGCCGCTCCACACCCATTCCCGGTCGGCTTCCGAGAGATCCCGCCACGGAAGGTCGAGGTCGATCCCGCGCTCGTGGGCGGCGCTGAAGAGTCGCCCGTAGTGCTTCTCGTAGGAGGGGGAGTTCCAGGGAGCGATGGGTTTCTCCCGCAGGCTCCTGGACGTTTCGGGCACCACCCGATCGCGGTCGATCCCCATCACTCGGCCGAATCCCTGGCATCGGGGGCAGGCACCCAGGGGTGAGTTGAAGGAGAAGAGCGCCGGCACCGGCCGCTCGCCGGTCGCTCCACAAACACGACAGGTCAGGCGACGGCCGAAGAAGGTCCAGCTCGGCTCGTCTCCCTCGAGATCGACGACGCGCAACCTGCCCGCAGCGAGGCGATAGGCCTCTTCCACGGCTTCCACCAGCCGGGGCTCGGCTCGTTCGCCGGTCGCCCGGGCGCGGGTGAGCACCAGCAGGAGAGGGTCGAGAGCCCGGGTCCAGCGCTGGCTCGGCGTCATGCGAACGACTTCGTCGCCTTCGAGGCGGCGGAAGAATCCCTGGCGCACCAGCTCCTTCCACTGCAGGTGCGATTGCCGAGCGGGTCGTTCGAGGGCAGCGACCAGCAGCACCTTCTCGCCTGCGATGCCGGACGCGATGGCGTCGGCCACGGTTTCCGGAGCCTCGGCGCTCACCGGGCCGTGGCCGTTGGGGCATCTCACCTCGCCGAGATGAGCGTAGAGCAGCCGCAACACGTCGTGCACCTCGGTCAGGGTCCCTACCGAAGAGCGGGCATTCTTCACCGAGTTGCGGGCCAGCAGGGCCACCGCCGGCAGGATGTTGTGCATCGCCTCCACCGGTGGCCGCTCCATCTGCTCCAGGAACTGCCGGGAGTAGGTCGACATCGACTCGATGAACCGGCGCTGGGCCTCGGCGTACACCGTGTCGAAGGCGAGCGACGACTTGCCGGCGCCCGAAGGCCCGGTCACCACGGTGACCCGACCGTGGGGGATTCGGCAGTCGATCTGTTGCAGGTTGTGGGTCCGGGCGCCGAGGATCTCGATGGCGGTGCGATTCATTCCAACCGTGCGGTGACCCGGCCGTCTTTCTGCATCCGGATCGTCAAGGTGGTCGCCCCGTCGGCCGGCAGGTCACCGTCGAGCTCGGTGGTGCGGGTGCCCTGGTCCTTGGCCTTGGCGTAGATCGCGAGGTGAATCGGTCCCGCCGGTACCTCGAACGAAGCACTGAGCCGGCCGGACTTGCTCGCTCGACGCTGGAGCAGGCCCTTCTTCTCGCCCTCGAATTTGAACGACTCCTGGTAGATCCGGTCGGAGTCGGCGTAGATCGTCAGCCGGCCCTCCGGGGCTTCGGAGAAGAAATCGAGCTTCAGGGTTGCCTTTGCCGAGGCTGGCCGGGTGGCCGGAGGAGCCGTGGCACCCGACTCGGCAGGAGCTGCCGGAGCCGTTGCATTGTTCCGGAACCGATCTCGGACCTGGTCTCGACGCCCTTGCCCTTCCTGGCCCTGTTGCAGGAGATCCTCGGCATCCTGGTTCTCCGGGTCCAGCTCCAGGACTCCTTCCGCCAGACGAATCACCTGCCGGTAGTCGCGGGCGTCGAGGGCCTCTCTCGCCTGCCGCAGCTGGCTCAGGACCATCGCTTCCTCGGGGTCCGTCCCGGCCAGCTCCAGCGAGGCTCTCTCCGCCTGCTGCCGCAGCTGGCGGATCTCGCGGTCTTCGGGAACGATGGCGAGGGCTTTCTCGAATTGCACCAGGGCTCGTTCGGGATCCCCGGCTTCGAGCAGTCGTTCACCTTCTTCCACCAGGGGCTCGTAGCGAGCGCGGAGCTCCGCTTCCGGATCGACGAAGGTCGGAGCCTCACTATCCGCACGGTTGCTCAGGAGAGAGAAGGCGAGAACGCCGATCACTGCGAGAAGGGCGACCGCCGCCACCACCACGAGGGCCGGATGGGGCTTCGAGGCCGCGGGAGACTCGGGTGGTGGTACCGGAGTCTGCGGGGGTGTCGCCGCCGCTTCCGGTGGCGGCGAAACGAAAGTGCCCGAGAGGTTCGGGGTCGTTGCCGACGGTTTGAGAGCGGCGTGGGCCGCGGCCGACGTGAGGGTCATGTTGTTGGCGGCGCTGCCCACTGCGACCTGGCCCGAAGGTGGATTGGGGTCATCGGCGAGGAACGAGCCCGTGGAGCCCGAGGAAGACGCCGCAGGTGCGAGGATCGCCCGCAGCTCGCCGGCCATGTCGCCGCCACGCTCGTAGCGCTCGGCGGGATCTTTGCGCAGCGCCCGGTCGATCACCCGTAGCAGGCTCGCCGGCAAACCGGGCACGATCTCTTCCGGCGCGGTGGGCGAGTCATAGACGATGCGGTGGGTGACCTGGGTCAGGTTGTCGCCGCGGAACGGCTTCTTGCCGGTGACCAGCTCGTAGAGCATCACGCCGAGAGAGAAGAGATCGGTCCGGTGGTCGACTTCCTTGCCCTGGATCTGCTCCGGAGCCATGTAGTTGGGAGTACCGAGCAGCTGGCCTTCCGTGGTCAGGTTGGAAGCGTCGATCCGGGCGATGCCGAAGTCCGTGATCTTGGCCTGCTTCTTCTTGGTGATGATGATGTTGGCGGGTTTGATGTCGCGGTGCACCACTCCCTGGGAGTGGGCGTAGTCGAGACCGTCGGCGATCTGGGCGACGATGTCGATCACGAAGCGGAGGTCGAGGCGGCCGCCCTTCTGCATCAGATGCTTCAGGTCGGTGCCCTTGACGTACTCCATGGCGATGAAGAAGTCGCCATCGTTTTCGACCACCACATCGTGGATCGTCACGATATTGGGATGAGAAAGGATTCCGGCGCTCTGGGCCTCGCGCAGAAAGCGGACCCGAAACTGCTCGAGCTCCTGGTCCTGGGCGGAGAGGCCCATGCGGAACGTCTTCAGAGCGAGCTGGCGGCCGATCAGGGGGTCTCGGGCCAGGTACACCAAACCCATGGCTCCCTTGCCCAGCTCACCGATGATCTCGTAACGACCTAGGTTTTTCGTGGTCATTCAGAACACAACATCGATTGGGCCATCAGCTGAGCATCGTTGGGTTTTGGCGTGGCATCCGAAGGGAAAGATGCATTTATTGTAGGTGTTGCCCAGGTGGAGAGTCAAACCGGGACCGGCCGATGGCGTTTCGACTCGGGCCGTGGCCGATACCGATCGAGACGTAGGCCAGAAGGGGCTCGGCAAAGCCGGCAACAGTGGTATATTGCGCGTCTTACTCAGCGATCAAGGAGGTCTCAGGTATGCAGGTGGAAAGTCCGGCCCAGATCCGCAATATCGCCCTGGCAGGACATGCCGACACCGGTAAGACCACTCTGGCCAGCGCGCTTCTCTACACCGGTGGAGTGGCGAAGCGTATGAACCGGGTGGAGGACGGAAACACGGTGACCGATTTCGACCCGATGGAAATCGAGCGCGGGAACTCTCTCGGCCTGGCTCCCTGCTTCGTTCCGTGGCGGAAGAACAAGATCAACATCATCGACGTGCCGGGCGCCAGTATGTTCGGTGTCGACAGTCGCGCCGGCGTGCGCGCGGCCGATGTCGCGGTGGTCGTGGTCAATGCGGTGTCCGGGGTCGAGGTCTCGACCGAGAGAATGTGGGAGTTCACCGGCAACTGGGACATCCCGACGGTCTTCCACATCAACAAGCTCGATCGCGAGAATGCCGATCTGGATCGCACGGTCGAAGCCCTGGGCAATGAGCTCGGGCGCAACATCATGCCGATCCAGATTCCCATCGGCAAGGAAGAGAGCTTCGAAGGGATCGTCGACCTGATCGGAGAGAAGGCGTATCTCTTCACCAAGGACGGCGACGGCAAGGCCCAGGCGACCGACATTCCGGCGGACCTCGCGGACGCGGTGGAAGAGTGGCGGAACAAGCTGATCGAAGCCGTGGCGGAGAGCGACGACGACTTGATGGAGCAGTACTTCGAGGAGGGAACCCTCTCGACCGAAGACCTCCAGAAAGGGCTGAAGAACGCCATCCTGCGGCGCTCGGTCTTCCCCATCACCATCGGCTCGGCCCTGCACGGAATCGGTTCCTCGACCTTCCTCGATACCGTGATCGACCTCTTCCCTTCCCCCGCCGACATGCCGCAATTTCCCGCTTTCGACCTCGGGGGTGAGGCGGTAGAGATCAAAGGCGGCACCGCCAGTGCCCTGGTCTTCAAGACCATCAACGATCCGTTCTCCGGAAAGATCACCCTTCTCAGGGTGGTCTCGGGAGAGCTGACCGGCGACTCGGTGCTCTGGAACAGTCGTGCCGAGGAGAGTGAGAAGCTCGGCAATGTCATGCACATGCAGGGCAAGCAGGGGACCAACGCGGCCAAGCTGGTGCCCGGCGACATCGGCGGGTTGGTGAAGCTCAAGCACACCCTCACCGGCGACACCCTGTGCTCCAAGGAGCAGCCGATCCGGCTCGGCTGGATCACCCTCCGGCCGCCCTCGATCTCCTTTGCGATCGAGCCCAAGGCGAAGGGTGACGAAGAGAAGATCAGCGACGCCATGCACAAGCTGATCGAGGAAGATCTCGGCCTCAAGGCGGGCCGTGACGCCCAGACCGGCGAGTTCCTGCTCTCCGGCGCCGATCAGCTGCACGTAGAGATCGCCATCGCCAAGCTGAGCCAGCGGTACAAGGTCGAGGTGGTGCTGCACCAGCCCAAGGTTCCCTACCGCGAGACCCTGCGCCGACCCGCCGAAGGGCACGGACGACACAAGAAGCAGACCGGCGGCCGCGGACAGTTCGCAGACTGCAAGATCATGGTCGAGCCGCTCGAGTCGGGCGGAGATTTCGAGTTCAAGGACGAAATCTTCGGTGGCTCCATTCCGCAGGGATACCGCCCGGCGGTGGAGAAGGGAATCCTCGAGACCCGGGAACGAGGTTTCCTCGCCGGGTTCCCGGTGGTGGATTTCCGGGTGCGTCTGCTCGACGGCCAGTACCACGACGTCGACTCCTCGGAGATGGCGTTCAAGATCGCCGGCTCGATGGCCTTCAAGGATGCCATGGCCAAGGCGGGAGCCACCATTCTCGAACCGATGATGGACGTCGAGATCGTGACCACCGAGGAGTTCACCGGCGACATCATGGGAGACCTCTCCCAGCGTCGTGGCCGGCCCCAGGGCATGGAGACCAAAGACGCCAAGACCATCATCAAGGCCACGGTGCCGATGGCGGAGATGCTCGACTACGCGCTGGCTCTACGCTCGATCACCCAGGGGCGCTCGCGCTTCACCATGGAGTTCTCGCACTACGACGAGGTTCCGAAGCAGATCCAGCAGAAGATCATCGCCGAGTCGAAGAGAGAAGACGCCGACTGATCTTCCCGCCGATCGAATCGAGTCCAAGGGCCGGCGAAAGCCGGCCCTTGTCGACTCTGGTGGAATCAGCCTGTACTCTATTCGGAGTGAAATCGAGAAAGGAGCCGCCGATGCTTTCGAAGATCCGGGTCGAAATCCTGATCGTTCTCCTCTTGATCCTGGGGTTGGCCCTGCCCGGTATGGCCCTGGCTTCCCAGCTGGGCCGCACGGACTTCCCCAACTCTGGCGCGGCCGAGGCCCAGGAGGCTTTCATCAAGGGATTGTTGCTGCTCCACAGCTTCGAATACACCGACGCTCGGGAGTCGTTTCGCGACGCTCAGGAGATCGATCCCGACTTCGCCATGGCCTACTGGGGCGAGGCGATGACCCATAATCATCCCCTGTGGCTGGAAGAATCCCTCTCGGATGCCCGGGCGAGTCTCGATCGCCTCGGAGACACTCCGGCAGAGCGCCTCGCAAAGGCCGGAACGGAGCGAGAGAAGGGGTATCTCGGGGCGGTGGAGATCCTCTTCGGCGAAGGCGACAAGCTGACCCGGGACCTCGCCTATGCCGAGGCGATGAAAGGGCTGATGGAGGCCTACCCCGAAGATCTCGACGCCGCCAGCTTCTACGCCCTGGCCCTGCTCGGCACCTGCCACGATGGCCGGGAAACCGCCACCTACATGCGGGCGGCGGCGATCGTGGAGGAGGTCTTTGCCGCCAATCCGCTGCACCCCGGCGCGGCCCACTACCTGATCCACTCCTACGACGACCCGGTACACGCTCCTCTGGGTCTACGCCCGGCGCGAGTCTACGCCCAGATCGCACCCGCTGCCGAGCACGCTCTGCACATGCCGTCGCACATCTTTCTGCCTCTGGGAATGTGGAAGGAAACCGCCGAAGCCAACGAGGCTTCGTACGAGGCCGCGGAAGCTCGTCGGATTCGCAAGGAGCTCGGGGTGGGCTTTCGTGGCTACCACGCCATGCAGTGGCTGCACTACGCCTATCTGCAGATGGGAGAATTCGAGAAGGCGAAGAAGCTCCTGGTACAGATCACCGCGGACAACGAGGAGACCGACAGTCGGCGCGCGCGCGGGCATCTCGCCCTGATGCGCGGTGCCTGGGCGGTGGAGACGGAGCGTTGGGACGACCTCCCGCCCGGACCCGACCTCGGGGATCTCAGTCCCAACATGGTGGCCAGCGACCTCTACGCCACCGGCCTCGCGGCCCTCGGGCGCGACGACGTCCAGGCGGCCCGCGCGGTGCTCGAGGATCTCTCCTCGCGCTTCGAAGACGGTGGTGAGGAGGCCGAGAGCGGCGACCAATGCCACAGCAACACCTCGGGCTACAGCCGTTTCGGTGGCGTGCGCGACGGCCCGGCGAAGATCACTCGGCTACAGCTCGAAGCCTTGATCCTGCAGGCCGAAGGCCGCCGGACCGAAGCCCTCGGCCTGCTGGCCGAGGCCACCGAGCTGGAAGAGCAGGAATCGTTCGGATTCGGCCCGCCGGTGCCGGTCCAGCCGTCGCACGAGCTCTACGGTGAGCTCCTGCTCGCCGCCGACGATGCCGCCGCGGCCCAGGCCCAGTTCGAGATCTCGGACCGCCGCGCCCCGCGCCGTGCCCGGACCATTCAGGGCCTGCTCACCGCGGCGCGGGAGGCGGGCGACGAGGAGTCGGCGACCCGAGCCGCCGAGATCCTGCGCGACCTGCGCCCCGCCTCGGCGAACGCGGTTCCTGCGCGGTCGGGTCGCTAGCCGATCGATCCAGGAATGGCCAATCTTGGTGCCCGAGAGATTCTGATGTCCGAGCACGGCACGTAGACTGTGTGAGCAGATGAGGAAACGTATCGGCCCTAAATACCTTACCTCAATAGACTTCCGCGGCAGAACAACCTTGAGGCGAGTTTCGAGGGCCGCGCGCAGAACATCAGAATCTCTCTCGCCCACAGTGTCTAGTTCTACTCTGTCAGATTCCCTGGCGGGGTCGAGTCGGCGTTCCTTCCGCCAG
>CAZMEL010000038.1:0-39788 GCA_964565225.1 uncultured Thermoanaerobaculia bacterium | reverse complement strand
CGAGACGCCATCGCCACCCATCATCAGAAAGGCAAATACGAAAAGAAAAGATTTTGTGCAAATGATCAGGCCCCGTGACCACAAAAAGGGGCGCAAGAGAGATCTATTCATCGAAGCTCGACCTCTTGCCAGAGATCCGCTGTCCTTCGAGGTCCCAGGGGGAGTGGTTCCCCGGCACGGGCCTGGGCAGAAAGCGGAAGATTCGAGATGCCGATTGGTGGCACCGAAGGTGAAAGATTCGCCCGGGGGGGCTTCCCAGGAACCAGGGGAGCGGCGAATCGCGGCGGCGGGAGGATACCACAACCGAGCCGTTGCGCCTCGGCTCTCGAGCCATATCCTCGGATGTTTCGTGATGGGCGCTCGAGTCCAACCCGAGAGAACGGCTCAGCTCTGCGGATGTTTGCGCCAGCCGAAGAGGTAGGTCGAGAGCAGGCCGGTTTTCTCGACCTCTACGTGGCCGATCTCCCATTCGAAACCCCGATCTCCGAGCGAACGAGTCATCGCTTCCAGCTCTTCCACGGAATAGGTGCGGAGGTTGGAGAAGAGCCCGTCGAAGGCGGCGGTGAAGGGAATCACGGGAAGCAGGAACGAGAACAAGACATGAGAGAGCCGAAAGGGGCGGAGGAGAAACGAGGTCAGGAATGCCGAGGCGAAGGGCAGCACCAGGACCGTGACCAGGTGGTTCTTCCAGTGATTCCGGGTCACCTCGAAGATGGCGATCCCATCGGCGTTCTCGGTGGCATCGGCAAGGATCTGCCGCGCCTGCTCGGGGCGGAAGTGATGAAAACAATTGAAGAGAGTGCGCACCCGGGGGGCGTCTTTCGGCGGCTGCAGGGCATCGACGGGCGCCGCGAGGAACTCGATCGCTCCCGGATGCTCGGCGCGCAGCCGTTCGTAGGCCTCGAGGTTCGGAAACAGATCGCTGAGCCAGAGGGTCGGTCGGCGATCGGGCTCCAGGGACTCGAAGATCTCTTTCCACACCGCTCGGGCAGCGTCCCCCGAGCCCGAGCAGAGGTCGAGAATGGCTCGGCTCCGGGTTTGCTCCAAGAACTGCCCGAAGGGTCCGGTAAAGCGATCGAAGGTGTTGGTGATCGTGAGGGAGTGGCCGAGGCCTCGCTGGAAGATCTTGCGCAAGAACGCCGGATACCAGGTTTGCTCGTGGAGCTCGATGCCGTGAATTCTTCCCACAGGGGTCTCCTACCTCTCGGAGCCGAAAAACCGATGCCTGCACCTTCTCGAATCTTCTCAAAGATATCCCTCGCTTCCGCGACGGAGCAAGGCTCTCTCCCCATCGGCTCGATGAAGATCCGGATCGATCGGAGGGAAAGAGAAGTCCATCCATCGAGTACGGACGATCGAACACGTGCCGGGTCAGTAGGCAGTTGAATCGCTGTGCGAAAATGTTTCCATTCTTTGTTGGTTGGCATCAGACGTGCTTTGTTTTTTGGGTATCGATTCGACGGATGGAATGGCCTGTCGGAAGACGATCGAAGCGATGGCCCGCCGCGGGGAGGTGAGATCGGGGGACCGAACGGCTGCCGCAGGAGAACCGAAGCCAAGGAGGGGATAGAAATGGCTCGAGACGAAACCGGAACGATCACTCTCGATTCTTGGATGGGCTTGCGTCCCGAGGGCGGGCGCCAGCGGATGGGCAGGGAGGTCGAACGAGGCGAGGTCCCTCGGCTGCGCCGTTCGCGGATTTCGCAGACCCTCCAGTTCATGAAGGACCCGGTCGGTTTGCTCGAGGAGGCGCAGAAGGAGTGTGGCGACATCTTCTGCCTCGGTCTCCTGGGAATGGGAGACTGGGTCTTCCTCTGCTCTCCGGAGCTCGTCCAGGAGCTCTACCGGGTGCCCGATACCCATCTCTCGGCAGGCCCGGCCAACAAGAAGTTCATGGGTGGGCTCCTGGGCGCCGATTCGTTGTTCTGCCTCGATGGCGAGGAGCACCTCGAGCGGCGCCGGTTGCTCTTTCCTCTCCTGAACGGCCACGAGGCCCTCGAGCGCACCGAGCGGGTCGACGAGTGGATCGACCGTGCCCTCGCCGATTGGGAGACGGATACGACGATCTCACTTCTGTCTCGCTTCGTCGACCTGAACCTCCAGGCGTACATTTTGTCCGTCTTCGACGACATCGAGCCCGAGCGGGTGCGGCGGATCGCGTCGCTGGCGAGAGACTTCCTCGAAAAAGGTCTGCAGTCGCCCCTGGTGATGATGCCGGCGCTGCGCCTGGACCTCGGCCCGAGAAGTCCCTGGGGGAAGATTCTGAAAATGCGCGAGGATCTGCGCCGGGCCCTGACCGAGGAGATCGAGGAGCGGCTGGCGAATCCGTCGCCGGAAGCCAGAGGGCTCGTGGATCGGCTCCTGCAGTCGACCGACGGTTCCGGCCCGCGACTCGATACCGAGACCCTGGTCCAGGAGCTCTGCACCCTGGCCGCCGGATCGAACGAGGCGATGCCGAAGCTCCTGACCTGGACGGTGATGGGCGTTCTCTCGAATCCGGAGGTAGTGCCGAAGATTCGCGCGGAGCTCGACCGGGTGGTGGGGGACGGGCCGATTCGAGCGGAGCACATCGACCAACTGGAGTACCTCGAAGCGGTGATCTACGAGGGCATGCGCTTTCAGCCATCGACCGATACGGCGGGCGTCCGCAGGGCCCTTCGCCCGACATTGCTGGGAGGGTACGTGGTGCCCGAGGGCGCGGTGGTGACCCAATGCCTGAGCGCCATCGCCCGGCGTCCCGAGCTCTTCGCCCAGGTCGACCGTTTCGAGCCCGAGCACTTCCTGGGCACCGGCCTCAAGGCGCACCACTGGAAACCCTTCGGTGGTGGCCACCGGACCTGCACCGGCAAAGGATTCGCTCTGGTCGGAATGAAGCTCGTGGTCGCCCATCTCTTCCGGCGTTTCGATGTGGAGGCCGGTCCGGGAGGGAGCGAGGCTCAGCGGGAAGGCTTCTTCCGCATTCCGCGCGGCGGTGGTGAGGTGATTCTGCGGCCTCGAAATCGCGGGGCAGCAGGGGTGTCGGACATGTCCGCGGGTGTCGCAGACATGTCTCGGCCATCTCCGTCCTCCGCGCCGCCGACCGACCTGCGAGAGGCCCCGGAGGTTTCGAAGCCCGCGGCGTCTCGCTGTCCGTTCGCTTTCTTGCATCGCTCCTGAGGTTTGCGGCTCGGGCGTATACTGCCGGACACGATGCGCTGGTGGAATGCTCGAGCCGCTGCCCGACTCCGGACTCTCGCCGCCGGATCCTTCCTGCTCCTGGTGGCTCCCTGGCCGCCTGGCGCCGAGGAGGCGTCGGAAGAGGAGAGGCTGGGACGAAAGATCTACCACGAGGGAGATTCCGGAAGAGGGATCACGGCGGCCCTGGGGGAAGGAGGAACCGAGGTTCCTGCCGCGGTCTTGCCCTGTGCCAGCTGCCACGGTTTCGACGGTGTCGGGCGGCCGGAAGGAGGGGTGGTTCCATCCGATATCACCTGGCAGGCCTTGCAGAGACCCGCCGTGCGCCGCGATCGATCCTCCCGGCCACCCTACGACGAGCGACTTCTGATCCGCGCCATCACCATGGGGCGGGACTCGGGCGGCTCGCCGCTACACTCGGCGATGCCGAGGTACCGGCTGACCCGGGAAGAGGCCGTGGCTCTGGTGGCCTATCTACGGCTCCTGGGAACCGAGTCGGCTCCGGGAGTCAGCGATACCGCCATTCGGTTGGGTGTCGTGCTCCCACCGGGGGAAGGAGCCGCGGCTCGACGCCAGGCGATTCGGGGAGTCCTCGATCTCACGGCCGGGCGTGCCTCGGCCCGCGAAGAGATCTACGGTCGCCGAATCGAGCTCCGGTTTCTCGTCGCGGAAGGATCTCCCGCGGAACGCATCGATCAGATTCGTGCGTTCTTGAACGCCGAAAATCCCTTCGCTCTGCTAGCCCCTCATGCGGTCGGCATCGAGGAGGCTCTCGCCCGCCTCCTGGCCGAAACGGGAGTGCCCGCCATCGGCCCGGTCTCGGCCGAGCCCGCGAGAGGTGAGCCGCCGGTTGCCGAAGTCTTCTACCTCCTTCCGGGTTTGCGGCACCAGGTGCAAGCCCTGCTGCGATTCGCGGAGTCCCCGGAGCCTCTCGGAGCCGAGACCGTCGCGGTGGTTTTTGCCAGGGGCGATTCCCGAGTCGAGAGGCTTGCGAGCGAGATCGTCGACGAACGAGCCGAGGGGGTCGCCGGGGCCCGTGTCCGACCCGTGCCCGTGGTCGGTGGGGCGGACGGCCTCGAAGGTGCCGCCGGTACCTTGCGCGAGCTTCGGCCCGATGCAATCCTCCTTCTCCTGCCCCGCTCTGCGGGGGAACGGCTCCTGCTGCGGATCGAGCGGAGTGGCGAGCCCCGGCCTCTTCTCCTGGTCGGCTCGTTGTACGGATCGGGGGATCCCACGAAGACCCGAGCGCCCGAGCCCTTTTCCCGCTACTACGCCTGGCCCACGTTGCCGCAGGACACCGAGCCGGCAGCCTGGGCCTCGTACCGGGAGAGAGTGGCCGATGCGCCCTGGGCTCGTGAGCATCGAGCGGCACAGCTGTACACCCTGGCCGCCCTCGAGGTGATTCGGGAAGCCTTGCGCAAGGTCGGGCGTCGCCTCGGTCGGCAAGGTTTGATCGAGGCGTTGGAGACGCTCTATCAATACGAGACCGGCTACTCCCCCGCGGTGACCTTTCATCCCAACCGTCGGGTCGGGGCCCTCGGTGCCTGGATCGTCGGGGAGGATTCGAGCGAAGCCTTCTGGCAGCCGATCGACTCGGGAAGCGGCTCTCACTGAGCCGAATCCGAAGGGGGGGTACATGGTAAGATCTCGGGAGCTCGGGGGTGAGCCGAAGCCTGGCGAGGAGCCCGTTCTGCTCCTTGGATCGGTACGAATTCGCAAGCGGCTGCGGAGCCGATCGCCGGGGTCACGAAGCTCATCGAGATTG
Organism: uncultured Thermoanaerobaculia bacterium; assembly: GCA_964565225.1. Lineage (GTDB taxonomy): Bacteria > Acidobacteriota > Thermoanaerobaculia > Multivoradales > J023 > CAZMEL01. The sequence goes on along the minus strand of CAZMEL010000038.1, from coordinate 34,849 downwards.
CTGATTCAATCTGTGAGGAGACATCGATGGTTCGTCGGAAGATGGGTCGGGTTTGTGGAGCACTGCTGGGGCTCTCTCTGCTGTTGGTTCCGATCGCGCTGGCCGGTGGTGGGAAGACCATCGGCAAGAACCCAGGGAAGATCAAAGGACGCTGGCTCGAGATCAAGGATCCCGATGCCCTGGCCGCCGTCGAGGAGGTGTACCTCGGCGAGATGAAAGTCGACATCCAGTGGAAGAAGGAGCGCAACGAGGCGCCGATCGACGAAGAGCTGCTGCAGGAATACCTGGTGGAGCAGCTCACGGCCAATCTCAAAGAGTCTCGGGCCCTCGGTTCCTTTCTCGAAGAGAAGCCGAAAGGAAAGGCGGCGACGCGAGTACGGATCGACGCCGACCTGGAGGTCGAGCCCGGGAGCCGGCTGATGCGTTACGCCGTGGGCTTCGGGGCGGGCAAGTCGCGATCGATTCTCGAGCTCCACCTGATCGACGACGAGAGCGGCGAAGAGATCGCTCTCTACCACGGCTATGGTGTGGGCTCCGGCATGGGATTCAAGCTGGCCGGCGGCACCGCGCGCAAGATGTCGCAGGACGACGTCCAGGAAAACACCAAGAAATTCGTCGAGCTGCTGGCCGAGGCGAGGTGAAATAGATCCGGGTTCGAAGGGGAAGGGGGGGAAGGATTGGCGTGGCCGAAGTCATCACAGTCCTGCTTGTCGATGATCACTTCGTCGTCCGGCAGGGGACCGTTGCATTGCTCTCCGGGATCGAAGGCGTCGAGGTCGTGGGAGAGGCGGAGGACGGCTTGGCCGCCGTCGCGAAGGCCCACGAGCTCGAGCCCGAGGTGATCCTCATGGACATCCTGATGCCGGGCCTGGACGGCGTCGGAGCGACCCGAGCCATCCTCGAGGAGCGGCCGCAGACCGGGATCATCGTGCTCACCGGCAGTCGGATGCAGCACAGTCTGCTCGAAGCCCTGCGCGCCGGAGCGCTCGGCTATCTGTCGAAGGATGCCCGCCGAGACGAATTTGCGCGGGCGATTCGCAGCGTCGCCGACGGTGCCCCCTGGTTGCCGCCAAATCTCACGCGCGGGCTCCTCGGCCATTGGACCAACGGGGAGGCGCCGATCGAGCCCCTCACGACTCGCGAGAAAGACATCCTGTGTTGGGTGGCCCGAGGGTACAGCAACCAGCGGATCGCCGATACCATCTCCCTGGCCGAGGTCACCGTGCGAAGCCATGTCAGTCGCATCCTGGGCAAGCTCGGTCTGCAGAATCGTGTCGAAGCGGCGCTGTGGGCTCTGCGTGAAGGATTCGTGGCCCTCGAAGAACGGTGAGGCCTTCCGCGCTCCGGCGCCCCCTGGCCCGTCTTCGCCTTTGCCAGGGAGTGGCCCTGGTCGCCCTCACCCTTGGAATCGTGCGGGTCGTCTCGGGCGCGACTTCGTCGCCGGACCGGTGGATCCTGTTGATCTGTCTCGTCGCCTGGTTGGCGACTCTCGCCAGCCGGGCGCTCACCGGCCGGTTGGAGGCGTGCCTGACGGAAGAGCTGGCGAGCCGGCGGCAGGCCGAGCAGGCGGCCCTGGCCGCCGACCGCGCCAAGAGCGAGTTCCTGGCCAACATGAGCCACGAGATCCGCACCCCGATGAACGCCGCTCTGGGTATGACCGAGCTGTTGCTCGGCATGGATCTCCCCGACGCGGCTCGTCGCCGGGTCGAGGTGATCCAGTCTTCCGGTGAGGTCTTGCTGACCCTGATCGAAGATATCCTCGACTTCTCCAAGATCGAGGCCGGAAGGGTCGAGCTGAACCACACCGACTTCGACCTCCGGGAGCTGATCGAGACGACCGTCCGGATCCTGCGCGTCCAGGCCTCGGGTAAGGATCTTCCACTGGCGTCGACAGTGGCTCCGGAGGTGCCCCGGCGGGTCTTCGGCGATGCCGACCGTCTGCGTCAGATCCTTCTCAATCTCGGCGGCAATGCCGTCAAGTTCACCGACTGCGGCGAGGTCGAGCTCCGAGTCGACGTCGTGCCGGAGAGTGCCGAGATCCCCCGCGTGCGCTTCAGCGTGCGAGACACCGGAATCGGAATCGCCAGGGAAGAGCAGCGGCGGATCTTCGAGACCTTCGTCCAGGCCGACAGCTCGGCGGCCCGGCGCTCGGGCGGCAGCGGCCTCGGTCTCTCCATCTCCCGGCGGCTGGTGGAGCTCATGGGCGGCGAGATCGGCCTCGAGAGCGAGCACGGGATCGGATCGACCTTTCGGGTCGAGATCCCGCTGCCGCGAGCGCCGGCCACTGCCGTTTCCGCCACGACCGACGAGTCCCGGCGCCATCGGCGAGCCGCGGCCGAGATCCTGGTGGTCGACGACCACCCGACCAACCGAACGGTGGCGGTGAGTCGACTCGAAGCCATGGGATACCGGGCCGCAGCGGCTGCCAGCGGCGAGGAAGCCCTCGAGATCCTGGCACAGCGCCGCTTCGGCGCCGTGCTGATGGATTGCCAGATGCCTGCTCTCGACGGCTACGAGACGACCCGGCTCCTGCGGGACGCCGAGGCATCGGGACGGCACGTCCCGGTGATCGCAGTCACCGCCGACGCGCGGCTCGACAATCGTCGGCGCGGCCTGGAAGCCGGCATGGATGCCTACCTCGCAAAACCCTTCCGGAGCGCCGAGCTGACGGAGGCTCTCGACCGTCTGCTCGGCGCCGCTGCTCCGGCGGAAGGAGGAGAGCCGGCGGCCGTCGATGCGCTCGATGCCCTGCGGGAGCGGGGCCTCCTGCGCTCGACCATCGATACCCTGCTCGAGCAGGGGGAGCAGAACCTGATCGCGCTCACTCGGGCTGTCGAAGAGCAAGACTTCGAGGCGATGGCCCGGGAGGCGCACACCCTGGCGGGCAGCTCCCAGATGTTCGGCGGCAAAGCGATCTCGGAGCTGTGCGCCGACCTCCAGGAACGAGTGGCGGCGGCCGACACGAGCCGGCTCTCGGACCTGCGGCCGGCCGTCGCGGCGATCACCGAAGCCTGGAGGCGTTTCCGCCACCACCTCCAGGAGCTCCGCGAAGAAGGTCCGGATGTCGGCTGAGGGAGTCGGAGCGACGCCGCGGAAGATCGGCAACATCCGCCTCGGTGAACGGGTCGCGACGGGCGGCATGGGGACCGTTTTCCTCGGCTACGACCAGAAGCTCCAGCGGCAGGTCGCCGTCAAGGCGATCCGCAGGGATCGGCTCGCCGCGGAGACCCGGCAACGGTTCCTCACCGAGGCCCGCATCCTCTCGCGTCTCGACCACCCCTGCATCTGCCGGATCCACGACTACCTGGAAGACGGTGACGAAGGTTTCCTCGTGCTGGAATGGATCGAGGGCCGGAATCTCCGCGCTGCGATCTCCGACCACGACCTGCCGGCCCGCCGTCGGCTCGAGATCGCGGAGAGTGTAGCCGCGGCCCTGGTCGCCGCCCATGGCCAGGGCATCGTCCACCGGGACCTGAAACCGGCCAATGTCATGCTGCCGGCCTCGGGCGAGGTCAAGGTGCTCGACTTCGGGCTCGCTCGCCCTTCCGAGGATCCTCCGCCGGCCCCCGGTCGGGATGCCGGAGCCCGGGCGCTACCCCGGGCTCCGGCAGGAGCGGCGAGACCGCCGGAGGCTGCCGCCTCGAGAGATACCTACTGGCTACCGTCGATCGACGGCCCGAGCGAGAGAGGCCGGTTGATCGGCACTCCTGCTCATATGAGCCCGGAGCAGGCTCGCGGCGAGCCGGCGACGGCGGCGAGCGACATGTATTCCTTCGGCCTGCTGTTGCAGGAGCTGCTCACCGGTCGCTCTCCCTACCCCCCGGGGCTCGAGCCCGATCTCCTCCTGGTCAAGGCCGGCCAGGGAGATACGCTCGAGGCCGTGGGGGTCGACGCGGAGGTGGCGCGGCTGATCTCGGAGCTGAAGGCACTGGCGCCGGCGGCGCGGCCGACGGCGGCCGACGCACGCGAGCGTCTTCGGCGGATTCGTCAGCGGCCGGCCCGCCGTCGTCGGCAGCTGCTGGCCGCGGCCCTGGTCCTCGCTCTCTTCGCGGGTGTGCTCGGACACAACGTCGAGCTGCGGCACGAGCGAAACCAGGCGCTCGCGGCCCGCTCCGAGGCCGAGGCGGTGGTGAGCTTCCTGGTCGACACTTTCGGCGCCTCCGGTCCCTGGGACCGGACCCCGGACCTCGACCTGCGAGACGTGCTCGACCGCGGCGCCGAGCGCATCCGGTTCGAGCTTCGCGGGCAACCGGCGGTGCGGGCGAGGCTCCTGCTGGCGCTCGGCAACGCGTATTGGAACGTCGGGCTGCACACCGAGGCGAGGGCTCTCTTGCAGGAGGCCAGAGAGGTGCAGGAGGGTCTCTTCTCCGAGGATTCCCCCGAGATCGCCGCGACCCTGATGGCCCTGGCGCTCGTCGCTCCGGAGATCGAAGAGAGCGAGGCGCTCTACCGGCGTAGCCTGGAGATTCTCGAAGCGGCTCCGTCCGGCGACGCCCGGACCCTGGGCAGCGCGCTGCACGGCCTGGCGGCGCTCTACCGGTACCACGGCGACTACGCCCGCTCCCGGCCGCTCTTCGAACGGGCTCTGGCCTACAAGAGCTCGCCGGCGTTCCCCGACCCCGACGGGCTGTCGCTGGCGATGACGCAGTTCACCTTCGCCGAGTTGTTGCTCGACCTGGGTGAGCTGGAGTCTGCCGAGGTCTTGCTCCAGCGCTCCCTGGCCACTCGGGAACGGGTTCTGGCACCGGGGAGCCCCCGGATCGCCCTCACCCTCAAGACCCTCGGTCGGCTCCATTACCTGCGCGGAGACCTGCCCCGCGCCCTCGAGCTCTGGCAACGAACCCTGGGGCTGTTCGAGACCGGCCTCGGGTTGGAGCATCCGGAGGCCATCGCCATCCTCAACGATCTCGCCCTGGCGTACATGGAGCTCGGCGAGCCCGCCGAAGCGATTCCCCTGTACCGACGAGCGGTCGAGTCCTATCGCCGGGTACGAGGATCGCAGCATCGCGATACCGCCATCGCGCTCAACAATCTGGCGGGCGTTCTGCGGTACACCGGGCAGCTCGAGGAGGCCGAGGCTCTCTACAGCGAGGCCTTCGAGATCTTGAGCGAAACTCTCGGCCCGGAGAACGTGTTGGCCGGCATCGTGCTGGCACGTCGTGCGGAGCTCGAGAAGACGCGGGGGCGGACGTCGGTGGCCGAGCCCCTGGCCCGGCGATCTCTGGCGATCCTCGAATCGGCCTTGGGCGACGGGCACGCCCGCGTCGGCGGGCTGCAGCTGCTGCTGGCGGAGCTGGCGCTCGACCGCGGCGAGAGGGCTTCGGCCGAGGCCCTCTTCCGGCAGGCCCTCGAGGCTTCCCGCGCTCGAATCGAGAAAGACGATCGTCGGGCCAAGGAGCGGGTCCATCAGGCCACGGCCCTGCTCGGTCTCGGGAACATCGCCATCCGGCGCGGCGCTCTCGAGGAGGCCACGGTGCATCACCGAGCGGCTCTGGAAGTGACCGAGCCCGCGGCCGCGACCTCGCGAGACGTCGAGCTCCGGAACGTCCGTGCGCTCGCTCTGCTCGCCCTCGGCCGGGTGGCGGAGGCGCGGCCGCTGGTCTCGGGTCTGCTCGCCTTCGGCTGGAGCGACCCCCGGCTGCTGGCAGCGGCCGAGGCCCACGGGCTCGTGGACTGAGCCCCGGGCTGCCACTCCGGCTTCCCTCGATCCCAGCAGCACTGCGGTTGCGGCCCGCCCGCCGCTGGTGCGGCGATCTCCTGGGTCTGCAACATTTGTTGCAGAAAGATCGCTACATTTGCCAGAAGACACCATCTCTCTTCTCCCATAGCGTCTGGGCATACCCGAGAAGGATCCCGGGCCTCGCAATCTAAAACAGCCTCGGCCCGACGAGGCCCAGCCGGGCCGGCCGAGGCCCAAACGAACAACCAGGGAGAAGACCATGTACGACTTCGATCGCCAGCAACTGAGAACCTTTCTGCTCGCGGTAGCCGCCTCGTCTCTGCTAGCTCTTCCGGCGCTCGCTCGCGGCGGCTCCGGCGCAGACGCCGGCTCGCACTCCAACGGCTGGCACGGCTGCAGCCTCGAAATCTCGGCGGTCTTCGCTGCCGAGGACACCATCGAGATCCTCGGCGACGATCTCGACTGCGGCCACGGGCCGCTCGAGGTGGAGCTCGCCGGCATCCCGCTGGCGGTCACCAGCTCCGGCGACGACTCGATCCTCGCCGAGCTGCCCGCTTCGATCGAGGCCGGTGACTACCAGCTCGAGGTCAGAAACGGGCATGGACCTCGGCGGCGAGACGCATACGACCTGACTCTCGGCGCCGTCGGTCCTCAGGGCCCGGCAGGGCCCCAGGGCGAGCAGGGACCCCAGGGCGAGCAGGGACCCCAGGGCGAGCAGGGACCCCAGGGCGAGCAGGGTCCTCCGGGTGATTCTGCCGGGGTTGCTCCTCTGGTCGGTGCCTGGCGAGTGATCGACGACAACTTCGGCGATCTCTTCTACGCGACCTTTGGCGCGGGAGGAACCCTGTCGCTCACCGTGCCGGCCGATGGAGTCAGCCAGAGCCACGGCAACTGGGTGGAGAGCGGCCCCGGCACCTACGATGCTACCGACGAAGCCTTCCTCTTCGATCCGGCCACCGGCGGCGTCGCCTTCATCGAGCGGATCCGGTACTCGATCGTCCAGACCGACGCCGACAATTTCACCGCCGACCTCGTGATCGAGGTGCTGTTTCCACCGTCCGGCCCGGTCATCAATTCCGCGGCCACCTCGGTCTCCGCCACTCGAGTTCCGATCTTGCCGCTGCCCTGAGCTCGAGCACACCGAATCGTGACCGCCGCCTCGGCGCGGCGGTCACCCCTCAGCGCACCATGAACCAAGGAGAAAGAATGAAGAATCTCGCCTCGACTCTCGCTCTCCTCGTTGCCCTCTCGGGCGTAGGATTGCCCACGGCCGACGCCCAGATCCTCGGCGCGGCGGATACCGAAGAGGAAATCGCTCCGGGCGTGTGTCCCGAAAACCACGTGCCCGATCCGCAGCATCCCGAGAAATGCATCGTGCCCGTCATCGAGCTGGATCTCAAAGATCCCTACTACAACGCCTGGAAGAAGATGCGCGACGTGGCCGCCGAAGACCCGCGTTTCGAGACCCCCGGCCCGATCAACGTCCAACGTTTCCACGGCCACAATCCTTGGATCGGCATTCCCACGTTCTTCCATCTGCCGATCGCCCTGCGCCCCGTAGATCTCGAGGCCGGCAATGTCGAAGTCGCCATCATGGGCGCAGAGCTGGTCGGAGACGTGCGGGCTCGCACCTGGGGACCGATGGAGATGCGGAATCCCCACAAGTCCGAGGTCTACCATGGCTGGGGTGCCTGGAGCGTGGAGGATCTGCACGCGGGGGTGAATCCCCTCGGCGACCCCGACCCGGACAGCTCCGGCGACGAGCTGAGGACCCCCATGGGCTTGCGGGCCGTGGACTACGGTGACGCCCCGATCGAGCCGATGAGCAACGAGCGCAGCATTCCCGAAATCATCAAGATGGTGGAAGAGATCGCCAGCACCGAGATCGAGAGCCCGCTCACCGAGCGCACGATCCCGATCATCATCGGCGGCGGCCACGCCCTGATGTATCCCGACGTCGCGGGACTCGTGCGGGCCTACGACCCCGAGAAGACGGGCAAGGTCGGGGTCATTCACTTCGATGCCCACTTCGATTTCGCCGGCACCGGATACGGCCATCTCTACACCCACGGCAACCCGGTGCGGCGCCTGCTCGAAGAGGGGCTGGTGCCCGGCAAGAACTTCATCCAGGTCGGCCTGCGGGGGCCCAATTCGTCGGACATCGAGACCATCCGTTGGGCACGGAGTCACGGTCTTCGCTACCACACCATGGCGGAAGTCGAACGGCGCGGCTGGGATGCGGTGCTGGAAGACGTGATCGCCGAGGCGCTCGACGGCCCCGAGTATCTCTTCATCTCTTTCGATGTCGATGTCGTCGACCCCGCCTTCATTCCCGGCACCTCGACGCCGGAGCCCGGTGGGACCACCATGCGGGAGACCATGCCCTTGATCCGGCGGCTCTGTGCCGAGACCCGAGTGATCGGCTTCGAGCTCGTAGAGCTGCGACCGGACTCCGATCCCGGCTACACCACCATGCTCAACGCCAAGGCCATTCTCCGCCAGTGTCTGAACGGGCTGGCCCTGCGCAAGAACGGCATCACGGATCCGGACTACCTTCATCCCCTGACGGTCGACGATGGTCAGCCGACACCTGCTCCGCAAGGGCGCTGAGGCAAGGATGCGGGAAGCCGCCGGTCCGATGGCTTCGGCCCTGGCCCGAGTCGCACGCGAGCCGCTGGTGGCGTTCGCGCTGGCGGCGGCCGCGCTCTTCGTTCTCTACGGCGCGGTCGCGCCGCCGGCCGAGGAAACGATTCGGGTCACGCCGGAGATGATCCGGGAGCTCGCTTCCCGGCGAGAGGAGATCCTCGGGCGAGAGCTCGACGCAGAGGAGCGCGAGGAGCTCGTCTCTCACTTCGTCGACGAAGAGATCCTGGTCCGTGAGGCCCTGGCCCGGGGACTCGCCCGGCGCGACAGCAAGATCCGCCATCGACTGGCCGGAAAGATGCTCTTCCTCTTCGACCAGGAGCCACCCCAGCCCAGCCGAGAGGATTTGCAGGCGTTCTACGAGAGCCGGAGAGATCAGTTCCGGACGCCGGCCGCGATCAGCTTCGAGCACGTGTTCTTCGACTCCGCCCCGGAGGAGCCGTCGAGGATTCTCGAGACCCTCGATTCGGAGCCCCCCACGCAACCGATGGGTGACCGTTTCTGGCTCGGAGAGACCTTCGACCGCATGACCGAGGCCGAGGTGGGGGCTTCTTTCGGCGCCGCGTTCAGCGGCCAGCTGAGGGCTCTCGAGACCTCGCGATGGTATGGCCCCCTGACCTCCGCGCACGGGACCCACTTCGTACGCATCACCGCACGCCATGCTCCCCAGCAGGTCCCGTTCGCCGCCCTCGGCGCGAGCCTGCGGCAGGAATGGTTGGAGACCGAACGCGAAAAGGCTCGGAGCCGTGAGCTGGCCGGCTTCCGGCAGCGCTACCGGGTCGTGGTCGAGATCGGAGAAGAGCAGTGAAGAGGCGCCGGTGCCTGTTTCGTATGTTTCTGGCCACGGCGGCATGGGTGCTGGCGTCTCCCGCGGCGGGCCATGATCTCGGCGTGGCCCGCGTAGAGCTGCGGGAGATGGAGCCGGGAAGCTACGAGCTGGAAGCCCGTTTGCCGGCCGTCCTGGAGCCTCGGCCTCCCGGGCTCCCCGCACGATGTGGAGCCGTGGGCGAGCCCGCGGTGCGCCGGCAGTCGACCCAGCAGGTCGTCATTTTCGACATCCGCTGCGTCGGACCACCGCTCGGCGTCGAAGATTCCCTCCTCCTTCCCTGGCGGCGGGACGGCGCCTGGGTCGCCGCCGACTGGGCCGATGGCACCGAGATCGGCCGTTTCTTCGAAGGCCGTGGGCCTTCCATCGAGGTTCCCGTTGCCCTGCTCCGGACCCCACACCGCGCCGCTGGCGAGACCCTTCGCCACTATCTGGTGCTCGGGGTCGAGCACATCCTGCTCGGTTGGGATCACCTCGCCTTCGTCCTCGGCTTGTGTCTCATCGCTCGCGGCTGGCGACTGGCGAAGCTGGTGACCGCCTTCACTTTCGGTCATTCCCTGACCCTGGCGGCGGCGGTGCTGGGACTGGTGCGGGTACCGTCGGCACCGGTCGAGGCCTGCATCGCGCTGTCGATCGCCTTCGTCGCCCGAGAGGTGTTGGCTCGCCGAGGGTCGCGGATCGATCCGAGCGCGAGACACGGCCTGGGCCTGACTGTGGCCTTCGGCCTGCTGCACGGCCTGGGCTTCGCCGGTGCCCTGGCCGAGAGTGGCATCCAGAGCTCCGAGAGATTTCTCGGCCTGATCTCCTTCAATCTAGGGGTCGAGCTCGGACAGATCGTGTTCGTCCTGGCGATGCTCGGCTTCGCCCGGTTGGCGCGGCAGCTCCCGGCGAGGGGTGGCGTGCGACTCTACGCCTGGCAACGATCGATCGCCTGGGCCCTCGGTATCCTGGGCATGTGCTGGTGGATGGAGAGGGTCCTGGGATTCGTTGCCTGAAGCTGGAAACCGATCCGTCAAGGATCGCCGTGCTGATCGCGTGGCCGTCCTTCCGAAAGTATCCGGGATTCCTCGAGATCCCGGATCTCTTTTTTTGGCGGGTTTTCGTCTCGCCTCGCATAGACCCCGTTGGAGGCTCTACAGCTCTGCGGCTCCCAGATCCGGCTCGAGATCTGGGCTGGACGTGGTGGAGCCGTGGGGGCTCTCTCGGGGGATCCAAGAAAATATAGCAGTTGTGCTATAACTGGGGCTCCCGAGCACGTCGACCAATGTCTCGCAACCAGGAGATGCTCCATGCCTCGGAGTCTGTTTCTTCGGACCTTTCTCTTCGTCGGTTTTCTCGTCTCCAGCCCATGGCTCGTTCCGCCGGTCTCGGCGGTGCAATGTGACGTCCCCGGGAGCGGGGGCCGAGCCGGGCTTCCCAACCCGGTGCTCTTCGTGGCGCAGTTTCCCATCGCCGGGGACTTCGCGACCATCGGCTCGACCTTCGCCAACCACTTCCCCGACCCGAGCAAGACCGGTCGCGGTGGAGATCTCTTCATCCTCTATCCGGACGGGCAGCTCTGCAATGTCACCCGAGAGGCGGGTTTCGGAGAGGCCGACACCTTCCAGGGTGAAGACTCGATCGCCGTTCGCGATCCCCATGTGCACTGGGAAGGGGACCGGGCGCTCTTCAGCATGGTGATCGGTAGCCCGGAGCAGCAGTTCCAGGTGATCGAAACCTACTGGCAGATCTACGAGATCACGGGGCTGGGCGCGGGAGAGGCCGTGCAGATCACCCGGGTGCCCGGGCAGCCCGAGGATTTCAACAACATCACGCCGATCTACAGCCCCGACGGCCGGATCGTCTTCACCTCCGATCGCCCTCGTGATGGCCGCCGGCATCTCTACCCGCAGCACGACGAATACGAGTCGACGCCGACCAATACCGGCCTCTGGGGGCTCGATCCGGCGACCGGCGAGGTCGACCTCCTGAACCATGCTCCCTCCGGAGCCTTCACCCCGATCGTCGACAGCTTCGGTCGCATTCTCTTCACCCGGTGGGACCACCTGCAGCGCGACCAGCAGGCCGACGCGCCCCAGAACGAAGCCTTCGACTGGGCGAGTGAAGAGGAGGACGCCGCCACGTTGCCGCCGGTGGAGGTCTTTCCCGAGCCGCGGATCGCCGAGCCGGGATCGAACGTCAACGGCCTGCGGCTCAACCATTTCTTCCCCTGGCAGATCCATCCCGACGGCACCGAGGAGGAGACCCTCAACCACATCGGCCGTCACGAGCTGCACGATTTCTTCACCCGTTCCTTCACCGACGACGACGACCTCGACGACTTCATCGCCCAGGTCTCGGGCCGGTTCAATCCCAACGACCTCCTGAACTTCTTCCACATCCAGGAAGATCCCCAGAGCCCCGGCACCTACTACGGCGTCGATGCCCCGGAGTTCCAGACCCACAGCGGCGGCATGGTGCTGAAGCTCACCGCGCCACCCACGCTCTCGCCCGACCTGATCGCCGTCGACTACGTGACCGATCCGGCCACGCGTACGGTGGTAGGCGACGGCGATCCGGCGCCGCCGGAGCACAGCGGGCATTACCGCGACCCGTTGCCCTTGAGCGACGGCACCGTGCTCTCGGCCCACACCTTCGAGACCCGGGCGGCCTCCAACGAAGGAACCCGGGCGAATCCCGACCCGCGCTACGAGTTCCGGCTGCGCGAGCTGGAGGCGGGCGGAGACTTCCAGACCGCTGGAGCCGCCCTGACCCAGGGCCTGGTCCGCACGCTCCAGTACTGGGACCCCGACGTGCTGGTTTCCTACAGCGGTGAGCTCTGGGAGATGCAGCCGGTGGAGGTCCGTGCCCGGCCGGTTCCGCCGAATCCGACCACACCTCTGCCACTCCCGGAGGCGCAGATCTTCGCCGAAGAGGGGGTCGATCCCGAGGAGCTGCGCGGCTATCTCGAAGAGCGGGAGCTGGCCCTGGTGATCAGCCGCGACGTCACCACCCGCGACGAGCTCGATCGCCAGCAACCCTTCAACCTGGCCATACCCGGAGGCACCCAGACCACCGGCAGCAACGGCCGGCTCTACGACGTACGCTACCTGCAGCTCTTCCAGGGAGACCAGGTCCGCGGCCTCGGCGGCCCGGAGAATCCGAGACGCGGACGGCGGGTGCTGGCTCGGCCGATGCACGACCCGGCGGTCGACAATCCGCCGTCTACCGGGCCCCAGGGAAGTGTCACCCTGGCCGCCGACGGCTCGATGGCGGCCATGGTCCCGGCGCACCGGGCGATGACCTGGCAGCTGGCCGATCCCGCGGGGGTACCGGTGGTGCGCGAACGGTACTGGCTCACCTTCCAGCCCGGCGAGATGCGGGTCTGCGCCTCGTGCCACGGCCTCAACCGCAACGATCAGGCCGGAGGCGTGGAGCCCACCCACCCGCCGGAAGCCCTGCGCCAGCTGCTGCAGCACTGGAAGGCTCGCAACACCATCTTCGTCGATGGTTTCGAGAGTGGAGACACCTCCGCCTGGTCGGGGTCCTCGGGCCTGCCCTGATCTCGAAGGGCGGGAAACTCGATACACTGCCCGCGGAGGCGGGCAGATGGCAAGACGCAGAACATTCGAGGGCCGCACCGTGCTGGTGACCGGTGCGGCGGGAGGCCTCGGTGCGGCTCTCTGTGAGCGCTTCGGGGCGGCCGGCGCCCGGGTAGGAGGTCTCGATGTCAGCGCCGAGGGGCTCGAGAGCCTGGGCCAGCGGCTCGAAGGCCGAGGAATCGAGCTCGCGACCGAAGTCTGTGATCTCACCGACCGCGAGGCCACCGAGCGCTCGGTCCGCGCCCTCGAACAGGAGCTCGGCCCCTGTGACGTGCTGGTCAACAATGCCGGCATCACTCATCGGCGCACGTTCGACGCCACCCAGACCGACGCCGTCCGGCGGGTGATGGAGGTGAATTTCCAAGGGGCCGTGCACTGCACCGCGGCGGCGTTCGATTCGCTGCTCCTCCGGCGAGGCCTGATCATCGTCGTTTCCAGTGTCGCCGGCTTTGCACCCCTGGTGGGGCGCACCGCTTACAGCGCCAGCAAACACGCCCTGCACGGTTTCTTCGACAGCCTGCGGGCCGAGCTCCGGCCCCGGGGCGTGGGGGTCTTGGTGGTCTGCCCGGCCTTCATCGCCACCGCCATTCGAGAGGCGGGGAACGATCCCGACGACCAGCCCCAGGGATTTCGGACGATCGGACCCGAAGCGACGCCGGAGTGGGTGGCGGAGCGTATCTTCGAGGCCGCCTCGCGGGGACGAGAGACCCTGACGACCGGTGTCGTCGGGCATGCGTCGCGCTGGCTCCAGCGCCTGGCACCGCGCCTCTACGAGCGCCTGATGGTGCGGACCGCCGGCCCGGTGGACGAGGCGTGAACGAGCCGGCGGCGAACCTTGATCGGCGGCCGAGGTCGGGGGGATAATCGTGGTCGTTGCGTAACTCCGACCCGGCCGCAGAAGGCCGAGGAACGTCCAATCCGATGATCGAATGCTCCCTCCGCCATCCCCGGGGCCGGACCCGGATCCTGATCGGCGCCGGCCTGCTCACCGGCAGCGATCTCGCCGAGATCCTCGCTCCGTGGCTCTCGGGACGAACCCTCTTCGTGGTCTCCAGCGAGCCCATCCGCCGGCTGCACGGCGTGTCGCTGGCGAAGCTCACCGCCGCCGCCGGCCGCCGGGTCGATCTCGATGTACCCGACGGCGAGGTCGCCAAGAGCCTGGAGCACGCCGGGGAGCTGTGGAATGCCATGCTCGCGGCCGGCGGGAAACGCGACAGCCGTCTGCTCACTTTCGGCGGCGGCTCCGTGGGTGATCTGGGCGGTTTCGTGGCGGGTTGTTTCCTGCGCGGGATCGAATACGTGCAGGTACCGACCACCCTTCTCGCGCAGGTCGATGCCGCGGTCGGCGGCAAGACCGCGGTCGATCTTCCCGGCGGCAAGAATACCGTGGGCCTGTTCCATCATCCCGAGTGGGTGCTCGCCGATACTTCCGTGCTCTCCACTCTTCCCGAGGGGGAGATCCGTTCGGGCCTGGTGGAGGTGGTGAAGATGGCGGCCCTGCTCGACCCGGCCCTGCTCACCCGGGTCGAGGCGGATCTGCCACGGCTCCTCACCGGAGACGCCGAGGCCCTGGGGCCGGTGGTGGCGGCGGCGGCCCACGCCAAGGCGAAGGTGGTCGAGGCAGACCCCGCCGAGGGGGATCTGCGCCGGATCCTGAACTTCGGGCATACCCTGGGGCACGCCATCGAAGGCGCCCTCGCCTACGAGACCCTGCGCCACGGGGAAGCGGTGGCCTACGGCCTGCTCTTCGCCTCCCGGCTGGCGGTCCGTCGGGGGAGCGCCCGGGAGCTCGAAGGCCGCCTGCGGGCTCTTCTGCGCCGCTTCGAGCTGCCGCCTCTGCCGGCTCTCGACGCCTCCGAGCTCGTCGCCTTCATGGGCCGCGACAAGAAAGCCCTGGAGGGAGGCCTGGTCTGGGTGCTGCCGAAGGAGCTCGGGTTGGGGGAAATGGTTTCGGGCATCGGGCGGGAGCAGATCGAGACCGAGCTCGATCTCTTTCTGCGAGATCCCTGGGCCGGGCCGGTATGAGCCTCCCAGCCGCGGAACGGGTCGGTGATAGGATCTGCGGCCGAAGAGCCCGAGACGACAACGGCTGCGGCGCCGTCGCTCCCGACGGCCGCCCGGGGAAGGTTGGGACGTGAGCGATTCGCCATCGTATGAAAACCGAGTGGGGAGGTCCGATCCTTGAGCCGGGCTCCGGCTACGGCCGACTCGACGGAGACCGTAAGTGCCGGCAAGCGGCCCCCGATCAAGCTGCGCCATATTCTCCTCGCCTTCCTGCTGGTGGTCAGCATCGTTCCCCTGTTGACCATCGCCTCGCTGCTGATCGGAACCAACCGCGACATCCTCAAGGACCAGCAGACCGAGCTGCTGACCCACTTCGCCCAGAGCTTCGCCCAGATCCTCAGTGACGACCTGGCGATCCGCCAGAAAGAGCTGCGGCTCTTCGGCCAGGGGCTGCTGGCGGCTCCGGGCCGCCGGGCGGTGCAGAGCCGGCTCGAAGAGGAATGGGCCGCGGACTACCTGAGCCAGTTCGCCGAAGAACGGAGCGATGTGCTCGCCATCTACCTCATCGGCAATCCCGACGAGCGGCACTTCCAGCTCAATCGCCGGAGCTTCGACGACGGGGTGAACGAGTCCATCCAGCAGGCGGCGCGGGAAGCCCGCGAGACCGGCGACACCGTGTTCCGTTTCTCTCGGTTGCCGGAATACGAGAGCCCGGCCGTCATGGTCGCGGAGCCGGTGCCGCCGCCGGGAGATGGCGAGACCCTGGTCATCGTCACCCTGGAGCTCCTGCGCATGGAGGCTCCCGGGCTCGATCTCGACGAGCTGTTCCTGATCGATGCGGAAGGGAACTTGCTGTGGACCGCCAACAGCCGGCCCGAAATCGAGCAGGCCCTGCTCGAGTCGGATCTGGTCACGGGTTTCGTCCGCAACCCGTTCGCGGTCACCCGGGAGCTGCGGGTGGAGGCGAAAGGACGCGACGACCGGGTGCTGGCCCGTATCGTGCCGGTGGAGTCGGCGGGTTGGGGGGTCGTGGCGCACAAAGCGGCCGACGTCGCCTTCCAGCAGGTCCAGGACATGGCCAAGACCACGGTCCTGATCTCCCTGGTGGCGATCATCCTGGCCATGACCTTCGCCTTTCTCGCCACCCGCTGGCTCAGCGCGCCGATCCAGAAGCTGGCCGAGGCCAGCCACGAGATCGCCTCCGGAAACTTCGACCGCCGGGTACCCACCGGTGGCACCACTCTCGAGGTCGCCGAGCTGGCCGACGACTTCAATCGGATGAGCGAGTACGTCGAGAACTACATCGAGCGGCTACGACGGG
This sequence comes from uncultured Thermoanaerobaculia bacterium, assembly GCA_964565225.1. Lineage (GTDB taxonomy): Bacteria > Acidobacteriota > Thermoanaerobaculia > Multivoradales > J023 > CAZMEL01. The sequence goes on along the minus strand of CAZMEL010000038.1, from coordinate 18,794 downwards.
CGGCGGAGGCCAACCGCCAGCTCTTCATCAGCTCGATCCGGGCGTTCGCCGCCGCCATCGACGCCAAGGATCCCTACACTCGCGGTCACTCGGAGCGGGTCGCCCGGTACAGCCGGGCCATCGCCCGCTACCTCGGGGTGCCCAAGGACTTCCAGGAGAAGGTCTGGATCTCGGCGGTGTTGCACGACATCGGCAAGATCGGTGTCGAGGATCGGGTCTTGCTCAAGATGGGGCGCCTCACCGATGAAGAATTCGACCAGATGAAGCTTCATCCGGTGATCGGTGCCGATATCGTCGAGCCGATCTCGGCCCTGCGCGACATGTTGCCCGGGATCCGCTGGCATCACGAAGCCTGGAACGGTGGGGGGTATCCCGACCAGCTGCAGGGGGAAGAGATCCCGCTGATGGCGCGGATCATCGGGGTGGCCGACACCTTCGATGCGATCACCACCAATCGCCCCTACCAGACCGCATCGCCCCCGGAATTCGCGCTCCAGACCATCAAGAAATTGACCGGAACGAAATTCGACGCGAGAATCGTGACCGCTTTTCTGCTCGCCTACGAAGCCGGGCAGATCCGGATGGATGCCCCGCAGGCGGTGAGCCCTTCGGCGGCCGGAGGAGCGATCAACTAAATGCCCTTTCAATACACTCTCGCCAACCTTCTGGCCCACAACGACGGCGCGCTCGCGGTGGTCTTCCTCGACGAGACCGGCGAAACCGTCGACCTGGCCTGCGCCGACAAGGTTCCTTTTCACATGAAGCTGACCGGGGCCTACATGGGCATCTACCTGCGTCAGGTGCAAACCCTGCTCGAGGACAACCGGCTCGGCGAATCCGAGATCCTGCAGATCGATCTCGACCAACTCTACCTCTATGCCACACCCTTGCCGGACGGTTACTATCTGGTTCTGGTCCAGCGGCGGCCGGGTCTCGTGGCCCGGGCGCGACGGACGCTGCTGGAGGCCAGAGACGAGATCGCCCGCGAAATCTTCAGCTGATCGAGAGTTTCCATGACGAACAAGACTACAGAGCCGCCCGCCGACAGCGGGTCGGCGGAGCGTCTGCAGCTGGCCCCCGAAGCGGTGCCGGAGGCGGAAGAGCAGAAAAAGGGATTCTGGAAGAAGCTCAAACGAGGCCTCTTCATGACCCACACGGAGATCATCGACCGCATGGAGGCGGCCCTCGACGGCCGCGCCGTGCTCGACGACGCCACCCTCGAATTCCTCGAGGAGTCGTTGATCTCTTCCGACCTCGGCGTCGAGACCGCCCTCGAGCTGGTGGAGCGGGTCAAGAACGAGGTCAAACCCACCGACGTGAAAGACCTCACCCGGCTGCGCGAGATCCTCACCGACGAGATCTCCGTGCTGCTGCTCGACGCTCCCCGGCCCCGGCCCCTGACCGACGCCCCGGCGGTGATCCTGATGGTCGGTGTCAACGGGGTGGGCAAGACCACCTCCATCGCCAAGCTGACCCGCTACGAGCAGCAGCGGGGCCGCAAGGTTCTGCTCGCGGCCGGCGACACGTTCCGCGCCGCGGCGATCGAGCAGATCTCACTGTGGGGAGAGCGCCTCGGGGTCGACGTGATCCGCCAGAAGGCCGGGGCCGACCCGGCGGCGGTGGTCTTCGATGCTCTGCAGGCGGCTCGGGCGCGAAAGGTCGACCGGGTCATCGTCGATACCGCCGGGCGTCTGCACACCAAAGAAAACCTCATGGCCGAGCTGGCGAAGATTCACCGGATCATCGGCCGCGAGACCGGCGACTGGCAGCGCCAGACCCTCCTCGTGCTCGACTCCACCACCGGCCAGAACGCGATCACCCAGGCCCGGGAGTTCGCCAAGGTCGCCGAGATCGATGCCGTCTTCCTGACCAAGCTCGACGGGACGGCCAAGGGGGGCATGGCGGTGGCGGTGGCCCGCGATCTACGCCTCCCGGTGCTCTACCTCGGGGTCGGGGAAACGGCCGAGGACATCGTGGAGTTTCGTCCCAGGGAGTTCGCCGCTGCCCTCCTCGGAAACTGAGACTTCGCGCGCGGACCGGGGCTTCCTGCGCCGGACTCTCACCCTCGCGGCTCGCGGTCGCTACCGCACCTCTCCCAATCCGATGGTGGGCTGTGTGGTGGTGCGCGATGGCGAGGTGGTGGGGGAGGGCTACCACCGTCGGGTCGGTGGCCCCCACGCCGAGGTGGAAGCTCTCCGGCAGGCCGGTGCACGGGCCCGCGGCGCCACCCTCTACGTCAACCTGGAGCCCTGTAGCCACCACGGGCGAACCCCTCCCTGCGCCGACGGAGTGATCGCAGCCGGGGTGCGCCGGGTCGTGGCATGCCACCGGGATCCGAATCCCGAGGTCTCGGGAGAGGGCTTCCGCCGCCTTCGCGAGGCGGGAGTGGAGACCGAATGGGGAAGCCTCGTGGAGCAGGCGGTACGCCTGAACTGGCGGTTCCTGGCCGCCACGGTGTTCTCGCGACCGGCGGTGACGGTGAAGTGGGCCATGAGCCTCGATGGCAAGATCGCCACTCGCGACGGCGAGAGCCAGTGGATCTCCTCGCCCGGAGGCCGCCGCTGGGGGCTCGAGCAGCGGGAGATCCACGATGCCATCCTGGTCGGCAGTGGTACCGCCCTGGCCGACGATCCGCGACTCGATCGGCGCCTGGGCAAGGCCCCGGAGCCGAATGTTCGAGTGGTTCTCGATCGGCGTCTGCGTCTGCCCGCCGAGGCCCGTCTTTTTCAGGTCCCCGGAGAGATCGTGGTATACACTGAGATCGAAGAGGCTGCCGCGAAGCAGCCCCTCGAGGAGCAGGGGGCGGTGGTGGTCTCGGTACCGGAAGTCTGCCCCGATTCGGTGCTACGAGACCTCTTCTCCCGCGGGATTCGAAGCCTGCTGGTGGAGGGGGGAGCCGAGATCGCCGGGGCGTTTGTAGCGGCGGGTCGTTTCGACCGGATCGCGGTGGACTGTGCCCCCTTGTTGATCGGGGGAAGTGCGGCGCCGGGGCCGCTCGGTGGGCTCGGCACCGGAGCGCTGGCCAATGCGCCCCGATTGAGCCGGCTCACCGCCCGTCGGCGCGATGGCGATCTGATTTTGGATGGATTCGAGGATCAGTGTTTACAGGACTTGTACGCGAGCGTGGCTGGCTGACCGAAGAGCCGAGAGAATCGCCGGACGGCGGCGTTCGACTCCGCATCGGGCACAGCGAGGAGCTCTCCGAGCTGCTGGAGATCGGCGCCAGTCTGGCCGTGTCCGGCGTCTGCCTCACCCTGATCGAGCGTGCTCCCGGGATCTCCGAGGTGGAGCTCTCGCCGGAAACTCTTCTGCGTACCACTCTCGGCAGCCTGCAGGGAGGCTCCCAGGTGAACCTGGAGCCGGCGCTGCGCATGGGAGATCCCCTCGGCGGCCATTGGGTCCAGGGACATGTCGACGGAACCCTGGAAGTCCTGTCGCGACGCGACCTGGGTGAGCACTGGGAGGTCACTCTCGAGCTTCCGGAGGAGCTCGCGGCCTTCGTGGTGGAGAAGGGCTCCGTGACCCTCGACGGGGTCAGCCTGACCGTGGCGAGGCTCGACGAGGATTCCTTCACCGTCGCGCTGATCCCCCACACTCTCGACGCCACGACCCTGGGCCAGCTCGAGGTCGGAGATCGGGTCAACCTGGAAGTCGACATCCTGGCCAAATACGTCCAGAGAGCGCTGGCAGCTTCCGGAACGAGCGCGTAGCATGACTCTCTGGGAACCCGCCGGCTCGGAGACAGATCTGGGAGGCGGGCGTCGTACCCGGGCGGTACGCCACCTGCCCGAGCCGTCGAAATTCTGGATCGCCTACAGCCCCCGCAGCTGGCGCTGCGCCAGTGAGCCCTTCACCGATCTGGCCACCGGCCGCCTGGGCGCCGCCCACGGAGCCAAGGAGATTCCGACCTTCGACGTCAAGGACGTGGACGACCTCCTCTACCTGCCGCCAGTGGGAAAAAAGCTGCGAAAGCCGCGAGAAAAGCTGGCGGAAGCTCTGGTCAAGGCGACTTGCCCGGTCCTGGTCCAGCGGTCCCCCGGGGACCCTCCCGGGCGCTCCACCCGCGATGTCTACGATCTTCTCTCCCCGTTGCTCAGCCAAGATGTGGAGCGCTTGGCTCTGGTGCCGAAAGGAGCGACCGCCGTGTGGCCCCTGATCGCCGGAGTCACCGATCACCCCGAGCTCTGGGACGAAGGTTGCTCGCTGCTGGCCGAGGCCGGCGCCGAGTGTGTGCAGCCGGTGCTCCTGGAGCTCTCGGCGGTGGAACGACGACGTCTCGCCGAGGGCCGGGGAGACGACGTCTTCGACGCGCTCTTCCACGGCCCGGAGCCCTCGGAGCGCGCCTTCTCCCGCTACGCCGACCGGCACCAGCTGAAGATCTTCATGGTCCGCCGGCCGCTCGGCGGCCAGCCGCGGGTTCTCAACAACCGGCGCCTGGCAGCCGACCTCGCCCTGGCCGGAGAGCTCTGGATGCGCCTGGGGCGCTCCATGAGTGGGGGGCAGGCCCTGCTGCGAGCCTCGCGCGGTGCCGAGAGCACTCACCAGGATCTGGTGGCCCTGGCGCGGGAAAAGAACCTGCGGGTCATGAACTGGCTCGACCTCAAGAGCATGGAAATGGTGCGCGATCTGGTGCTCGAAGGTTCTTCCGAGCTGCTCGAATCGTTGCTGGACGAGTACCTGGGCCGAGAGGCCGACGCTGAGCCGACCCCGTAGCCCGGACGAGCCGGACGCCGGCCCGACGGAGGCTGGCTCGAACCGGCTCAGAGCTGGGCGTGGGCGCGGTCGCCCACCCCGCGCACCGCCCCCACCACCAGGGGTGTCCAGGTGACCGCCCCCTTGAAGCGCAGGCCGGTGGGGTAGTCGCCGCCGGGAGAGAAAACCGGCCCGGGAATCAGGCTGATCCCTTCCGCGAGCGCCTCCCGGTAGAGCTCGACAGAGTCGATCGCGGGTGGCATCTCGACCCACAGCACGTACCCACCCGACGGGCGGCTGACCCGGGTTCCGGTGGGGAAGTGCTCTCCCACGGCGACGATCATGCGGCGAACCAGGTCTTTGAACCGCCGCCGGAGCCGCCGCAGATGGCGATCCATACCGGCGCCTGCGATGTACTTGGCGATGGCCATCTGGGTCGGAGTCGCGGTGGCCATGGAGGAGCTGAACTTCGCCTTGCGCACGGCCTGGATATGGCGGCCGGGAGCGATCCAACCCACGCGAAATCCGGGAGCCAGCGACTTGCTGAACGACGAGAGCAGGAGCACCTCGCCGCGGGTGTCGAAGGCTTTCAGCGCCTTCGGCCGGTGGTCGGCAAAGGGCAGGTCGCCGTAGGTGTCGTCCTCGATCACGGGAGCGCCGGCTCGGGCGGCGATCTCCACCAGCCGCTGCCGACTCTCTTCGGGCATGTCGTGCCCGAGCGGGTTGCCGAAGGTCGGTACCAGCAGGCATGCGGCCACGCTCTCCCGGGAGATCACCTCTTCCAAGCGCTCCAGGCAGATCCCGTCGCGGGGATCCGTGGCGACCCCGAGAGCTTTGAGATGCAGGGCTTCCAAGACCTGCAGAAAGCCGTGGTAGGTCGGGGTTTCGAGCACCACCGTGTCGCCCGGTCGGGTCACGGCGCGCAGCGCCAGGGTGATCGCCTCCATCGCGCCGGTGGTGATGACGATGTCTTCCGGGGAGAGCGCACAGCCGGCATCGAGCGCCCGACGGGCGATCTCGGTGCGCAGCTCCAGGCGCCCGGGAATGCTGTCGTAGGACTGGGAGGCCACCGGGTCCCGCCGCACCGCCTGAGCGAGCAGGGTGTTGAGCCGGGCGGTGGGGAGGAATTCCGGCCCCGGTACCGCCGCCCCGAAAGGAACCACCAGCCCGGGCCGGCTCGCTTCCTCGACCCAGCGCTCGATCATCTCGCTGATCTCGATTTCCTTCGCCCGACGGCAGGAACGAGTTCGGGCCGGCTCGGGAGGCGTCGATTTCTCCGCCAGGCGCACATAGTGGCCCGACTGCGGGCGCACCTCCACGATGCCGCGGTCTTCGAGCACCCGGTAGGCCTCGCCGACGGTCGAGAGGCTCACCTGGAGCTGGCGGCTGAGCTGGCGTAGGGAGGGGATCCGCATGCCGGGGGCGAGAGTTCCCTCGTCGACCAGGGTCTCGATGTGATCGGCCACGGAGCGGTACAGCGTGTCTTTGGATTGCAGCTGGGGTCTCATGACCAGTACAGTCTACCCGAAACAAAACTGTCATGGTTCTAAATAGAGTTTTCTGTGTCTGTATTTTCACTCTCTGAGCTGGCATCCTCTCTTCCATCATGGAGAACCAAAGCCAGTCCAACCCCTCTATGTCCACCAGCGTGCTGCTCGCCTTCGCCGCGATCTACCTCATCTGGGGCTCGACCTACCTGGCGATCCGCATCGGTATCGAGACGGTCCCGCCCTTTCTTCTCGCCGGGATCCGGTTCTGTGTCGCTGGCGCGCTGCTCTATGGCTGGATGCGCCTTTCCGGCGTGCCCCGGCCGAAGCTGCGAATGTGGCGCTCCGCCGCCTTGATCGGACTGCTGATGATGTTCGGAGGCAACGGCCTGGTGACCTGGGCACAGCAGACCGTGCCCTCGGGCCTCGCCGCTCTGCTGGTCGCCACCGTGCCGATCTGGATGGTCCTGCTCGAGAGCACGGTCTACGGCGGCGGATACCCCGGCAACGCCGTGGTCTTCGGGCAGATCGCCGGTCTCGCCGGCCTGATGATCCTCCTCGGCCCGGGGGAGGGTGCCGTGGACCCGGTAGGTGCGGCCGTCTTGATCCTGGCGGCCCTCGCCTGGGCCACCGGCTCGCTGCTGAATCGCTCCGCGAACCTGCCCGAGTCCCCCTGGATGGCCGCAGCCATGGAGATGCTCTGCGGTGGCGGCGCCATGGTGGTGGTGTCGCTGCTGACCGGCGAATGGGCGGGCTTCGATCCGAGCACCGTCTCCACCCGCTCGTTCCTCGCCTTCCTCTACCTGATCGTCTTCGGCTCGATCGTCGGTCTCTCGGCCTACGTCTATCTCCTGCGCGAGACCTCGGCAGCGGCCGTCTCCACCTACGCCTTCGTCAATCCGGTGGTGGCCCTGGTGCTCGGCTGGTGGGTCGGCGAGGCGGTTGGCGTCCGCACCCTGGCTGGTGCGGCGATGATCGTCGGCGCGGTGGTCCTGATCCACTGGAGCAGGCATCGGGCGGCCCGGCGGGAGCTGGAGCTCGCGGGAGGGTGGAAACCGGCGGTGGTGGCGAAGAGGGAGTGTGCGGGGTGAGGTCTGGCTGCTTCGGATCCTGCGAGAGGGTCAGCGTCTGTTCAACGTCGACGAATCCGTCGTCGATTCCTGGCTTCTCGCCGCTCCGCTGCTCGCCGGTCGAGCGCGACGGCCTTCTTCAGCTTGCCGCGAGTCGCCGTCAGCACCGGATCGGGATTCCCGACCTGAGCGGCCAGGCGCGTTTCGCATAGGTGGAGGAGATCCTCGTAGTCGGAGCAGGGCAGGGTCAACGCCTGTACCGGATGTGACCAGGTCGGCGTGGCCAGCAGCTGCTCGAGGTCACGGTCGACCTGCCACCCGTGCAGGGTCTGCCAGGCCGAGGCCAGGTCGTTGACCACCCGTTCGAAGACTTTTCGCGGCATCTGGGCCTGGAGGAGGTGAAGGGTCTTCGCCGCCAGGGCCAGGCTGGTGGTGGTGGCGAAGAGTGCTTCCCGAGGTTTGCTCGGGTCGGGAGGGAGTGGTCTAGCCATGATCCGGTACGACCAGGGCCGAGACGGTCTCGGGGTAGAGCTCCTGGAGCCGGCGAAGGAGCTGTGCGGCCTCCGGTGGCTCCAGGAGCCCGGCCAATGCGCGCCGGCACAGATCGGAATTCGTGAAGGCCGGGCCTACAGCAGAAAGCTCATGACGGCGACGGAACACCACGGGGCGTTCGCCGGCCCAGCGGGCGAAAGCTTTGCTGAAGACCCCCAAAGACGAGTAGCCCAGGGTCGTCCCGATCTGCCAGATCTTGCAATCGGTTTCCACGAGCAAGCGGCTGGCGATCTCCATCCGTCGAGCGGTGATGTAGGCCTTGGGCGGCTCCTGGAGCTCCTGGTGAAAGCGGATGGCCAGAGAGTTGTCGCGCATGTTGCAAGCCTGACGCAGGGTTTCGACATTGAGCCCGGGATCGAAGAGGTGCGCTTCGATGTACCGGAGCATCCGGGCGATCCGCTCCGAGGTCTGGCGCTGGTCGCGGCGGATTCGCTGTTTGACCTCCATGGCGGCTTCATTGCGGGCTGACTCGATGACTTGGGAATCGCTTCTTTTCATTCCTCGGTTCCTTATTCCTGATTCTTGTGTGACGCAGTTTCACCTGCTCTTGGGACTCTAGGGAGGGATGACGAAGGCGAACTATTGAGCTAAAATTTGGCGTAACTGGAGACGATTTACCTGTTCTCTTACGATTGAAATGTCGGTGTCACCGCCAGAACCAGACTCTGTCGTGGGAAGGGAGACGATTCGATGAGCTCTGCGAAGGAGAAAGCCCGCAGGTGCTTGGAGGAGCTACGGGCCCGTGGACGGGCTTCCGGCCAGATGGCTCGTGCCGAAGTCGAGGCCGGAGTTGCAGAAGGGTATCTGCGCAAAGCCATGTACCAGAACCATGGTCATGGCATCAGCCTAGAGCGGTTCTTCACCCTTCTAGAAGGGCTGAATCTTTCTCCGCGGCTCTTCTTCTCGACTGCATTTGCCGATGATGACAGCGGAAGCTTGCGGGAACTCGTGGATTCACCGAACGAGCCCCCGCCCACGATTGTCGAAAACGCTTTGCAGTTCGCGTCTCGGCAGGCCAAAGGGACCCTCGGCCGTTCTTATCTGCTTCGGCTCGACGATCTGCGATATGACGACCCGACAAAGGCCCTACATCTGGCGGAGGATGCCATTGAATTCGTCAGCTACGAGGATCTGCCTCTGGTGTTGGGGGTCTTTGCGTCAGCTTGTCGACCCCTGCTTCGGCTCGATCAGGCCCGGCATTCGCTGCGCGCTGGATTGGAGATTGCAGAGCTCTTGGGAGACCGGCAAGCAGCCGCGGATCTGGTGCTCCGCAGCGCCACTCTCCAAGTATCTGCAGGGTGTTATCGACGAGCACTACTAGCGAGCGAGCAGGCTGGTCTGCTCTACGTTCGGGCTGGCAATCTCAAAAAGTTCGGCTGTACGCTCGTTGATCAAGGGATTGCCCTGCTGTATCTCGATCAGCTGGACGACTCCGCGCTGGCCTTTCGATCGAGCCTGGAACTTCTTGCACAGTCTGACCACAGGAATCACTTCACCGCGTTCCAAGTTCTTGGTCTGATCGCTGTGCTCCAGAAGCAACCCAGCAGAGCACTGGAGCTCCTGGAACAGTCGCGAGAGTTTGCGACCAATCAACTGGAGCAGGGAAAGCTGGCGTGGGTCGAAGGCGGAGCTTTCTCTCATCTCGGAAAGTGGCAGGACGCATTCTGGGCCTTCGAGACTGCCATCGATTCGTTACTCAGTGTTTCTCCCGTCGATGCTGCGCTCTGTCTGTGCGACCATGTCCGGTCCTTGTGCGATGCCGGACGCCTGGGCGAAGCGGTCGAGCGTGCCGAGGCTATGCGCCGAATCGTCGTACCGTTGGAAGATGTGAGCGTTGTCGCAGCGGCCGCTGCCCGAGACCTTCTCCTCTTCGACCTCGAGGGAAAGCGCCGCTTGACGACGAGGGCCATTCTCGAAGTCAAGCGGCGTATTGGTGAGAACCAGCGGAAAGTCTCAGTCCCACCCACTACAGAAAACGTCTAGGCTGACTCGAACCATCCGGATTCAGAGCCACCATTGGGCTCGGCGGCAGGACCGAAGTCGAGGCTCAGCGGATGTTCCGGGAGATTAGATTTGTAGTACCCATTCGGTTCGGCTGCGGGGCCGAATCTGAAGTCCTGAGAATCTTCAGCACCGACCAGTGTGAGGCCCAAGACACCGGGTAGCCAGCCCAAGACACAAACCAATTTCCTTCTCATCAGGGTCGTCCTCCATCCCCGAAGCCAACAACCAGCCCGCACCATGCAGACCGGGCGCTTTGGGGATTCGGCCACTCTACGCCCGAAATCCAGTGATTCCGCTCTCTGGTTTTTTCTTCTGCCGAAAGAAGGCGTCGGTTCCTCGAAGCCTCGCCGAGGTGATCTCCCTCGATCGGGCCGAGATCTGCGTGCGAATCGAAGGGAGCCGGCGGGCTCACCCCCGCCGGCTGCAGGATCAGCCGCTGGGGTCGATCAACGGACCGTAGCCCGTGCCAACCTCTGGGAATAAGAGCTGATCCCTGGAGAGCCAGCCGCCTTCCGGATTCGAGCGCAGATGGAACAGAGTCATTCGGATTTCCTCCATCCCCGAAGCCAACAACCAGCCCGCACCATGCAGACCGGGCACTGTGGGGATTTCGGCCACTCTACGCCCGAAATCCAGTGATTCCGTCTCTGGTTTTTTCTTCTGCCGAAAGAAGGCGCCGATTCCTCGAAATCCTTCTCGGATCGCCAGAATCGGCGGAGCCGGGAGGCAATCTTCGGAGCGCTCTCGGCAGCAAGCCGGCTCTACCCGCTCTCTCCGGTGAGCCGCTCGGTTGCGACGCCGGGTGTCTCGAGCCGGGAGCCTTCAGGCGCCGCTCGAGACCACGAACACTCGCCCCGTCTTGGGGCCGTGTACGGCGCTCCAGGCGGAGGTGAGGAGCAGGTCGAGGGTGCCGTCGCCGTCGATGTCGCCGAGGCCGGTGGCGTCGAAGCCGAAGGTGTCGCCCATGACGCGGCAGGTCCAGGCCCGGAGCAGGGAGCCATCGGCGCCGGAGTAGAGGTAGACCTTGCCGCCGGACGGCGCCTCGGAGCCGTGTTGCCAGGCGCCGATCACCAGGTCGTCGTGGCCGTCGCCGTCGACGTCTCCGGCGTCGGCGGGGCCGATGCCGAAGCCGTCGCCCGCGGCTTCTCCCGAGAGGGTGAGCAGGCGCCGGCCGTCGGCTCCGGAGTGCACCACGATCTGGCCGGTGCTCGGGCCTTGGGCGCCGTGGGAGAAGTCGGAGGCATAGAGGTCGGCCACGCCGTCGGCGTCGAGATCGCCGACCACGGAAAGGAACATGCCGCCGAGCTCGGCGCCGAGCTCGTCGGGCTCGATGACGAAGGCCGGTTCTTCGTCGAGGGCCTCGCGGTAGACGTAGACCCGCCCGCGGTCGCCCTCGCCGGCATCGGGGGCACCGATCAGCAGATATCCCTCCTCGCCGTGCCGTTCACCTTCTACGGCCTCGCCGAGGCGATCGCCGGCTTCTTCGCCGAGCCACTCCCGGAGCAGAGAGCCATCGCGGCCCGAGTACAGGCCGGCACGGCCGGCGTCTTCCCCCGCGGTGTCATTGCGCGGCGCACCGATCAGGACATCGTCGTGGCCATCGCCGTCGACGTCGCCCACGCCGGCGGGGTGGCGGCCGAAACGCTCGCCGGCCTGGCTCGCCTCGAGCCGCAGGAGGCGAGTGCCGTCGCGGCCCGAGAAGACTCCGGCCCAGTCGCCTCCCGGTGCGCTGGCGATCACGTCGGCCACGCCGTCGCGGTTCACATCGCCCGCGTTTTCGATGCCCTCGCCGAACCGGTCTCCTGCGCTGCCCTCGACCGACCACAGCAGCTCGCCGCCGCGGCCCGAGTAGACGTAGATCTTGCCCGCCGCGGGCCCACCGATCGCCTTGCCGGGGGCCGAGGTCACGAGATCGGCCACGCTGTCGCCATCCACATCGCCGAGGTTGCGGGCGATCCAGCCGAACTCGTCGCCCGCGGCCTCGCCGACCCACTCGTGCAGGATCCGCGTCGGCTCGACAAAGGGATCGGCGAAGTCCTCGGGCGACATGCGGAATGCCTCGAAGCGGGGATCCGAGAGCAGGGGCGCGAGGTCCGGGTCGAGGGGAAGCTGGCTGAGATCTACCTTGCGGCCTTCGCGGAGCCGTTCGAGCAGCTCGAAGGCCGGGTCGGTCTCGCCGCGCACGGCGTGGATGCCGAGGGCACCGTACAGGGCACCGGCGGCGGAGGGATCCACGGCCAGGGCCGATCCGTACGCTTCGAGGGCACCCTCGAGGTCGTCACCCTGGCGCCGCGCTCGCCCGAGCAGGCTCCAGGCGCGGACGTTTTCGGGCTCCGCGGCGACGAGCGCCTCGAGCACCGTCTCGGCTCCGGCCGGGTCCCGGGCCTGGAGCAGGCGATTGGCTTCCGCCAGAGACGGCGGGGCTGGCGCCTCGGCCTCCGGCGACTCGGCCGGGGGAGAAGCACAGGCGGTGAGGCAGAGGAGGAGGGCCAGGGCCGATCTCGGCAGCCGGGCGGCACCGAGGCGCCCGGAGCGGGTTTCGGGGGATCTCTGAAGCATGGTGTCTCCCACGAGCCGGAGGCGGAATATCCGGCGGTTCTGACTTGTTGCTCTTCCCTGAACGGGAAGTACGCACAGAGGGGGCGCTGGTTGCAGGCCGTGGCGCCGCAGCCGGTCGATGACAGGTTCGAATCGAGGTCCGCGGCACGAGCCCGGATCCCCCGAATCCATGGATCACTCCCCGAGGCGGCTCGGGGTCCGAGGCCGAAGGAGCTGGCCATGAGCTTTTTTTTCGACAAACAGTCGCTGCCTTCCCCGGGCAAGGCCCTGCCGGGCCGCGCCGAGGCGATGCCGGTCCCCGAACGGCACGAGGTGCTCGGCAGCCGTCTCGAGCCCCCTTTTCCCGAGGGCAGCCGTCTCGCCCTGTTCGGCCTCGGCTGTTTCTGGGGCGCGGAGAAGAAGTTCTGGCAGGCCGAAGGGGTGGTCTCCACCTCGGTGGGATACGCCGCCGGAGAAACTCCCAATCCTACCTATCGCGAGGTCTGTAGCGGCGCCACCGGCCACAACGAGGTGGTGCGGGTGGTCTACGACCCCGCGCGGATCTCCTACGAGGCCCTTCTCAAGGTCTTCTGGGAGAGCCACGATCCCACCCAGGGCATGCGCCAAGGCAACGACGTCGGTACGCAGTACCGCTCGGGGATCTACACCTACGGTGAGGAGCAACGAGCCGCCGCCGAGGCATCCCGCCGCGAGTACCAGAGCCGGCTCTCGGGCGAGGGATACGGGGAGATCACCACCGAGATCGTGCCGGCTCCCGACTTCTACTACGCCGAGGACTACCACCAGCAGTACCTGGCCAAGAACCCGGACGGCTACTGCGGCCTGGGCGGCACCGGCGTCGCCTGCCCGATCGGCGTCGGCGTCGGCGCGTGATCAGGGAATCCGCGCCACCAGGTCGATCTCGACCAGGGCGCCGAGGGGTAGCGCCGCGACCTGCACGGTGCTGCGGGCCGGGCGATGCTCGCCCAGGGCTTTGCCGTAGAGCTGGTTCAGCTCCGGGAAATTCGCCAGGTCGGTGACATAGATGGTCGCCTTGACCACGTCCTGAAAGCTACATCCAGCCGCGGCGAGCACCTGCTGCAGGTTGCTCACCACCTGGCGTGCCTGGGCGTCGAAGCCGCCGTCGACGATCTTGCCGGTCTCGGGATCGAGGGCGATCTGCCCCGAGGTGTAGAGCCAGCCGTCGACGGAGATCGCCTGGGAGTAGGGGCCAATGGCGGCCGGAGCGTGGGGAGTGGAAACCGGGTCCATCGTCAGGATTCCTCGTTGTAGATGCCGATATAGGGAAGATTGCGGAAGCGCTCGGCGTAGTCGAGCCCGTAGCCCACCACGAATTGGTCCTCGATCTCGAAACCGCGGTAGTCGATCGGCACCTCCACCTTGCGGCGAGCCGACTTGTCGAGCAGGGCGCAGAGCCGCACGGTGCGGGCTCCGCGGAACCGCAGGAGGTCGAGAATGGTGCGCAGGGTATAGCCGGTATCGACGATATCCTCGATCAGCAGGACATCGGCGCCGCGCACCGAGAGGTCGATGTCCTTGCGGATCCTCACCTCACCGGGCTCGGTGCTGTCGCCGTAGCTCGAGGTCTGGAAGAAGTCCATGGCCAGCGGCACCTGCACTCGTTTGAGCAGGTCGACCATGAAGAAGACCGAGCCCTTGAGCACGCCGACGGCGACCAGCCGCTCGCTGTCGGCGTAGTCTCGGTCGATCTCCGCGGCCATCGTGTCGAGTCGCTCGTCGAGCGCTTCTCTGGAAATCAGAATCTCGGGTAGGGGATTGGGCTTTGATGCAGTCATGGCTTACAATGAATGGCGATATCTACATTCCTGTGGGGGTTCGTGTGTGCGGTGCCCCGAGATCAATTTCGAGGTACCCTTCCTTTTCATTCCTGAGAGGTGCGAATGTCAGTTCAGGAGCTCAACCGTGTTCACCGCCGCTACATCCGGGTTTCGAACTACTTCAAGTCGGCGTGGACCTTTCACCAGTTCATCCAGGGGCTTCACAAGGTCTTTTCCGATCTCCAGACGCCTCATTATCCCGCCGACTTCCAGAGCATCTATGGCGATCTGAAAGAGATCTCCCAGAACCTGTCCGAGACCACCACCGAGGCGGCCAACACCAAGCTCGACGAGGTCGAGCAGAAGCTGGCCCCGATGGTGCAGGCACTGCTCTCGGTGGACGAGCAGGTTTCTCCCGGGCTGCTCCGTTTGTTCTTCCAGCGGGTCAAGAATTACGACGATAACATTCTGACTCAGCTGGTCAAGTTCTACCTCTACTCCAAGGATGGAGACGACTGGAACTTCGATCGGCTCGACAAGGCGGACTTCCTCAGCACCAAGCTGGCGGAAGAATACAACGACATGCGCGACGTCTTCGTGCAGCGCGATCCCACCTTCGTGCGCGAGGTGGCCCAGAGCTTCTGGGCGGCGCTGGGCGGGAACCAGGTATCCGAGATCGATATCGAGACTCTGCGCGAAGAGATCCGCTCGTTCGTGAAGAAGATCGAAGAAGCCGACTCGATGGACGATCTGCACAAGCGGCGCTTGATTCCCGAATATCGCGACGTCAAACATCGGCTCGGCGACGTGTACTTCCAGCCCAAGGTGCTGCAGGCGGTGCTCGAGACCAACCTCGCGCTCAAGAACCTCACCCAGCGCCTGTATCGCCGTGAGGAGCAGAGGATCATCGCCGAGTACCAGCAGGTCTTCGAGCTCGAGAGGGATGTTCCGGTGGACGTCCAGCTCGGGGAAGAGCTCTCCCAGTTCCGCTCCGCGGTGGAGCGATTCGAGCAGCAGCTGCAGGGCGAGAACGTGCGTCTCGACGAGCTCGCCAATCTGCGGCAGAAAGTCCGCGAGCTGATGCCGAAGCTGCAGCCGGAGCAGGACCCGGCCGAGACCGGGCCGTTCGTCCAGCCGCCCGAGGTTCGGGAGATGCTGGAAGACGACCTCGAGGCCACCAACCCGGCGATCTCCGGCGAAGGGCTGTCGCCGGAGTTCAGCTACGTGGAAGAGGCCTTCTCGGTCCTGGTCCAGAAGCTCGACGACACGAATCCCACGGTGGACCCGCGCAAGATCATTCTCCAGCCCGAGATCTTCGGCCTGGGGTTGGGCGCACGTGAGGTGGTGGCGTATCGGCGCCTCTTCGGTGGCATGCGGTGTGACCGGGAGCTCGAGCACTTCGTGCTGCGGTCCGCGGCCCTGCGCTCGGTGATGGAGGACGACGTCGAGGACATCAAGGGAATCCTCGACGACTCCGCGGTGAGCCGGGAGTCTCCGGCCTTCACCAAGGCCCGGCGCTCGACCCGCATCGGCGACTACTTCCTGCGGGTGTTCGACCACCGGCTCGAGCAGGCGGTGCTGGCGGGAGACGTTTCGGAGGCCCGGTCGCTGCAGCACTTGCGGGTGCGGCTGATGCGCACTTACTCCGGCCTCTGGCTGATGGTGTATCGAAACTGAGCGCCGACTCAGCTCGGCCGCCGGGTCGTGGGGGAGCCGTTTCCGCCTCGGTTGCGCCGGGAGCGGGGTAGAGAGAGGGTGAAGCGGGTCCCGACGCCGACCTGGCTCGCGACGGAGAGGGTTCCGTCGTGCAGGTCGACGATTCGGCGAGCGATCATCAGCCCCAACCCACTGCCGCCGAATTGTTTGCCGGCCTGACCTTGTTGAAAGGTACCGAAGATCTTCTCCAGCTCGTCTTCCGGGATCCCGATGCCCTGGTCCTCGACCTCGATCGTCGCGGTGGCCGCGTCGGCGGCGAAGCCCCGTAACAAGATCCGGGTGCCGGATTCCGAGAACTTCACGGCGTTGAGCACCAGGTTGGTGATCGCCTGGGCCAGTCGCCGGGGATCGGCGTCGATCGTGAGATCCGACTCGATGTCGATTTCCAGGGCCACGTTCTTGTCCTCCGCCGCCAGCCGAGCCACGGGCAGGGCTTCCTCGACCAGAACCCGTACGGGATAGGGCGTGCGCCGAAGCGTGATCTTGCCGGCTTCGATCGCCTTGGCGTCGAGCAGCTCGCTGAGCAGGTTGGTCAGGCCCCGGCAGGCGTCGTGCACGAGATCGAGGCTGCTTTTCAGGGTTTCGGCGTCGAGCTCTCCCAGGCGCATGCGCAGGAGCTCGCTGGTGCCCTGGATCACCGTCAACGGCCCGCGGATATCGTGGGCGGCGATACCCAGGAGCTCATCCTTGGCCTTGGCCAGGCCGCGAATCTCCTCGGCCTGGCGCTGGATTTCGGCGGTCCGTTGCTCCACCAGGGCCTCGAGGTTCCGGTTCAGCTCGGCCAGGCTCTCCCGGGCTTCCACCAGCTCCGCGTTGGTGCGGTGCAACGCGTCGATCCGCGACAGACGCTCGAGCACCGACGAGACGTGGTTGGCGGCGATGCCGAGCACGTTCAGGTCGCGGCGGCTGAAGGGAGGCAGCCCCAGGCGGTCGACATAGAGCAGGGCTGCAGGCTCGTTCTCGCAGAAGACCGGGGCGCCGATGGCCGTTTCGATGCCCGAGATGCGGGCGCTCTCGGAAAACGAGAAACGTTTGTCCTCCGGCAGGGAAGCCGAGAGCACGGCGCTGGAGGTGCGCACCGCCTCGGCGGCGAAGGTCAGGCTGGGGTTGCGATCCCCGGCGGGTGCCTGCGGGTCGTGCCATTCGCCGCCGGTCGGCAGGAGAATGAACACGCGGGCGCGGTGGAAAGCCAGGGAGAGCACGTCGCGTACCTTGCGCAGAACCTCGTCCTGGCTCCCGGCCCGCTCCAGCGCCTCGAAGAGATTGCGCAGGAGCAGAATGTGGTCGTCTTCGTCGAGCTTCTCGCCCTGGTCCTGGCGCAGGCGATCGAGGCTGATCTTCAACGTCTGGGTGGTGAGGGACTTGCCGTCCGCCGGAACGGCGTCGAGCACGTTGCCGGAAATACCGTCCTCGGGCGGGCCCGAGACGACGATCATCACCCGTCCGATCTTGATCTGGTCTCCGGGGCGCAGAGGAACCTCTTCGATTCGCTCTCCGTTGACATGGGTTCCGTTCAGGCTCTCGAGATCACGGATCCGGACCTCGTCCTCCGCACCGAAGATCCGGGCGTGCCGCCCCGACATGGTGGGCTCGTCGAGGTGGATGTCGGCATCCGACCGTCGACCGATCACCAGGGATCTGCCCAACCAGGGGATCTGGAACTCCTCCCGAGACTTGTCGTAAATGATGAATCTCATCTCGGAAGACATAAAGGGACCTGGTCTCCTCGCTGCCAGAGAAGGTCGAAAAGTGGAGGGTCCCCGGTGACCGCTCTTCGAGCTTCGCGGGTCGACTCTCCGGGGGCTCCCCTTGCAGCATCCGACTCCGGTTCGTTGCTACATACGAGCAGAACGAAGAAAAAGATTGTAGCGGGTCGACATAGAGGCCCACAAGGCGGCGGAGCCGACCGGAGCTCGAACCCGGATCGCCGACGGCTCAACAGCGAAATCGCGGTTCTTGTGGTCTGGGTCGAGCGCCGCAGGATAGAATATTTCTACTTCTTCAAGGGGTGTGCGCAGGGGGCCTGGGCGGGCGGCGGCCAGGGCCCCGGAGAGGTGTAGCCAACGGCTCGGGGCCGTCGAGGAATCGGCCGTCGAGATCTCGAAGGAATCTCTGAAGACTGTGAGGCGTGCGGAATGAAGCTGGCGGAAGTCGTGAACGAGATGAAGACGGTGCTCGCCCGACCGGGTGGCGCCGCACGGGTGCTGGAGCTGGCCTCGGACTTTCTCGTCAGGGCCCTGGCCAAGAATACGGAGTCGGGTCTGGTGGCCGTGCTGAAGGTCGAGGCCGACGACCAGCAGCTGACCTTCGCCTTTCCCGAGCACCTCGCCGTCGGGAACTTCCTGCCCATCGACCGCGACAGCTTCGCCGGCAAGGTCGTGCTCTCCAAGTCGCCACTGATCGAGAACCAGGTCGCCAAAGAGCCCCACAAGGATTTTTTCGAGCGCATACCCGGAAACGGCGGGCCCATCCTGCCGATCCAGAAGATGGTGGCGGCCCCCCTGGTCAATCGTGAGGGAGAGGTCTTCGGGGTGGTCGAGGTCAGCCGCACCGGCCCGACTCGAGACGCCGCCGGAGAGGATTTCACGCCGCGCGACGGCCAGAACCTGGAAACCACCTGCCGCGCCTTCGCACCCTTTTTTGCCCATATCTGGTCTCGTCGCCAGAGTGGGTGAAAATCCGCGGTACACTCGGAGCTGGCCGTCACGGGATTCTCGGCGGCCCATCAAAGGCCCAACGAGGGAGAAAGAACCGAAATGAAGATCACGACTCGTCAAGACGAAGAAGTCACCATTGTCGATCTCGATGGCAAGCTGACCATTGGCGAAGGGGATGTCGAGCTCCGCGAAGAGATCAAGGATCTGCTCGAGTCCGGAAAGAAGAAGATCCTGCTCAACCTCCAGGGAGTCAGGACCATGGACTCCTCGGGCCTCGGT
>CAZMEL010000037.1:0-39933 GCA_964565225.1 uncultured Thermoanaerobaculia bacterium | reverse complement strand
CGGGCGGCGTGGTGGGCGAGATCGACACGTGGTCGACGCCGCCCTCGACGATGTCGCCACCGCCGGTGCCGTCGGTGGCCCGCACCCGCACCTGCAGGTTGCCGGGGTTCGAGACCACCGTCGACACGCGGCTCCAGGCCGGGTTGTTGGTCACGTCGCCGATCGCCACCAGGGTGTCGACCACCACGCCGTTGTTGAGCACCTCCACGGTGAAGCCGTCTCCGGCGTCGTCTCCGGCGTCGCGCTGGCCGTGGAAGTAATCGAGGGCCACCTCGGCCGCGGCCTCGCCGCCGCAGTCGACCACCGGCGAGAGAGCCTCGCAGGTGCCGCCATCGACGTCGTCGCCGCCGATCCCGTTCGGGTTCGGCTGGGTGAAGAAGGCCTGTCCGGGGTTGCCACCGCCGACCTGCCAGGCGGTGGCGTCGGGGGTTCCGACCACGAAGGCGCCGGTCGTGCAGGTGTCGGCACCGCCGGCCCAGCCGCCGGCTCCGGACTCGAAGTCCACGCCGTGGCTGCAGTTGCCGGCGGGCACGCAGGCATTGCCGCTCTCGTCGCAGCCCTGGCCCGGGCAGGGATCGGATCCCGCCTGGCAGGAGCCGGCGAAGCAGGTCTCTGCGCCGTTGCAGAACAGGCCGTCGTCACAGTCGGAGTCGAGAGAGCACTCGAGGCAGACGTCGCCGCCTTCGTCGCAGGCGCCGCCCGGGCAGGGAGCGGTGCCGGCCTGGCAGACGCCGGTGCCGGTGTTGCAGGTCTCGGTGCCGTCGCAGAAGAGGCCGTTGTCGCACTGCGAGTCCTGGGTGCAGCCCGTCGGTGGACCGGTGGGGCAGACCAGCACGTTGTCGATCCCACCTTCGACGATGTCGCCGCCCGCCGCGCCGTCGGTGGCCCGCACCCGCAGCTGGAGGTTGCCGGGGTTGCTGACCGTGGTCGAGACCGAGGTCCAGACCGGGTTGTTGGTCACGTCGCCGATCGAGACCAGGGTCTCGACCACCGAGCCGTTGTTCAGCAGCTCGATCGAGAAGCCGTCTCCGGCGTCGTCCGCGGCGTCGCGTTGCCCGTGGAAGTAGTCGAGGGAGACCGAGACCTCCGACTGGCCGCTGGCATCGATGCTCGGCGAGAGCGCCTCGCAGGTGCCGCCGTCGACATCGTCGGAGCCGATGCCGCCCGGGTTCGGCTGGGTGAAGAAGGCCTGCCCAGGGTTGCCGCCGCCGACCTGCCAGGCGGTGGCGTCGGGGGTGCCCACGACGAAGGAGCCGGTGGAGCAGGAGCTCGCGCCGCCGGCCCAGCCGCCCGCGCCGGACTCGAAGCTGGCGTCGTGCAGGCAGACCACGCAGAGGTCGCCGTCTTCGAGGCAGGACTCGCCGCCGGAGCAAGGGTTGCTGCCCGCCTGGCAGGTGCCCGCCGAGCAGGTTTCGGCGCCGTTGCAGAACAGGCCGTCGTCACACTCGGAGTCGAGGCTGCAGGAAGCGGTCTGGGCCGCCGTCACCACCAGGGCGAAGGGCTGCGGGCCGCTGGGAACGGTGAAGGAGCGCACGGTCACCGAGTAGGAGCCGGCGGGGGGATTGTCGAGCCGCACCTGCTCCACGGTGTTGAGCCGGTCGGGGCTGCCGCCGGTGCTCGACTGGCCGCCGGAGAAGACATTGCCCCGGTAGGTGGCGCCGCCCGGGCCGGTGACGATCAGGTCGAGGTCGTTCACCAGGTTGGTGCTGGCCGCCGGGGTCGACGGGAAGTCGGTCCAGACCAGGGTCACCCGCAGGGGCTCACCGGAAGCGACATTGAAGCCGAACGTGCGGTCTTCGCCCGAAGAGCCCTGGGCGAAGCCGGTGTTGTCGTCTTCCACGAAGAGGGTCTTGGAGCTACCGCTGAACTGCAGCGTGTTGTCGAGCTGGATCCGTCCCCAGCCCTGGCAGAGCGACGGGATCGCCGCCACATTGCCCATGTCGTGGCCGGAGTTGACCAGGGTCGCCTTGAGCAGCGCCGCGGACGGGGTGAAGCCGTCGCCGGGAGTGGCCGCACCCGAAGGGTAGAAGCCGTCGGTGTAGTACTGGCGGACGAGCGCCGCCGCCCCCGCTGCCCCCGGCGAGGCCATGCTGGTGCCGCTCGACGACTTGGTGTTGCAGTTGTTGGAGCCGGTGTTGTTGTCGCTGTTGGCGGAGATGATGCTCGAGCCCGGCATGGTGATGTCGGGTTTGATGCGCCCGTCGACGGTGGGGCCGCAGCTCGAGAACGACGCCATGGACTCGGCGCTGCTGCCGCGGCTGGTGGCGCCCACCGAGAGCACGTTCTTGCCCGTCGCAGGGCTGAGCACGGTCTGGGATCCGGGACCGGAGTTGCCGTTGGCGAAGACCAGCAGGAAATCCTTGTGGTTCCACATGAACTCGTCGGCGTCCTCGGAGCCGGCGGAGTAGAGGCCGCCGTTGGGGTTGTTCTCGTCGTCGCCCCAGGAGTTGTTGTGGATTCGGGCCCCCTGGTCGTAGGTCTGCTGGAAGATCGGGTTGAGATCGACCACCGGGCAACCGATGCCGGGGCAGTCGGCGCAGTTGTTGGTCTGGAAGCCGCAGTCCTGGATCACCAGCTTGGCGCCCGGCGCCAGGCCGTCGCCCGGATCGTGGCTCAGGGGATTGGCGAAGTTGTCACCGGCGAGGGTTCCCGCCACGTGGGTGCCGTGGTCCTGGGTGTCCCACTCGTTCGAGGAGATCCCGCCGTTGCATTCGTTCGACCACAGGAAGTCGACGGCGATCACCTTGCGCTGCTGGTTGTCCACCACCGTGCCGCCGTTGCAGGCGTTGATCGGCGGCAGGCCGCGGGCGGGATCGCGGAAGAAACACATGTCGGGGTCGACGCCGGTGTCGAGCACGGCGACGATCTGGCCCTCACCGAGAATGCCCTGATCGTGCACCGGGGTGGCCTGGCCGCCCGCGGTGCCCGACTGGGCGACCCAGAGAGTGGTGTCGTTGAGCAGCACACGCCGTGCCTCCAGGTCGATCCAGAAGACCTCGGGCATCCGCGCCACCTCTTCGCGGATCTTCACGATCTCGGAGGGTTTGGCCAGCAGGCGAATGCGGGAGAAGCGATCTCGCCCGCGGGACCCGACGATCTCGCTCGGGGTCAGCTGCGCGAGCCGCTCGCGGACGGCTTCGAGGTCGGCATCGGGGAAGACGTGCACCAGGAACATGCGTTCCTGCTCACCGGCCTTGGCGAGATCCAGCGACGCCACGCCGGGGGAGATCTTATAAGCGGGGTGGTAGACCCCGGTCCAGCTGGCGCCGACCGCGTCCTCCGCCAGGCGATGTTGTTTCGTCGCCGGCAAGCGGACGAGAAGAGTATCGTGGGGGAGGTAGGTGTAGATCCGCTCCACCCGGCTCTCGAGAGCCCGCAGCTGCGCGGCCGACACCGGCCCGGGGAACTTGACCAGAACCACGTCGCCGCCGGCCTCCCCGGCGAAGGACTTGAGCGCCTCCGGCACCCGTGCCTCGGCCGAGTGGATGTCGATCGTGTGGGAGCTGAGCGCGATGACCGCCGAGCGGTCGCCCTGCGCCGAGCCGGGAATCGCGCCGAGCAGCCCCAGCGCGAAGATTGTGAATGTGAGCACGGAACATCGGATTCTCATGAGTTCTCCATCTCCAGGATCCAGAATCGAAGGTTTCGCGTCCCCCAGCCCCCCTGCCGAGGACGCGAGCAATGACCGCAGGGTCTCGATTCGGAGAAGAATGAGCAATCTCCGCGCCAGGCACTGTCGCAAGATTTGAGAATCCACGGATCTGAATTTCGGGAAGATTCTCCGTGTGGTGCGGTTGATCTCTGGAATTCGCTCGCCTTCGGTCGGCCGGCTTCGTCTCTTGTAGCGCTGTTCGTCTCAAGCCTGAGAATCTCGTGATCTCAGAAGCGAGAAGTATCTGCACGGTCCTGTCTAGACCACGGCCCAGTCTTCGAACGTGGTTGGGTCAGACCACCGCAGCCACGCCGGGGATGCGCCGCAGCAGAATCGTGGTGCTCCAGCTGAGGGCGGTGGCGAGAACGAAGACCCCCAACGCCTTGACGAGCGCCGGGCTCTCGAATTCGAGCGCGGCGAGCAGGAGCCAGTTCACGAAAACGTAGTGCACCAGATAGATGCCGAAGGAGCTGCGCCCCAGGCTGCGCCAGAGAGTCCCCGTCCAGCGGCCGAAGCGGAGGAAGAACGAGAGCAGCATGAAGCTCGAGGCGGTGCAGGAGAGCATGAAGGTGAAGCTCGCGGCCCACGACATGGCGGGGTGTAGGGTGCCCTTTTCGAGCTGCATGAAGACGATGACCACACACACCACCATCAGAACCAGGCAGATCGGCGCCACGGCTTGCCAGGCACCCCAGCTCTTCGCCAGCCGGCCGTCCGGCGCGAGCAGCCCTTTCTCGACACCGTGCGCCCCCAGGGCGATGCCGAAGACGAAGTAGAGACCATAGAGAGGAATACGGGTGGTCTGCACGGTGAAGGGGCCGAGCTCGGCCCAGTGTAGCGGGCTCACGAGCTGCGCCAGGGGGACGTAGAGCAGGGCCGAGGCACCGGCCCAGAGGGCGAAGAAGGTCCAGGGGCGCTCGCCCAGGGGACCGAGTCGCCGGCCCAGGGCCTCACCCCACTCGGGGAAGATTCGATAGACGGCGGTGGCCAGGGCCGAGAAGGCGAGCAAGACCCAGAGGAACCAGGCCGGTCCTGCGGGCCAGACATCGAGGGAGGTCCAGGCTTCGAAGTACGCCCCGAGACCTCTCTCGCCGCCGTGTTGCAGGTAGGCGGGGTAGTAGGCGAGAGGCGCGAGGACACCGGCCGAGATCGCGAAGGGCAGGCCCAGGCGCAGCAGGCGCCCGTACAGGAATTCTGCCGCTCCCTTGCGGGCCAGGCCGCGCCAGGTGAAGAGGCCGGCGAGGAAGAAGAGCAGCGCCATCAGCACGGAGTCGTTGAAAGCCGCCAGCAGGTCGAGGGCCGGGGCCTTTACCGTGTCGATCACGGGAAAGGCCCGCCAGAGCATGGGTGGAGATCCCCAGGGAAGCTCGGTAGACGGCGTGTAGGAGACATAGGCGAGAATCGTGTGGTGGGCCACCACCAGCAGAACCGCAACGGCGCGGAGATGATCGATGGGCAAGGCTCTCCCTTGCCCCGGGCGCGGGCCCATGGGCGAATCAGCGGACATGTGTCGACTCCTATCGAGTCCTGGCGAGGCCCCGAAGGCCCCGCCAGGGAGGGGTGGTTACAAGAAGTCCTTTCTGCGGCTGGCCACGGCGTAGGCCAGCCCGCAGAGCAGGACGATTCCTACGATCTCGACACCCAACATCTGCAGGGCTGCGGGAGACCAGGTGATCTCCTGGCTCTCGGTGGCGCCCGCGAAGGCCGGGGTGTTGAAGATCAAGAAGACGAAGCCGTTGAACAGCACATTGCCGAGAATG
This sequence comes from uncultured Thermoanaerobaculia bacterium, assembly GCA_964565225.1. Classification (GTDB taxonomy): domain Bacteria; phylum Acidobacteriota; class Thermoanaerobaculia; order Multivoradales; family J023; genus CAZMEL01. The sequence continues at coordinate 34,521 of CAZMEL010000037.1, read as the reverse complement.
GTCACGGCGATGGTCCAGGCCAGAGACTGGCTGACCATGGCGACCGTCAGGATCAGGCTGGTGCTCAGAACGATCTCCGTGGCGACGATGATCGTGGGCGCCACCGCGCCATCGGGGAGGTCGGGGTGGTGGAGAATCAAGGCCACGATCGCGAGCACCAGGAGACTCCACGGGACCCCGAAGAGCAGGGCGTTGGCGAAGATCTTCCCCAGGGCGTGTTGTCCGGGGGAGATCGGCAGGCTGAGTACGAAGGGTTGGGTTTGTTTCTGGCGTTCCTCGATCACGGTGAGAAATGCCGTTGCTGCCCCGAGGGCGATCAGCACGGTGACCAGGAGCACTCCGCCCATGTAGAGCCGGGTACCTTTCGGATCGGCGAGCAAGAAGAGGGCCATGGCACCGAAGCCGAGGGCTCCCAGGCTGAGTCGGTAATACAGGTGGACGTCTTTGAGGATCAAGAGCCGGATCCGTTCTCCGGCCGAAGGGAAACCTGCTCGCGTCTCGTTCATGCTCCGGCCTCCTCCCGTTCTCGCATCACCTGGGCGACGAAGATCTCTTCCAGGGACATGTGATCGACCGACTCCACCTCGGCCCCCGCGGCCTGCAACGTGTCCAGCAGGCCGGGTCCGTAGGGATAGGCCTTGCACACGGCGATCCGTTCGGAGCCGCCGTCCCGAGTCAGGCCGGGAATCTCGGGTAGCCCTCCTCCGGCGGGCAGCCGCAAGCGGATCGATCGCCAGCTCTCGAGCAGGCTCTCCTTGTCGGCGGAAGCGACGACCCGACCCCGGTCGATGAAAGTGATGTGGTCGGAGAGCTGCTCGACGTCGAGGGTGTTCTGGGAGGAGAAGAGCACGCTCCGCTCTTCGTCGGCCAGTATTTCGGCCAGGGCCTGCAGCACCTCCTGGCGAGCGATGGGATCGAGCCCGGCGGTGGGCTCGTCGAGCACCAGCAGCTTCGGCCGCCGGGCCAGGGCGAGCAAGAGCAGAGCCTTGACCCGCTGGCCGCGCGAGAGGCCGCCGATCTTCTGCGCGGGGCTCAGATCGAAACGCCGGAGAAGGTCTTCGGCATAGGCAGGGTCCCAGGTACCGAACATCGATCGAATCCAGCCGATATGCCACTTCAGGGTGGCGGATGTGTAGAGGCACAGATCCTCGGAGACGAATCCCATCTCCCGTCGAGCTGCAACGCCGTCGCGGGAGAGGTCGTAGCCGAGGGCTCGCACGGTGCCGCGGTCGGCCCGCACCAGGCCCATGAGAATCCGCATCGTGGTCGACTTGCCGGCGCCGCCCGCTCCGATCAGGCCGACGATCGTTCCCGTGGGGACCTCGAGGTCGATTCCGTCGAGGGTGAAGAAAGGGTAGGTCTTGCCCAGCCCCCGGATCTGTACGGCGAGGTCGGTCATCGTCGGGCCTCCTCGGAGTCCTCGGCCGCGGCCAGGAGCCTCGAGGCGATCTCCTCCGCGCTGTACCCGAGCACGGATCCGAGCTCGAGAATCTGGTCCAGTAGTCGCTGCAGGTCTTGCTCCATCAGTTGGGCTCCCGCCTCCGCTCGGGGAGCGACAATCGAGCCCTTGCCGTGGCGGGTCTCGATGGCTCCTTGTTGCTCCAGCTCACGATAGGCACGTTTCACGGTGATCACACTCACGCGGAGGGCTACCGCCAGCTGGCGGATCGAAGGCATCTCGGTGCCGGGGGGCCAGTCGCCCGAGGCGATCCGGCGGCGCACCTGCTCTATGATCTGCAGGTACATGGGCCGGCCGTCGGAACGTGAGACCGTGAGCTCACTGTGCATATCCATATACTGAGTATACGCGATGTGCACAGTTTGGTTACCGTCCGGCGCCAGTTTTTTTCGTCGAGGAGCACACCATGAGCCGAGACCCGCACTTCCGGGCGCTGGAACGCATGTACCTGGCGGCGCCGATCAATCGGCAGATCCAGCTCGATGAGCCCTATGCTCTGGAGCCAGAGACGCGCCTGCTCGTCACAGTGCTTCCGAGCGACGAGGTGTCGGAAGGCAGGAGCTGGCCTCCTACCTGCAAGCGCCGCGCCGAGCCGAGCTCAGAATCTCCAGCCGAGCCCGAGGGAGAGCTCGCCGAAGTTGGCATCGAAGTCCTCGGCGAGGAATCTTCCGCGGAGCTCGGGGCGGAGATAGAGCCTTTTCCCCAAGGCGAATTCGGCTCCGAAGCCGGCGTGCAGGAACAGCTCGTCGGCGTCGAGATCGCTGGAGTAGAAGAGGCCGGGCCCTCCGACGAGGTAGAGGCGAGTCCGCTCCCGGAAACGCAGGTAGTACTTGGCCGAGGCATCGACCAGCCAGAGATCGACGTTGCTGTCGCCGATTCGCGCCGCGCTGCCCTCGAGAGCCCAGCGGCGGGTGAGGAAGCGGGAGCCCCGGAGGCCGAAGCTGCCTTCGGAAACGCTGTTGGCGAAGAGGGACGAAAGGTAGACCTCGACCTGGGGCCCGGGGATCTCGGAAGGCAGGTTCCAGTCGTCGGCCGCGGCGGTTTCTGCCGACGTCGCCAGGATCAAGATCAGGAGCAGGGGGCGAAAGGTGTCTCTGGTGGATCGCATGGTGATTCTTCCCGGGTTGGTTCAGATGGGATGGACGACCCGGATCACCAAGAGCAAGCCTGCTGCCAGGCCGAAAAAGCCTCTTTTCGCCGCTTTTCGAAAGCCTGGGCTCCCGGAAGAGTGCGACGAATCACACACTGCCGTGTGTTCTGGCGTACGGTTCGGCGGCGGCCGGCGAAGGAGATTCGGGGAGCTGCTATTCTTCGGCGATGAGCTCCAGCCCTTCACCCACCAGCCATTTCCTCGATCTCGACGGCCTGCGTTTGCACTACCTGGAGGCCGGAACCGGGCCGCCGGTGCTGCTCCTGCACGGCTGGCCGACCTCTTCGTTCCTCTGGCGGAACGTGATGCCCCCCATCGCCGAGGGCAACCGGGTGATCGCTCTCGATCTCCCGGGCTTCGGCCAGTCCGACAAACCCCTCGACGCCAGCTACAGCTTTCGTTACTTCGAGCGGGTGCTGGACTCGGCCCTCGACGCCCTGGGCATCGAGTCGACCGGCCTGGCCGTCCACGACCTGGGAGGGCCGGTGGGGCTCTACTGGGCCTGCCGCCACCCCGAGCGTCTGCAACGCCTGGCGATTCTCAACACCCTCGTCTACCCCGAGTTCTCCTGGGCCGTGGTGCTCTTCGTGTCGGCGTGCAAGCTACCGGGTCTCCGCTCGTTGATGGCCAGCCCCGTGGGCCTGCGGCTCGCCATGCGGGTAGGCGTCGCCGATCGTTCCTGTGTGACGCCGGAAGTGGTGGACGGGGTCCGGGCGCCGTTCGAGGGTCGGGACGCACGCCGCGCCCTGCTGCGGGCGGGGGGCAACCTCAGCCCCAAGGGGTTTCGCGAGATCGCCGAAAAGCTGCCTTCCCTCGATGTCCCGGTGCGCATCGTCTACGGCGAGCGGGACCGGATCCTTCCCGATGTGGCCAAGACCATGGCACGAGTGAAGAAGGATCTGCCCCGGGCGGAGGTGACCGCTCTGCCCGATTGCGGCCATTTCCTGCAAGAAGAGCGACCCGACGAGATCGGCCGCCTGCTCGCCGGATTCTTCTCCGGCTCGGGAGGCTGAGCCCGAGGGAGAGCGCTCAACCCCGCCAGGGAGCACCCGCTTTCGACCGGTGGGCCCGGCGATAGGCGCCGGGCCCGGTGCCCAGGTGGACCTTGAACTTGCGGCTGAACGCGGCCTCGGAGCGGTACCCCACTCGCTCGGCCACATCTCCGAGAGATTCTCCCAGGCGCAGGAGGCGGCAGGCCTCACGCATGCGTTGTTGGGTGAGGTATTGCATCGGGGTGGCACCGGTCAGCTTCGAGAACAACCCGGTGAACGCCGTGCGCGACATGGCGGCCTCGTGGGCCAGCTCTTCGAGGGTCCAGGGGTGTTGCAGGTCTCCGTGCAGGGCCTGCAGGGCACGGCTGATCTGCGGATCCATGATGCCGGCGAGCACCGGCACGGGCTCCTCGGAGGCCTCGGCGTAGTACCGCATCACCTGTACGAAGAGCACCTCCGAGAGGCGGCGAGCGACGATATCGCTGCCCGGTCGCCCGGCATGGGTCTCCTCACTGATGAAGCGCATCACCTGGTCGATCCAGCGAAAGTCGTAGGTCGCGGTGGCGCGCACGTGCACGATCGGAGGTAGAGCGCTGAGCAGCGGATGGCTGGCGCTGCGGTCGAAGTCGAAGTGGCCACACACCAGCCGGCAGGTCTCTCCGCCACCTCCCCAGCTGAAGGCTCCCTGGCCTTCGTAACGAGTGGATTCCAGAGCCTCTTCCAGGTCGACCAGGGGCGTCTCGGGAGTGTCCTGGAGATCGTGCTCCCGCCCGTGGGGAACCAGGGCCAGATCTCCCCGGGCGAGCTGAACTCTCCGGCCTCCGGCGCTGAGGAAACAAGCCCCTTCGACGGCCACATGAAAACGGCAGACGTTGGTGTTGGCGGGTACCTTCAGTCCCCACGAGGCTTTGAACTCGGTGGGGAAGTAGAGGCTTCCGCTCATGGCGATGCTGTCGAGAATCTGGCTGAGCACATCCATGGTGTGAATCTACACCATCGTCCCCGTTCTAGAAGGCTCCCTGAACGATCGAGCAGAAAAGACGTCCTTTCCGGCATTGGAATGCCCCCGGCCCCGGGCCGATACTTCTCCCCGGGCCGAGCGCCGTTGATCGCACGAGGCAGAGGCGGTCCGGTATCGGCACCTGGAACGAAAGGAGTTTTTCATGGCGATTCAAACCTTTCCCGCCACCCGTTGGGCTCGCCTCTTCGCCTGGGTCTTCGCGCTCGCCGGAGTCGCGGGCTTCCTTCCCAATCCCTTGATCGGCGAAGGCGCCTGGTTCGTGACCAACTTCGCCCACAACGCCGTGCATCTCGCAACGGCCTTCGCCTTCTTCCTCGTCTCGATCTGGAGTGAAACCGTAGCCCAGCGTTTCACCCAGGGATTCGGCGTGGTCTATTTCCTGGTGGGTGTGGCCGGAGTCTTCGTCCTGGGAGACGCCGCCGAGGCCATGTTGCTCGGTCTGGTCCACATCAACCATCTCGACAACCTCCTGCATCTCGGCCTCGGGGTCGGGATCGGCCTGGTGGGTTTCTTTCTCGCTTCGACGAACATCGAGAGAGAGACAGTGGCAATCTAGGCTAGAAAACTTTTTCGAGGAGCTTCGGTTCCTCTCACGTTGCACATCGGCATCGCTTCGATCGCTCGACGTCCGTCGTCAACAACAGGCACCCATCGTGCCGTGAACCAAAGGAAAAAAAGACATGCAACATGGAAAGAAAGTACAGACTCGGATCCTCCTCGCACTCGCCCTATTGCTGATCGTTCCCGGCCTGGTTTCGGCCGAGACGGCCATCAGCACTTCGAACGGTCTCACGGCCGGCGGCGGTCCGTTGGCGATCCACGGATACGACGCCGTGTCCTACTTCAAAGGCCGGCCGGAACGGGGTGCAGCCAAGCACCAGACCCTCTGGAATGGAGCCGTCTACCGGTTCGCCAGCAACGAGCACTTGCGAACCTTCGAGGCCGACCCGGAGAAATACGCGCCGCAGTTCGGTGGTTTCTGTGCCTACGGAGTTTCGGTGGGCAAGAAATTCGACGGCGACCCCGAGGTCTTTCGTATCGTCGAAGGGCGCCTGTTCTTCAACCTCAATCCCGAGATCAAGGCGACCTGGGAAAAGGATCTGAAGAAGAACATCCGCAAGGCCGAGAAGGAGTGGAAGAGCATTCGTGACCGGCCGGCGGCCTCGCTCTGAAGACCGCACCTTTGTAGCCCGTTCACACGAGAGCCCTCGCTCCTCCCCGGAGCGAGGGCTCTTCGGCGTCGGGTCGGGTTTCAGCGGATCAAAAACACCAGCAGACCTTCTCGAACTTGAGGCACCAGCCGTTCGAGGTGCCACCACAATCGTTGTGGCTCCAGCACGGGCTGCCGCTCGAGCAGCTGTTGGCGGTGGTCGGCGGGGTGATCTCCTCGATCACGGTGGTGAAGAGCTTCACCGCCGCAGGTGCCTCGGCGACCTGCTCCGAGGTGGCTTCGTCGGCGACCTCGACGGTCTCGACGGCTACGACCTCCACAGCCGAGGCCGCATCCGCGGCTTCCTCGGCGGCGATTGCCGGCAGGGTCAGGGCGGCGAGCAGGACGGCCAGGAAAATCCAGAGATTCTTCGTCTGCATGAGAGACCTCCTTGCTAGGACAGATAGTTGCCGGGCCCGCAGGTACCCCGCCACACACCAGAGCTCGTGGACCCTTCACCTGGACAACGGATTTCACTGGCGAACCTTGTCAGACGAAAATGCCGATGTTGCCGACTCCCTGAGCATCGGATCCGTCGGGCCTCGGGTGTAGCCAATTTGTTTCCTCTGGAACTTTCGGTGGTCTGGACTGCGCGAATAGACTCGACGACCACGAAGCCACTGCCAGATCCGGCTCTCGGTTGGTCCCGAGAAGCCTTCAGAGCCCTGATTCCGATCCGGAGACCACCCGTTCATGGCGCCAGTCGAACTCGAGTCCTTTCCGCCGTTCCCGCCCGAGCTGTTCTACGAGGAAAAGCTCTTCCCCTGTGGCTACTCTCCGCGAGCCATGCATCTCGAGCACAATGAGGATCACACCCGAGCCGTTCTCTATGTCGGTTGCAAGGACGGATCGCTATGGCGTACCGGTTGGTCCGAGGCAGGAGCCGAGAACCTCGAGCGTATTGCCCAGAGCGAAGAGGTCAAGGACTCTGGAATCCGTTGCCTCTTTGCGATCGGCAGCGGAATCCTCCTGGTGGGCCGTAGCAACGGCGTGCTCGGCGTGCTCGAAATGAGAGAAGGAAGCGAAGCGGAACGATACACCGAGATCGGCAATGAGAAGGGCTGGCTCGAAAAGGGCTGGCTCGAAAAGGGCTGGCTCGAAGAGGGAAAGAAGGACAGGCTCGACAATGGGAATAGAGTCAGTCCGCCGAGGTATGGCGGCTCGATTCGGTCCATCGGGCGGCTCGATTCGGAGCGGATCTACATCTCGTTTCGTAAGCTGGGAACCTTGGTCGTCGAGATTTCAGAGCCCGGCCGGGGGGATTCGGGACCTTCCGCGACCGTGGTCCGTGCAGCGATCGATGCCGCGGTCGAGGAGGAGTCGTGGCTCAAATACCGAAAAACCACCGAGGAAGACCAGCTGCGTGGTCTGCGAGCGGCGGTGCAGCTCGTGGAGCAGAAGAAGCCTGCCGAAGAAACCGAGCAAGGCTCCGGGAGCTGGATCTGGCTTCTCGTCGACGAAGAGGGAAGGCTGTTCCACTGGAGCGGCAAAGCGAAGGAGCCAGCGGAGCTCCTGGATGATCGCTGGCCCAGGGGTGAGCATCCGGTTCTGGTGAACGACTACGCCCTGGTCCGGAGCCCCTCCGAGACAAAGAGCCGTGGGCTCTTCCTGGCGACGGACCTGGGAGTCCACTATCTGGAGCTGGAGTCGTGCAGCGGAGAGGACGAGCGACCGGAGCTGGAGTTCGTCCGGCTCTCTCTGCCGGGCCTGGGGCCCATCTGCATGGCCCTGAGCTATGTCGAGGACAAGACCTCGCCCGGGCTACGGTATCTCTGGGCGGTGGACACTGCAGGCGACAGCCATCTGTTCTGCGACGAGAGAGAAGCCGAGAGGCCGAACCTGCGTCCTTCCGGCTTCTCTCATCTCGACAGCCAGGTCATGTTGGCCATCGCCGATCACAAGGGGGGGCCGGTCGACGAAGGGGGAATCCTGTACTTCGCCCAGGTCCGCCGCGACGACCAGATCGTCATCGGTTCCTATCGATCGGTCTCGCATACCGAGGTGACGAAGAGTCGCGCTGGAGATCTCCTGGCCATTCGAAAGATCCTGAGCGCGGGGAGTAGCGAAGAGATCCACCGGTACCTTCGCGAGAAGGAAGAGCAGTCCGGACGCCTTGCATGGCTCGGTCGTCTCGGGGCCTCTCACGGGACACCGGGCTGGGGGGCCGAGGCGGAGCTGGAGAACGACTACAAAAAGGCGGCCCTGGTCAGCGACCTGGTCCAATGCGTTGCGGAAGATGATGAGATCCGCCCGGCCCTGGAAGAGTTCCTCGCCAATCCGAGCGGTACGGATTCGGCGCGATTTCTCAACGCCGTCGTGAAGGCAGGGAATCACTTCGAAGCTCTCAAGGCCCTCGACCTGTGGACGACCAGCTTCCTCGGAGTGATTCATCGTTACCTGGCGAGAGATCCGGCCACGGGGCTCGTATCGCCGGATCGGGTTCGCCGGTTCAGCCTGGGACTGTTGCGCTGGCTGGGAGAGGTGGAGAAGAACGCGAGAGATGCCACCCGCCATCCCGAGGTCCAGCACCGGCTGGAGACCTGCGTCCGAATGGTGCGGAAGTGGGGCCTCTTCGCTCATGAGGTCCAGCGTCGGGAATCCCTGGCCGGCCCGATCGAGACCCTGCTACGAGGTCGGGAGCCCAGCTCCGACGACATTCCGGCGGGGCATCAGGTCGACCTCCTGACCCATGAATCTCTTCTCTTCGCGCGGGGAGTGGATCTCCTCTACGAAGACAGTCGCCATCCAATGCAGGGGCGGTCGGCCTGGGCGGTGGATTGTGCTCGCCTCGAAGGGGCCGACGGCGTTGCTTCCAGCTGGATGGCGGTCGCCTGGAACTGGGGCGGCATCGAGGTCTTTCGAGTGAGTGGCCCGGTGGAGAGCGGGGCTCGGATCCTTCGGCTCGTGGCGGTGGTCGAGCCCAAGGCAACGGAATCTTCGGGGCCGCTCGAGCCTCGGATATCGGTCTGGCAGCCAGGCGAAGGGCCCGATCGATCCTCGATCGCCCAGGAAAAATATGGCTACAGTCGAGCCATTTGCCTGGGGCCTTCCGAGGACCGGGCGTCTCTTCATCTCCTCTGCAATCTTGCCCATGCTCGGGAAGAGGCCGCTGCCGAGCGGCTTTTCCTCTTCGTTCTTCCGGTTCGGGATGGGCAGCTGGAGGAGGTGAAAGAGAAGGGCCCCTCGGCCTGGGTGGAGCTCCAGGGACCGGAGGTGGAAAATCCGAGCGAGTCCGTCTACAGCCTGCTCCACCTGGGCGGAAGGCAATTTCTGGCCGGCCTCCGGGGCAATGCCGGGCGGGCAAAGGTCCAGGGGTTCCGGATCGAAGGAAACGAGCTGGTCGCGATGGGAGATCCGATCGTTGCTCCCGCCGGTCTGGGTCTGGAGCCGAACGAGGATCGTCAGAGTGCGGCGCAGAGATCGGAGCCCGAGCTCGAGGGCCCCAGCCGCCCGGCCAGTGTCCAGAACCGGGTCTGGAGCCTGGCCAGACCCTGGACGCCGGAGCTCGACGAAGGAGGCCCGGCCGCTCAGGAGGCCCCGGAGAAGGATCACGACGTTCTGATCGGATGTGAGAACGGCCAGATCTGGCGGTTGACCTGGCCCGTCGACTCCGACCTCAGCCCCGCGCTGCTTCGAGAGCGAAGCCTGGCAAGGCAAGGAGGTGAGACTTTCCGGCTGGTGGCTCGTCTCGGCTCGGCGGTCGAGGCATTGGCCTACCGCAAGGACTACGCCAACGAGGGAATCACGGCACGGATCTTCGCCGGAGGAGAGGACGGGGCGATCGTCGCCTGGCAGGAGCGCCACGATCCGCCGCTGGATCCCGAGGAGCTCCCCTTCGCTCCTCTGTGGGCCACGATCGAAGGGGGGCCGATCTCGCACCTGCAGCTCTGGAACTACGAGTGCGAAAATCCCGAAGCGCCTCCCGTGTTCGTCGTCGCCATCTGTCGCGAAGGCACGGCGGTGCTCTTCGACGATCGCGAGGGCCCCCACCAGGACCCTCCGCGGGTGCCTCCCCATCCGCGGCGAATCCAGTTCCCGGGCAATCGGCAGGGGCGCCTGCGCCTCGGCAGCTCGGTCCTGGCTGCAGGTCTCTGGCGGTTCGCAGTGCTGGATCTCGAGAAACCCGAGCCGCCTCCATTTCTCGGCTCCGTGGTCACCGCGACCAACGACGGAAGGATCCGGTTCCTCGGTCTCGACGATCCCCGCTACACCCCGAAACGCAGAGCCAAATACCACCAGCTGGTCAACCGCTGGTGGAAGGCCGCGTGGAACCATCCGTCGGGCCCGGGGGACGACGAGACCGAAAGAGCTCCGGAGTTCGCCTATCAATTCCATCTCGGAGACGCCATCCACGGAGCAACACCTTTCCTGGTCCTGATCCTGGTGCGCTGTCTTCTCGATCCACGTCTCGATCGCCGGTTCGATTCGGTGCCCGAAGAGATCCGGGGGGAGGCGCTCGATGCCATCGAATCCCACCAATCCTACTGGTGGCAGTTTCCGAGGCATCTGCGACCCCTGGTGGAGCTGCGTCGAATCTGGGATCTCGAAGCCTCGTCGACCGAGAAAGTGGGAGAGCTTCTGGAGCTGGCTCTGCGCCTGGCCCGGGCCCTGGGCGACGTGATCCTCTTCCAGGAAATCTGTGAGACGGTCTTGAAACGAGCGAACTTCCACCTCTTCCATGCGGCCGGGAAGGACGACGAGGCATACCACCGACGAGTCAAGGAGCTGTACTCCCGGGTCTTCGAGGCGATCGAGCAGACGCTCGAGAGTTGGCGGGGAGCTCCGGAGCAGGGGGAGCGTCGAGTGCGAGTGGTGGTGGCCAAACACCTGGTGGACGGCGACACGTTTCTCCGTGTCCTCGAGAGGGCCGCCATCGAGGAAGAGGCCGCGGGCCGCGGATCCGAGAAGGGGCCCTTCTCGCAGATCCAGCACAAACGAGTCGTCGGGATCCGGCAGCTGATGTTCTCGCGCGACCCGATCGTGAGCCTCGAAGCCCTGCGAGCCGGAAATCTGTCGTTGCTGCGCCTGTGCCGGCGCCTGGTGGTCCGCCGCGAGCAGGAAGATCCCAAGAGCTCGGAAGAGTGGACGCCGGGCCGGGCGCCGGAGGGCTCGTCGCACGAAGTGCGATGGGAGGTGTTTCGCCTCTACTTCGAGCAGCTGACCTTCGCTGCGGCGCAGGCGTTCCAGGGTGGGGTGGAGCTCAGCTTTGCCCTGGCTCACGAATTCGCCCGCACCTTCGCGCTCACGGTCTGCGCCTGTCCTTCGGCCACCATTCGCATCGCCAACCGGATGACGGAGACTCGCCTGATCACGGATCTGGCTTCGGACCAGGATCTCTGTCGAAACGTCGAGAAGCAGATGGAGATTCTCGGCACGATCGGTTTGACCGTTCCCCGCTTCGCACGCGAGTGGTTCCACCGGGTGACCCAGGGCCCGAGCTCGAAGCCCGGCGGCTGGTTTCCCGAGCTGGCGAATCTCGAAGAAGGGGTGGCCGAGAAGCTCTTCGGAGAAGCGAAACCGGACCGCGGGAAGCCCAAGGCCGAAGGGAAGCCCGAGGTAGAAGAAAAGACTCTGGCGGAGCTCGAGAAGCTTCTGGCTTCCGAGGTCGGCCGAGAGAATGCCCAGGACATCCTCTGTCTCTTCCATTTGCGTCGAGCCTTGCATTGGATCGAGAGGCTGACGCACTCGATGACGCAGGATGCAACGCGTTTCGATTTCTCGGAAGAGACGTTCAAAGGTGCGAAGGAGAGCCTGGAAGCGCTGAAGAGCGATCCGGTGGCCGATCTGTACCGAGAGTCTTATCGCTTCTGGAATCGTGCGTTCGCTGCGCTCGAGGAGAGAAACCGATCGAGCTCGTTGTTTCTGAGCTGCGAGGGTGGAATCTCCCACCGAGCCCTGGGCGTGAGCCTCGTGCTCAAGGACTGGGCACACAGGCAACGGAAAAGCTTGCGGAGCGCCCATCGGAAGCTGGAGATCTTCCAGCCCGAACGCGCCGTCTTCGACGGCATCCTGTCGCGCCTGGAGATCGCCGCCGGCCGATTCGCTCGCAGCGCAGCGGTGCAGAAGGCGGTGGTCACTGCGGTGCTGGGCCATCACCTGTTGGAAGATCTCGACGAGCATATTTTCGAGCTCGAAGAAATCGCCATGGTTCTCGACCCGGTTCTGGTCCGGCAGTTTCGCGAGAGCGGGCGCACTCGGCTCGTGACCTCCGAGAAGGGCTCGATGGCCCAGCGTTTCTCGACCTACCTGATCCACCGCGCGCGGCGGGCGGAGAGCCTGCCCAAGAACTTACGAATGCTCTACGGTCTGCTGGAGAGCGGAGAGGTGGATGGACAGCAAGAGGAGATCCCGGTGACGGAGCTGCTGGATCCCTACGAGACCTGGCAGCGCCGCGACGCCATTCCCTCGGATTGGAAGGTCACGCCGAGGGTGGCGGCACACCTCGACCTGGTCTTCGAGGAGCTGCACCAGAACCAGGTCAAACACTCTCGAGCGAAAAACGGCGAATTCGATACACCTCCCTTGGAGCCGCCGGAGGTTGGGCCCTCGGTTCCGCCTCCGCCAGGAGAGGGGCGTAGCCTTTGCCTTCGGTTCCCGTTTGCACCCGACCCGGACAACTGCCGGCGGCTCGAGGATCTACGGAAGAAGAGCTGTGACCGGCCGATCGATCCGAAGCTGGATCCGGAGGTCGCCTCGAGCGGCGCCGGGCTCTATCTGGCGAGCCTGGCGGCGGCGGTCGCCGGCTGGCGTCTGTCGCTGGAGGTCGCGTGCCCGCCATCGGACGGAACCATAGGCGTGGCCACGGCAGCGGGAGAGCCGGGAATTCTCACGTTCACCCTGCAAGAGGTGGAGAAGAACGGCAGGGAGGAAGCCTGATGGCACCGGACGAAGAAGTGCGCCGGGGAGGCGCCGTGCACATCGTGGTGGTCGACGACGTCTGCCGGTTTGCGCTCCACCTGTGGAGCTACCTCTCGGGTGTGCCCGGCTTCGGCATCGGTTCGGTGCCCACGGCCGATGACCACGGCAAGTTCTTCTGGGCCGACCCGCGACCTCCGGGCAATGGACCGGAGGTCGCGCACCGCGGCGAGCCCAGGAGCCTCGACAGCCCGGACGGTCGCTGGTCGGTGTGGTGGGTCGAGGCGAGGGATGGAATCTGGAAACCGCAGCTGAAAAAGATCTTCGAGAAGCTCCCGAGCTTCGAGGGAGCCCGATTCCTGATCGACGTCCGTGGTCCCGTACAGCCCGGGAGCGGTTCCCTGGTCGACGAGAAGGAAAAGTATGGACCCGACCTGGTGCGGGCCGAGATTCTGGAGAAGGCCGAGCTCCTGAAGCTGACCGAGACCCGGGAAGACAGAAAGGCCTTTCTCCGCAAGATCGTCTTCGTCAGCTCCTACAAGAAGCGATGGAAGGCCGGCCCCGAGGGTTTTCAGCCCCAGCGGATCTGGGAGAAGACCGCCCGGACCTTCGAATACCTGAAGAGAACGTGGAGCCTCGAAGAGCCTCTGCCGGCCGCCCCGGGGCGCGACCGGCCGGAGCCGGAGGCCTCGTCCGACGAGTCGAGAGCCTGCCGTCAGATCCTCGTGACCGGTGCCGGATTCGATATCGGAGGCTGGGAGCCGGTCCGGGGTCTGGGGATCGTGGGGACCGCGCAAGTTCTGAGAGATACACTCGAAGCTGTCGACCCGAGATCGGGAGACCCGAGCTCCGGGGATCGGCCATGGCCGAAGGATGAGGAAGAACAGAGCCGCGCCAAGCGGGAGCTCGCCTTCCCGGTACCCAAACGCTATTTCGCCGATCGGGGTGAGCCGGCGCCCAAACGGTTCGACACGCTCGACTGGCATCACTTCATCGAGGCGGCGGAGGAGGGAGATCTCGATACCTACTGGGAGAACCTGCTGCGTCTGGAGTTGGCGCGGGTCGGGGAAGACGACGACGGGCACCCCTTCGACAAGGTCAGAGCGGCGGCCCGGGAGCACGAGCTGCGAGAAGCTTTTCGGGCGGCTCTGGTCCAATACGATTGGGGCTTCACGCGCCAGACCCTCGACGCTCTCGAGATCGAGACCTTCGAAGCCTGGCTCACCACGAACTACTCGCGGATCTCCAATCGTGGCTCCGATCTGCTCGAGAGCCACAGACAGCTCGGGGCGGGCCACCACTGGCGGTACATTGCCACGTCCAACGAGGCGACCCTGTTGCTCCGAAAGCTCTTGCACGAGGAGAGTGAGCCGGAGAGGCTCGAAGCGGCGGCGACTCGCTACCTCTTCAAGCTCCACGGCGACATTCCCCACGTCACGACCATGGCTTTGGCAGGAAGCGACAAGGAGATCTTCTCTCCCCTGAGCATGCCGATCGACAGCCTGCACTGGCTCTACACCACGGCCCAGAAATATCTCGAGGGTCGGCTGCGGCCAGCAGGAAATGGGAAGGCCGGAGACGAGTCAGAAGGGCCGAAGGTGGTGTGGCACATCGTGGGTCATGGATTGAAAGACAAGATGTTGGTGGATCTGATGGTTCGGGTCTGCCTTGCCACCGAACCCGAGCGCCATCGCTTCGTGATTACCGGCAAGATGGCCAAGGATGTACGCAACGTGGACGACCCCGGTCACATACTCGCCGGGGCTCTCCAAAGATGTGGCGCCCAGGGCTGGCAGATCCTACGCCTCGACGCCACCGCTCTCGATTTGATGGCGCATATGAAGGCGGATCGACGTTGGGAGACGGGCGACCTCACCAAGATCGCCCAGTGGGCCGAGAGCTTCGGCGAGGTGCGCCTGCGGTTGCCGGCTTGAGGGCGGGACAGGATCGGGCCCCGACGGGCGTGCCGCCGAGGCCCCGTAGGAGGATCGGAAAAAACGCTGCCTCTACCGCGAGGCCCACATCTGTAGTGCCTTGTGGGCGCGGGGGTCGTCGCTAGAGCCGAGGGCCTCGATCGCCAGGTGGCGCATCTCGTCGTTCTCGTGGGTGCGGGCGATGGTGACGAGCACGGGGATGCCGTCGCCGTCGGGCAGCTCGGCGAGGAGCTCGAGGGCTTCGTGGCGAACTTCGTAGCTCGGGTCGCTGGTGGCCATTTCTTCGATCAGGGAAACGGCTCGGGTCGCGGCGATCTCGGCCAGGAGCTCCAGGGTCTCGGCGCGAATCTCTTCGTGTGGATGCCGGCGGGCGATGTCGATCAGGATCGGCGTCGCGGTGGTCTCCGGCAGCTCGGCCAGGGCCTCGACCGCCTCGGATTGCACTTCCACATCGTCATCCTCGAAGGCGATCTTCAGCAGGATCTCGGACGTCTGGCCGGGCGCGATCTCGGCCAGGGTCTCCACCGCCTCGCGGCGCACCTCGGGGCTGCGGTGGCTGGTGGCATAGCGAGTCAGGGCCGGTAGCGCCTGGTCCGCGGCGACTTCTTCGTAGGCCTCGACGGCCTCGGCCTGGAGCCGGGGATCTTCGTTTTTGCGTTCGATGATCTTGCCCAGCCTTTCGAGAGCTTCGGGGGAGCCGTCTTCTCCGAGCCCCTCGACGGCCTCGGCACGGATCTCGATCCGAGGATGTTTGTCGGCAGCTCGGATCAGCGCCTCGAGCCCGGACCCGTCTTCCCGCTCCCCGAGGGCCTCGATGGCCTCGTCTTGTACCTCGAGATGGGGGTCGTTCCAGAGCACGTGGGTGAGGGTTTCGAGAGCCCTGGCGGTCGTGCGTTCGCCGAGGGCAGCGACGGCTTCGGCCCGGACTTGGAACGTGTCGGCACCGCGGGCGAGCTCGTGCACGGTGTCCACTGCTCCGGGGATCGGGCTCTCGGCGAGGGCGTGCACCGCCTCGGCCCGTACTGCAACCGAGGGATCTTGCCGGACCGTGCGACGCAGCACCTCCAGTGCCCGCGGCTGGCTCAGCTGCCCCAGGGCACAGGTCGCCTCCTGCCGCACCTCGTCGTGCAGCGGCGCGGCGAGGATCTTCTCGAGGAAGGCGACCACGGCGGGGCGGTCGTTCTCGCCGATCAGCTCCACGAGATCTTCCTGCAGGCGCAGGGTCGAGGCCGAATCGAAGGCTTTCATGGCGTGGGCCAGATGCTCTTCGGTCGTAACCTGGCCGAGCCAGCGCAGGGGCAGGTCGCCGAGGCGGGCCGGGGCATCGAGATCGTTGAGGAAGACCCGGGCCGGTTCGGGACGTTTTCCGCCTCCGTCGATTCGCCAGAGCACGGCCACCGGCCGCAGCAGCCGCGCTTCGGGAGAGGCGAGGCTGCTGCTCGGGTCGAGCTGTTGGGCGAGGGTGGGCTGGCTCCCGGCTCGGCCGCCACGCCAGATCCGTGAGCCGCCCAGGTAGAAGACGCCGGGGTCGGCCTCGCTCTCGATCTGATAGCCGATCCAGAAGGAAGGCTGGCCCGACTCGCGAGCGGCATCCATCGCCCACTGCCAGCGGGTGGAGAGCTCGGCCTCCGCGCCGGGGTAGCGGTCCACGGCCGGGGCCGCCGAAGGAGAGCCGGAGAAGGCGATGGAGGAGAAACAGACGACGATAAGGACAACGAACAGCTTGCGCATGGCTCAGCTCCCGGAGTTGGTTTCGAGTAGTCGGATCAAGGCGTCGCGGGCGGCGGCGGTGCCATGCTCGCCCAGTGCCTCGGCGGCGAGGCGGCGGACCTCGGGTCGCGGGTCGCCCTTGGCGAGGTCGAAGAGAACCGGCACCGCGGCATCGTTCTCGGTTTCGGCGAGGGCTTCGATCGCCGCGAGCCGCAGTCGGGTCTCGAGCTGGGTGTTGCGGGCGAAGGTGGCGAGCGCTTCGGCCGCTGCCGGGGTTTCGTGCTCGCCCATGGCGTGCAGGGCCACCAGCCGTGCCCGCCAGTTCTTGGAATCCGTGGCGAACTGGCGCAGGTACTCGAGGGCGCGCGGCGTTTCGAATTCTCCGAGCATGGAAACGGCCTGCAGCGCGAGCTCGGGGTCGGAGTCGTCGAGCGCGGCCTGGCGAAGGAGCTCGAGGGCGCGAGGGTCTTCCCGCTCGGTCACCGCGGCGAGCACGGCGTGGCGAGTGTGTGGGTCCGATGCCTTCTCGTAGAGCCGCCGCAGCGCCTCGAAGGCCCGGTCGTCGCGAATCTCGCCGAGGGCAAACACCGCGGTGGCGGTGATCTCGGGAGAAGAGCCGCTCATCGCCAGGGAGACGAAGAAGGGCACCAGGTCGGGGCTCTCGGTGTCGGCCAGGCGAGCCACCGCAGCCGTCCGCAAGGTCTCGGGCTGCTCTTCGTCCTGCGCCAGCTCTCGGAGCAGAGCTCGAATCTCCGGGCCCTCGTCCTCGAAGGCCTCGATCGCCCGGGCCCGTACCTCGAGGGAGGGGTCTTGGCGGATGATCTCGGTCAGGGCGGCAGTAGCCTTGGGTGACTCGAAGTGGCCGAGCACCTCGACGATCCGGGCCCGCAGCCGTTCGTCGTCGGTGCCGCGAAGGCGCCCGAGCACCACTTCCAGGGAGCGCTCGTCGCCGATATCGCCGAGGGCCACGAGCACCGCGAGGAGCTGCTCGTGGTCTTCGGTCTGACCGAATCCCCGAACCCGCTCGTGGTACTCCGGGTGGCCTTCGCGGCGGAGCTGCTGGGCCAGGGACACCAGGTGACGGCGAGCGTCGTCGACCCATTCGCTGTCGGGTCGCTCTCGGGTGAGGGCTTCGAAACACTCGAAGGATTCTGCGTTCGAGGAACCGACCTGCTGCAGCGAATAACAACGCCAGAAGTGGGCGTCGTCGGCCCAGCGGCTGTCGGAGTGCCGGGCGAGGAGCTCGTCGAACGCGGTCACGGCGTGGGTCCAGCTCTCGTCGAGAACTTGTTTGTAGGCGGCCCGGTAGGCTGCCGCGGCCGGGTCTCCGGAGCTCTGGGAGAGGCCCGGGGCGGCCAGGGCGAGGAAGCAGAAGAGAAGGCCGACACCGGGTGCACCAGGCAGCAGGCGGGCCGGAAGCGATGGCTCGTTGGTTCGGTACATGGTGGCTCCGATTCGTGGGGCCGTCAGGCGGAGGGATCTCGTTCCGCTGCCTGGCGGCGCATTTCTTCGACACTGAGTTGAAAGAGGATCGATCGCTGGTCGAGACCGGAGCGCAGAAGGTCGATCCCGTCGGAGTACTGGCGCCGGTAGAGATTGGCGATCTGCAGGAAGACCACTTCCAGCTCGGCCAGCAGATCCTGCTCGCGGCCGAGCCGGGAACCTTCTTCGAGGCGCTCGCTCAGCCGTTGAGCCTCCGCCGCCAGCTGTCGAGCGAGGTGGCGCTCGGCGTCGAGGTCGAAACCTTCGAGGCTGGGCGGGCTGGGATCGCGATTGGCGATCGCCAGGATCAATGGGGTGGCGCGGCCGAGGTATCGGTCGTAGGCATTGCGGAGCTCCCGGTTCGGATCCGGAGCCAGGACACTCGGGCTCTCGACGACCCGGACGGGCGCTTCGGGCACCGGCCAGCTCTGCCAGAGAGCGAGGCCCAGGGCGGCCAGCAGCACCGCGGCGGCGGCGAGGCCCTGCAGGATCCGGGCTCGGGAGCGTCGCCAGCGCCAGGCCTCGGTGCGATCCTCCTGGTCGAGCTGAGGAGCCAGCCGATCCCACACCCGGTCGAGGGCGGCCGGCTCGGGAGCCAGGGGTTCCCTTCGCAGCAGCTCGACGGTGACCTCGAGCTGCTCGTATTCCCGGGCGCAGTCCGGGCAGGTGGCGAGGTGTCGATCGAAGCTCTGCCGTTGCTCGGCCGAGAGCTCGCCGTAGAGTGCTTCGCCGAAGAGCTCCTGCCATGGCTCGCAGCGTCTCATGGCGCGGCCCTCGGGCTCTGCAGCTCGCCGAGCTCGTCGCGCAGCTTGCGCAGAGCACGGAAGAGCAGATTCTTGACCGTACCCTCGGCGCGGTCGAGGGCCTCGGCGGCCTCGCGGGTGGAGAGCTGGTTGTAGTGGCGGAGCACGAAGACCGAGCGCTCGGCCGTGGTGAGCTGGCCCAGGGCCGAGCGTACCCGGTGGCCGATCTGCTGCGATTCCGACCGGCGGTGAGGATCGGCCATCGGGCTCTCCTCGGCCAGTTGCAGGGTCGCTGCTTCGCCCGCCTCGGCGAGGCTCCGGGACTCCTCCGGGCGCTGGCGTCGTCGGGCGTCGTGACAGGTGTTGAAGGTGATCCGGTAGAGCCAGGAGCTCAGCTTGGCCTGCCCGCGGAATCGCTGCAGCGATCGATACGCTTTGAGGAAGACTTCTTGCACCATGTCCTCCGCGTCGTGGTGGTTGCGGGTCATGCCGAGGGCCAGCTGGAACACCTGTTCCTTGTGGCTCTCGACGATCTGCTGGAAGGCGTTTCGGTCGCCCTGGCGGGCTCGTTCTACGAGCTGTTGTTCGAATGCGTCGTCCATGTCGCTCTCGTCGATACTAAGACGGAGGAGGGGGGAATCGGTTTGCAAGAGCTTGAGCTCGGACGATGGAACCCTCTATCATCTTCCGATGACGTCCGAGATCGCGGCAGGAGGCCCCTCCGAGGAGCTGGTGGCGAGCCTGCTCGAGGCCCTGGGGGAGGCCTTCGACCTGTCGATGGCGGTCGGCGACAAGACCCTCGGCGCGGCGGTAGCGAACCGCATCCGTTCGCTGAGGCCGGGCGAGCCACCGGAGTGGGGGATCGAGGGCGACATCGCGCAAGTGGCAGAGGTAGAGGCCGGGCCGCTCGACTTCTACTATCGGCCGCACCTGTTTCCGGGCATGGATCAGGCACTGCGCCTCGGTCACCAACTTCAGTTCGATCTGTTGCCCCGCCGGCTGCCGCCGGGCAGCCCGCTGCGGGTCGCAGCGGTGCTCGAGTCGTATTGCCACCTGAGCGGCGATCTGCTCGGTTGGCGCATGGAGGGCGACGAGCTCTTGCTCTGGATCGCCGACGTCTCCGGGCACGGCGTGCGCGCCGGCCTGGCGGCGGCCGTGCTCTATTTCCTGGTCGACACGATCGAGCGCGGGCTCGAGCCCGCGGAGCTGGCGCGGCGGGTCAGCGACCGTATGCTGGAGGCCCGGAACGCTGCCGATCGCCAGGCCCTCTACGCAACCGCTTTCTGGCTGCGCTTCGGCGCCGACGGTCGCGGGGTCTATGCCTCTAGCGGACATCCGCCGATGCTCCTGCGGCGCGCTTCCGGCACTCTCGAGCAGCTGAGCTCCACCGGCCCGCCGGCGGGCCTCCTACCTCGGGTGGGCTTCCAGCAGGCAGAGCTTCGGCTCGAGCCCGGTGACAGCCTTTGCCTGTTCACCGACGGTCTGATCGAGGCTCACGAAGTCGAAGAAGAAGAGCGCCGTCGCCGCCAGCTGATCGAGGTACTGAGCGGTCACTCGGGGACCGCAATCGAAGGGGCGCGGGCGATCCACCGTCTGATCCGTCAGACCAGGGATATGAGCGCGCTCGACGACGATCTGACCTTCATGGTCGTCGAGCCGGTCGCGTAACGTCGCCAGGATTGCGTTCTTCGGGTCGGCCTCCCTGCTCAGAGAGAGTGTTCGCTGGCCAGGAGCGGGCCGAGGAGCTGTCCGGTGCCCTCGGGCACCAGCGTCAGCCGGCCGTCTCCCTCGGTGGCCTTCTCGACCTCGAGGATCTCGAAGAGGGCCTTCTCGACCTCGGGGTCCTGGGAGATCTTCTCGAGGGCAGCGCCCACCAGCTTGGGCCGCATGGCCGCAGCCTGGGCGAAGGCCACGGCGGCCTTGCGTTCGGCGGTGCTGGTGATCACGTCCACCTGGTTGTCGCCGTCCTGCCGGATCGCCGAGGTCACCTGGCGCAGCCGGTTGACGACCTTCTCCTCGATCTGGTGGATCATCTCCCGGTCGCGGAAGTGCACCTTGCGGATGTATACCGAGCCGAGCTGGAACCCCCATTCGTGTGATTTGGGAGAGACCTCCGACCGCACCGCCCGGCTCATGGGATGCCGGTTCTCGAGCATTTCCGAGAGCTCCATATTGCTCAGGCATCGCACCGCCGTGTTGGAGACATTGGCCCGCAGGGAGCCCACGGGATCGGTGTTCTTGAACAGGTAGCTCACAGGGTCGCTGATGAACATCTCGTACCAGATTCCGATGCCCATCGGGGCGCCCTCCTCGGAGTTCACCGGCTGGCTGCGGAGATACTCCTGGTCGAGGCGCAGGTCGAGAGTGTGCACCGACCCCATCCACGGTAGGAGCAGAGCCTTGGGGCCGAACTCGAGCCATAAAAAGTGCAGCCCCGGCTCGTCGAGAATGCCTACCACCTTGCCGAACAGCATGTAGACCTTGCAGCGGCGCTCCTCCACCACGGTGTAGACCCCGAAGAGTCGGACGAAGAGGAAGAACAGGGGCGCCAGGAGGAACATGGCGAAGAAGGTGGCGACGAAGGCGATGAGGAAGCTCATGAGCGCACCTCCAGGATCAGCTGCCGTGCCTTGCCGTAGAGACTCAGCCGGATGTTCTTGAGATAGGCCTGGAGAGCTCCCGGGCCGCTGGCCTTCAGCTCCTGCAACTGGGCCGCCAGAGCGTTCAAGGGCTCGACCTCGGCCTGGGCCTTGAGAGTTTCGATCTCTACCGCGCGCTTGGACTGCACGAGCTTCTGGTCGGCCTCCGCCTGGGCGAGGCTGATATCCGAGGAGACCTGGTTCTGGGCGGTGTTGATGGCGGCGAGCGCCGATTCCACCTCTTCCGGCGGATCGATGCCGGTGATCAAGGAAGCGTCGAGCTCGATTCCGTAGCGGGCCGCGGAGCCGCTGCATTCCTGCAGCATGTGGTCGTTCAGATCCTGCAGGTTCTTGCGCAGATCATTGATCGAGATACCCGTGGCCGCGATGAGCCCCTCGTCCAGCTCGGGAGAGGTCTGGGAATCGGCGATCACGATCGGGAGGGGCGGCGCCTCGAAGTTGGCGATTTTTTCCCGCAGCACGGCGATGAAGAATCCCATCACGTGGGCGATGGGATTCTTGACCCCGAAGAGATAGGCGTAGAGATTGCGCTCGGCAATGCGATACCGGATCTGCCCTGTGAGGCCGGTGTTGAGCTGGTCCTTGGTCACCGCCTCGAGGATGGTGCCGCCGGAGTTGGCGGTGGGAGTCTCGGGATCGAACGCCATGCTCACCGTCTCGGTGGCCACCGAGACCTTGTACACCTTTTCCCAGGGCATCTTGAAATAGGGCCCGCCCGGGGGAATCACCCGCAGCTGGGGGCAGGTGTAGCGTTCCCGCTCCTCGGCCGACATGTCTTCCATCTCCGGCAAGAAGACGGGTTGATCGTTGAGGCGCTGGGCGCGCCCGAAGCTGGTCTTCACCGCGCGCTCGTTCTGGTCGACGGTGAACACGCCGAAGACGAGATAGCGCACGGCGAACCAGGCGAGGAGACCGAGGACGATTCCCAAGAGAATTCCCATGAATAGCTCCTTTCTCGCGATCCGGCCGGGCTCGCGGGCTCGGGCCGGATCGACGGTTGCATCCGAGAGTTGCGACCAAGAGTACTAGACCCTGGACGGTGTCGGCAGGGCGGACTTCTCTGGCCCAGTGGCTTCGAGAAGAGGCCGCGGCATCTGCACGAGTTGGGGCTCGAGGATTGTATGGAATTACGGCTCGACGCCGGATGTATTCGTTGCCTCGTCGAGGGCCGAGAGCACCGCCTCTTCCAGGATCCCGCCCAGGCTCTCGATGGTCTCGCGTCCTTCCTCGGCGGTGGCGGCGGCCGGGTCGCCGAAATAGGCGAGGGGGCCGCCGGCAGCCTCGAAGCTGTCGAGCCCCTGACGGATGGCGGTGCTCAGGGAGCTCGGGTTGGGATCGAGCCCGGCGCGCCGTGCCTCGCGAACCAGATCGGGGCGCCGGGCGAGCACCACCGAGCCTTCGTAACGTCCCGCGTGGCAGGCGCCGCTCTTGAACTCGTCGCTCAGGCGTAGAGCCCAGGGCTTGCGGGTGATGTCGGGAAAGACGACCGTGAGCTCGGTGGTCCGGCGCAGGGAGTTGGCGGCGGCGTAGAGGGAACCCAGGTGTGCGGGATCGAGGTGAGAGTTGACCAGGGCCAGAACACGGATGCCGTGGCGTTCCAGGCTCGTTCCCAGGTCGGTGATCAATGCGCTCACCGTCTCGGGGCGCAGGGAGAGGGTGCCCGGAAAGGCGGCGGCAAAGGAGGCGGCGGTGTACTCCAGGGTCGGCAGGACGATCGGAGTCAGGTCTCTTCGGAGGAGGCGTTTCCCTCCGGCCTCGGCCATGGCCTCGGCGATGATCGGGTCGGTGCACAGGGGCAGGTGGGGACCGTGGGCCTCCACGGCGCCGATCGGCAGCAGGGCCACCGCCTTTGCGAGGTCGAGGTCGCGGACCTCGGTCCAGGTCATGTCACGGAGATAGAGGAGCGGCGGCATCGCCCCAGTCTACCCGACCGGGGCGATGTGGCGGACCAGGGGCCCGGACCTCAATACGAGGTGAGGTAGCGATCCTGCTCCCACGGATGCACATGAGAGATGTAGTCGGCCCACTCCTTGCGTTTCGCGTCGAGGAAGTTCGAGGCGATGTGGGGCCCGAGAGCCTCGAGCATGACCTTGTCTTTCTCGAGGTTGTCGAGGGCATCGGAGAGATTCGGCGGCAGCTGATTGATCTTGAGACGCCGCTTCTCCCGCTGGCTCATGGTGAAGATGTTGCGGTTCACCGGCTCACCCGCTTCCATCTTCTTGTCGATACCGTCGAGGCCGGCGGCCAACATCACGGCAAAGGCCAGGTAGGGGTTACAGGCGGGATCCGGCATCCGCACCTCGCAGCGGGTCGACATGCCGCGCTTTGCCGGCACACGTACCAGCGGGCTACGGTTTTTTTCCGACCAGGCGATGTTGGTGGGAGCCTCGAAGCCCGGCACCAGTCGCTTGTAGGAGTTCACCAGGGGGTTGGTGATGGCGACAAAAGCCTTCGAGTGCTGCAGGATACCGCCGATGTAGTGCAGCGCCGTGTCCGAGAGCTGGCGCTCGGCCTCGGGGTCGTAGAAGGAATTGCCGCCGGAGAGGTGGAGAAGGCTCTGGTGCACGTGCATGCCGGAGCCGTTGACACCGTAGATCGGCTTGGGCATGAAGGTGGCGTGCAGGCCATGCTCGAGAGCCACCTTCTTGACCACGAAGCGGAAGGTGATCACGGCGTCGGCGCAGTTCACGGCCTCGGAGTACTTGAAGTCGATCTCGTGTTGCCCGGGCGCCACCTCGTGGTGGGCGGCCTCGACCTCGAAACCCATGGCCTCGAGCACCATGACGATGTCGCGCCGACACTCTTCCCCACGATCCACCGGAGTCAGGTCGAAGTAGCCGCCGACGTCGTGAGTGTCGAGCAGAGCATTGCCTCGTTCGTCCTTCCGGAAGAGGAAGAACTCCGCCTCGGGTCCGGTGACCACGGAGTAGCCCAGGGCCTCGGCCTTGGCGACCTGGCGTTTGAGGGCGAGGCGGGGACAGCCGGGAAACTCGGAGCCATCGGGCAGGTGCACGTCGCAGATCATGCGAGCGACCTTGGAGCCGTCGGGGTTCGACCACGGATTGATCATGAAGGTGGAGGGGTCGGGCACGAGGAGCATGTCGGACTCCTCGATGCGGGTGAAACCCTCGATCGAAGAACCGTCGAACATGATCTGCCCGTCGAGAGCTTTTTCGAACTGGCTGCGGGGCACCTCGACGTTCTTGATGGTGCCCATCAGGTCGGTGAACTGGAGTCGCAGAAAGCGCACATTGGCTTCGTCGGCTGAGCGCAGAATCTCTTCGCGATTCATGGATTACCTCGAAGTGGAGATGTCTTGGAGTGGGCGAGGTCGAGAGTTTGTGTTGGCTCGAAGTCGGTCAATTTGTTGGATCTTAGCTTTGTTTTCCATTTTCGGCAAGTCAGAGCTGCAGAGTGGCATCGAAATTTCTGGCATTCTGCATCTCTCGGTCCTGGTTCCCCGTCGCGACCTTGGTGGGTGGACGCCGCGTGTTAGCATGCACCAGTCCCAAGCGTGTGCAGGTAAAGAGAACGAACGGGTCCGCCGGGAATTGCCGGGTAGGGGGCGGGAGGCCCGAGCCTGGGCGATTCGAGTCGGAACGGGCATTAGATCCGTCGCGATGGGCTTCTCCGTAGCACTGAGCGTGCTCGCCGTATGGGTGGGCAGAACTTCGAGGAGATTCGAAATGGAAGGTCGGGAATCATGAGCACTGCCGCAGCCCAGGACGCAGAGAAGAGCTCTGGAAGTCGGCGAGCTCTGTTCTTGGTGGTCGCCGCCGTGCTGTTGGTGGCGATCGTGGTCGGGCTTCGCCTCGCCGGGCCCCAGCTCACACAATACGTGGCGCAGTTCACGCAATGGGTCGAGGGGCTCGGCTTCTGGGCGCCGGTCGCTTTCATCGTGGGTTATGCGGTTTTCACCGTAGGCTTGATTCCGGGCTCGATTCTCACCATGGCGGGAGGGGCCCTCTTCGGTCTGTTCTACGGCACCGTCTATGTCACGATCGGGGCGGTGATCGGAGCTACCTGCGCCTTTCTGATTTCCCGCTACGTTGCCCGCGGGAGGTTCGAGAAGAGCATCGAGGACAACAAGAAATTCGCCGCCATCGACAAGGCGATCGCCGAGAAGGGGGGCAAGATCGTGTTGCTGCTCCGGCTCTCACCGGCTTTCCCCTTCACCTATCTCAACTATGCGCTCGGACTGACCAAGGTTCCGCTGTCGCAATACGTGATGGCGTCGGTGGGCATGATTCCGGGCACCTTTCTCTGGGTCTACTACGGCAAGGCGATTGGTGACGTGGCGTCGATCGCCGCCGGCACCGGCCCCGAGAAGGGGGCCGAGCAGTGGATTTTCTACGGGGTGGGCCTCCTGGCAACGATTCTGGTGACGACCTACGTCAC
The DNA here is from genome assembly GCA_964565225.1 of uncultured Thermoanaerobaculia bacterium. GTDB lineage: Bacteria > Acidobacteriota > Thermoanaerobaculia > Multivoradales > J023 > CAZMEL01. Next base: position 8,907 of record CAZMEL010000037.1, on the reverse strand, counting down.
CCGGATCGCCCGCCGGGCGCTCTCGGAGGCGACCGACGATGAGTGAGCGGAACGGCAGGCACCAGCAGCCTCCGATGGCCCCCATGGACGAGCACAATCAAAAGCTCGTCGACCATGTACATCCGGCCAACTGGAAGAATCCCGAGCCTGCTGAGCGGTACCACCTGGTGGTAGTGGGCGGCGGCACCGCGGGCCTGGTGAGCGCCGCTGGCGCTGCCGGTCTCGGAGCGAAAGTGGCCCTGGTCGAGCGCCATTGGCTGGGCGGTGATTGCCTCAACGTCGGCTGTGTGCCGTCGAAAGGGGTGATCAGCGCGGCACGGGCGTGGCATGGCTCCCGGCACGGAGCCGAAGAATTCGGCGCACCTGCCGTGAATGGCGGGCAAGGCGATTTCGCCTTCGCCATGGAGCGCATGCGCCGTCTGCGGGCCAACATCGGTCCGGTGGACGGCGCCGAGCGATTTCGCGGTCTCGGAGTCGATGTCTTCTTCGGCGAAGGGCGGTTCGTGGCTGCTGATGCCGTAGAGGTCGGTGGCCAACGCCTGCGCTTCAAGAAGGCCGTGATCGCCACCGGCGGCCGGGCCGTGGCCCTGCCCATCCCCGGGCTCGACAAGATCGACTACCTGACCAACGAGACGGTCTTCTCCCTCACCGAGCTACCGCCTCGCCTGGCGGTGATCGGGGGTGGACCGATCGGTTGTGAGATGGCCCAGTCCTTCGCCCGCTTCGGCACCGAGGTCCACCTCTACGACATCGCCGATCACGTCCTGTCGCGGGAAGACGCCGATGCGGCGGCCATCGTGCAGGAATCCATGATTCGTGACGGGATCCACCTGCACCTCGAGGCGGACGTCCAGGAAATCCGTTCCGGCAAGGGCGGTACCAAGGTGGTCGTGGCGGAAGAGGGCGGCAAGACCGCAGAGGTGAGCTGCGATCAGCTGCTCCTGGCGGTGGGGCGCAAGCCCAATACCGAAGGGCTGGGGCTCGAGGCGGCCGGCGTCGAGTACGATCGCCGCGGGGTGGAGGTGGACGACCGTCTGCGCACCACCAACTCGCGAATCTTCGCCGCCGGTGACATCGCCTCGAAGTACCAGTTCACCCACACCGCCGACGCACAAGCGCGGATCGTGCTGCGCAACGCTTTCTTCTTCGGACGCCAGAAGGCCTCGCGGTTGATCATTCCCTGGACCACCTACACCAGCCCCGAGATCGCCCATGTCGGCCTCTACGCCGAGGAGGCGGAGAAGCAGGGCATGGAAGTAGACACCCTGACCGTGCCCCTCGATGAAGTGGACCGGGCCAATCTCGACGGAGAGTCGGAGGGTTTCCTTCGGATCCACCTGAAGAAGGGCAGCGACAAGATTCTCGGAGGCACCCTGGTGGCGGCCCATGCCGGCGACATGATCGGCCTGCTCGCGCTGGCCATGACCCACGGTCTGGGCCTCTCCAAATTCTCCAGCACCATCTTTCCCTACCCGACTCAGGGCGAGATCTTCCGCAAGGCGGGGGATACCTACATGCGTTCCCGGCTCACTCCCCTGGCGAAGAAATTCTTCGACTTCTGGTTCGAGTACGTCGCCTGAAGCCGTCGTCGGAGCTCACTTCCCCCGATCTGCTAGGCTTCGAATCGAACCAAGCGAGCGAGGAAACCGACCATCACGACACATATCGACGGCAATCTCAAGGGCATCAAGACCTCTCAGAAAAAAGCTCTGGAGCGGACCTATCGACGCAAGGTCTCGCCCCGGGAAGTGATGTCGGGAGAGCTGGCCCGGCACCTGACCGAGATCTCGCGGGAGCTCGGGCGCCAGGTCGGAGTGGTGATCGGGCGGGAGGGTAACATCCGCAATGTGGTGGTGGGCGACGCCTCGACCCTGCACCTGCCCGACATCGGTCGCCTGCGCGGAGGTGTGGGGCGTTTCCGTGGCCTGCGCCTCGTGCATACCCACCTGCGTGGCGAATCTCTCACCGCCGACGATCTCAACGACCTGGCCCTGCTGCGTCTCGATGCGGTGGCCATGGTGCAGGCCGGAGAAGACGGCCAGCCGGGTCGTGTCGAGGTGGCGATGATCTCGCCGGCAGCAGCCGACGAAGAGGTCCCCACCGACTCCAACGAGCTCTTCCAGCGGTTCGAGGCGCGCGACATCCACTCTCTCGATCTCGATTTCGAGGCCGAGGTGGAGGCTCTGGAGGAAGAATTCTCCCGCCTCACCCGGGGCGGCGCCGGCAAGACCAAGAAAGAACGGGTGCTCGTGGTCGGGGTCGACCCGGACGACGATCGCTTCTCCGAGGTTCTGGAGCTGGTGGAGGCCGCCGGGGTGGAGATCGCCGGTACCGTGCGCCAGAAGCGAGCCCATATCCACCCCAAGACGTGGTGGGTCGTGGCAAGCTCACTGATCTGGTGCTCGAGAGCATGCGTCGCCGAGCCGAGGTGGCAGTCTTCGACATCGACCTCAAACCCGCTCAGGCCCGCGCCTTCGAGGACGCCACGGGCCTCAAGGCGGTCGATCGCACCCAGCTGATTCTCGACATCTTCGCCCAGCGCGCCCGCTCGCGCGACGGCAAGCTGCAGGTAGAGCTGGCCCAGCTCAAGTACTCTCTGCCCCGTCTGACCGAAAAAGACGCCGGTCTCTCGCGCCTGGCCGGCGGTATCGGAGGCCGAGGCCCGGGTGAAACCGTGATGGAGATCGGCCGTCGACGTCTGCGCGATCGCATCCGTGCTCTCGAGAAACAGATCGAGCAGCTCTCCAAACAACGCGACCAGCGCCGCCGCCGTCGCCGCGACAGCCAGCTGCCGGTGCTTTCCATTGTCGGCTACACCAACGCCGGCAAGAGCACCTTGCTCAATGCCATGACCAGCAGCGAGGTCGAGGCCGCCGACCAGCTCTTCATGACTCTCGATCCCACCAGTCGCCGCTTGCGTTTCCCCCGCGAAGGCGAAGTGATCATCACCGATACCGTAGGATTCCTCAGCGAGCTCCCCAAAGACCTCGTCACCGCCTTCCGCGCCACCCTCGAAGAGCTTGCCGATGCCGACCTCCTGCTACACGTGGTCGACGTCGCCGACGAGCGCCTCGACGAGAAGAAGGAAGCCGTGGAGAAGCTGCTCGAAGAGCTCGACCTGAGCGAGATCCCGCGCCTGCTGGTGCTCAACAAGGCCGACCTCCTCGACGAAGACCAGGTCGCCGCGCTGGCCGAGCGCCATTCCGGAGTCGCCCTGAGCGCCGCGAAGAAGGTCGGGTTGCGGCGGTTGATCCACGCCGCGGAAGAGGCGCTGGCGGTGGGTCGCCCGTTGATGAACGACTACTCGGTAGGAACCGAGGAGGCGGGTGGGCAGGTGCATTGAGGGTGGGATCGACACCCGATTGACTGCGGCAAGTCCTCGGATGCCGGGGAGTGGCTCACGGTCCTCGGCAGAGGCCGTCAGAGCCCCCTCCCCCTGAGGTGCACCCCGAGGTGCTGAGGTGCCCCTCCCCCCGAGGTGCCAGCCGATTCGTACATTGCTGCCACCCCGAGGTGCCAGCCGATTCGAGAATTGGCGCTCGAGTCCGATTGGGGATTCTGAGGGGATGGGAACCATCGCAACCAGGAGTCAGTGGTTGGAATTGCGTTGTTCTCTACTCCCGTTCGGTTTCGGAGAGGACGAAGCGAGCGCCTTCGTGACGGCTCCTGAGGAAACGGCTTGTTTCTGCTCGGCAGTGAAGGCAAGTCGCGATCAATCCCTGCCCGGGCTGTCTACCGAGTGGCCTCAGACGATGAAAAGTGGCACCGACTACAATGTGGGGCCTGCACGAACCAAAGGTCTCGCGAGATTGGATGGAATGAAGGGTTGTGGAGGTGGGAAGCAGCCTACGGGAAATCGGGTGGTGAGCTCTCCTGTTCGAAGGCGTGCTGCGGCTCTCCGGTAGGCCTCCTCGAAGAGTCGATACGCGGCCGTCATCTGGTTGCGGATCGCTCTGGAAGCTGCATGGACCCGGGGAGCTGGCGATTTCTTTGTGTGATTCGGACGGTGGTGAGGGTCCTGTCTGCCGATCGCCTCGACCCCTAACGGTTTTTTCTTGGTCTTTTCGGCATGTTGCTCTGCTCTTGTATCGATCTCGTTGACCAGCTCCCGGATCCGGCCTGAAATTTCTCCTTTCGAGAGGCCACGCCAACAGGGTAGCGGGTCTAGCTCGAGCTCATAGCGAGTGGCAAATTCATCAGAATCGAAGTCCCGACTGCGACGACTAGCCTCGTACTCCAGGGTACGGTTGTACCATGTGCCCTTCAAGGGTTTTCCTTTTGTCAGAGCATCGACACATTGTAAACCGGGCCATTCGCGGCAGCTCGAGACCAGATTCTCTTTCGCTCCATGGCTCAAGACATACTGGAGGCGCGCGACGAGCGCCGCCTCTTCATCGCTGATCTGGATGGCTCGATAGCGGCGACCCCAGAATTTCTCACGCCATCCAGTGATTCGATTGGCTTCGCGAGCTATGTTGCTGTTCACGTAGTTCATGAAACGTGCGAGATGGCTGACATTCTTGACGCCGATCAATAGGTGGACGTGATTCGAGAGGCCTCCGAAGGCGTAGATCTCGACCGGATGCCGTTCTTTGGCGCGAGCCAGGATACCGACAAAGATGTTTCGGAAGTGTTCCCCTGTGGGGATGAGATAGCGGCTTTGTATGGTTCGAGTGGTGACTTCGAACCAGGCTCCTTCGGGTGGTACATGGCGTAGTTCTCTCATCTCATTTTGCTACAACGAAGAAATGCGCTCCTTTCTGCAAGGAAACTCGAAAAAATCCATGGAGTTATTTCGAGCCGGAGGATCTCGATCTGCGATGGATTCTTGTAAGTGTTTGGAAAAAGGGAGGTTGGATCTGTTGTCGTCTCGGAGGGCGGCGCACGAATCGCTACGAATCGGCTGGCACCTTTCAGGCACGCACGAATCGGCTGGCCCCTCGCAGGGGCCCCTCGCAGGGCAGGGCACTTCAGCGCACGAATCGGCTGTCCCCTCGGCGCACGAATCGGCTGGCACCTCGAAGGAGCTGGCACCCGAATCGGCTGGCACCTCGAAGGAGCTGGCGCACGAATCGCACGAACCGGCTGGCACCTCGCAGGGCACGGCACCTCGCAGGCACCTGCACACGAATCGGCTGGCACCTCGCAGGGCACGGCACCTCGCAGGGCACGGCGCGGAAGAGGTTGCAAACCGGCCGGGCTACCGAATGGAAAATGTCGTGGTCAGAAAGGTGAAGAAGGGAATCGGCTGGCCTTCTAACTGTGCTTCTTTGTAGACGTATCGCCGGTGAGCTTCGAGCACGACTGCGTCGAGCTCTCGGTGCAGCCCCTTCACGATTTGCACGTGCGTCACGCAGCCGTACTCGTCGATCCTGAGCGCAGTGACGACCTTTCCCTTGACCCTGCGTTTTCTCGGTTCGTCGGTGTAACGGACTGGAGGAGCAAAGATGGGGCGAGGATGTTCGAGGTCGGGGGAATTCTTGCCTCGGGGATCGAACGCGGATTCCTCGGGTGCCTCTCCTGCAAACGGCCGGAGGCTGCAAACGAGGAATCGAGCATGGTCGCGGTCTCGCCCTTCGCTCGTGGCGTGTTGGTCTCGGGCGCTCTGGAGCCTCTGGCGATATCGAGTGTGCTCGAGCCCTTGTTCTTGTTCTACGGCCTGCTGTCCTGCCCCGAGGAGAGCTCGATAGGCTTTTTCGGTATCTCTACGTTTCTCTTCTTCTTCGCTCGCTTCGTCTGTGGAGAGCTGGAAGTGAGCATTGGCCAGGCTCAAGTACGCATCGATCGAGCGACATCGCTTTTTTTGAACCAGATTCGTGAAGGCCTTGGCGGCCGATTTCATCTTTCCTTGGGCGAGCAGGCCTTCCGCCTCGGCAATTTGTTGATCGCAAGTCTCTCGAGCGCTGACCACAGGGGCTGTGATGCCCGGAACCAGGAAACTCGAAAGTCCGATACCGATCCAACATCCAACCCAGAGAAGAAACCGAGATCTTTCCATGATGTACCTCGAGCCATCGTTTCCCACCAACTCTATTCGAATTTCAATTGCAATGAAAAGACGAGCTCTCGAGCCGACGAAGGGAATCAGTCACTCCCCGAGCTCCGATTCCACGTCAGCACCACCAGCCAGAACGAGAAGGCCAGAAGCCGAAAGTCCAGGTCTCCATTGAAGGGAGTGATCTGGGATCGGCGAGTCATCGGATGGTCTGGAAGAAAGGATGCGACGGTCTGGTGCAGACGCGAGAGCTCGAAGCTACGGCCGAATGGAGACCGGGCTCTGAGCGCGAATTCCTCGCAGCCGGTGTCCAGAGCGAAAGCGCGGACGAGCGGGGAGGACTTCTGGGCAGCGATTACCGGTGTACCGTTGTGCTCGAGTGTCCAGGAGCCACTCAAGGGGCCGTGTTTCCGGATCTCGAACGATGTGTCGTCGACAGTCAGCGCGCCTTGCTCGGTCAGCCAGTTGAATCCGAGGTCTCCGTGGTGCCCGATTCCCTGGAGCCTGAAATCCGAGGAGAAGAATCCTTTGGGTATACACTGAATCGTGTTCATTTCGTCGGCCTCGAATGGAAGCTGTTTCGAGCCCTCTGGATTCAGGACCCAATCCTCCTGGCAGCGATCGCACGACTTCGTGTCCGAGAGATCAGAAGAACCTGGACAAGGTACGGCGACAGGTACGTATGTATTCGAGGCTGTGACAGGAAACGGCTTCAATCTCGGGGATGGTTTGTGCAGAAGCCCTCACCCATCGGACAAGGAATTCGGAAATCTCTCTGCATTGGTGAAAACCACCTCCAGGCCTCGCCAGGTGGTGGTGATACAAGAGACTCTGCCGTGATCGAGGCGGAGGTGGAAGACCTTTTCCAGGGGGACGTGCAGAACCTGGGCGAGCAGGGTGCGGATGCTTCCCCCGTGAGCGACCGCGACGACGGTTTCGCCCGGAGCGTCCTCGAGGGTGGCATCGAGCCATTCCCGCGTTCGGCGATCGACATCGCCGATGCTCTCTCCCTCCGGCGCGGGCTCGTGCCACCAGCGGCCCATCCAGCGGTCGAGGGCCTCTCCCTGCTCTTCGCGCAGACCGTCCCAGGTGTCACCGTCCCAGGCGCCGAAGTCCATCTCGCGGAGCCGCGGATCACGGATCTCGACCGGTAGGCCCCAGGCCTCTCCGAGCAGATCGGCGGACGTGGCGGCCCGGGCCAGGTCGCTGGAGAGCAGACGGTCGGGTGGCGGGCCGTGCCAGGATGCGGCCAGGCGCCGGAGGTCGGCGGCGCCGCTCTCGGCGAGGGGCAGGTCGATCTGGCCCACCACCAGGCCATCGGCTCCTTCGGCAGTGCCGTGGCGAACGAGAAAGATCCTGGTAGGTGGTCTCTTGGGTCGGCTCATGCTGGGCTCCAGAAAGAAACGCTGAGGGTTAGGTAGACGGCAAGCTCCACGAGCTGGTTGGCGGCCCCGAGGCAGTCGCCGGTGATTCCGCCGAGGCGGCGATGGAAGTAGAAGCCGGAGAGAGCGGTGAGGCCGCAGGCCGCGAGGAAAGCGGCCAGGGCCTGTTGGGGATGGAGCCCGAAGATGAGCACGGCGGGCGCCAGCGCGACACCGAGGCAGGCGGTGCCGCCGAGCAGGCGAGCGGAGGTGACGCCATCGGCAAAGGGTTTGCCAGTGCCTTCCTCGCGCACGTAGTCGTAGCGCCAGATCAGCGGTAGGCTCGACCAGCGCCCGAGGCTGTGGCCGAGCACGAGGGCCGCGATCCAGAGCCCCGGGGAGAGCTCCGAGAGCAGGGCCCACTTGGCGGTCAGCAGAAGCCAGAGACCCACCACGCCGTAGGTGCCGACCCGGCTGTCTTTCATGATGCGGAGGATCTGGTCCTTTCGCCAGCCGCCGCCCAGGCCGTCGCAGGAGTCGGCCGTGCCGTCTTCGTGGAAGGCGCCGGTGAGAAGGATCGTCGCGGCCATGCCGAAGAGGGCGGCGAGGCGGGTGGACCAGAGCTCGGCGGTGAGAAGCATGGTGCATGCGCCGACGAGCCCTACCAGGGCGCCGACCAGCGGGAAATACACGGTCGAGCTGGCGAGCTGGGACTCGCTGTAGCCGACCCAGGCCGGGACGCGAACCCGGGTGAGGAACATCACCGCGGTGAAGAAGGCTCGCACGGGTCGTGCCGGATCGAAGGTCACGGGGTGCTCGGTGCCTCGGGCTCCGTTTCCACCTTGCCGGAGACGCCGGCACTCTCGAAGGTAGCCATCTCGCGCATCACCGCGGCGGCCGACTCGAGAACCGGCAGGGCGAGAGCAGAGCCGGTGCCTTCGCCGAGGCGTAGGCCGAGATCGAAGAGGGGATCGGCCGCCAGAGCCCGGAGGGCCACCTGGTGCCCCTGCTCGGCGGAGCGGTGAGCGAAGAATAGACCCGGGCGGATGTTGGGGTCGATGCGGGTGGCGGCGAGGGCGGCGACGGTGGAGATGAAGCCGTCGACCATCACCGCCATTCTTTCCCGCACGGCGGCCGACGCCGCTCCGGCCATGGCCGCGAGCTCCAGGCCGCCGAAGGTGGCGAGGGCGGTGCGCGGATCGGCGGTCGATGCGGCGTGGGTGGCCAGCACTTCCCGAATCACGGTGCGTTTGTGCTCGAGGCCGGCGTCGTCGATTCCGGAGCCCCGGCCCACGGTGACCTCGGCGGGCTCCGCCGTGAGCGCCGAGAGCAGCGCTGCCGAGGCGGCGGTATTGCCGATGCCCATCTCACCGATGCCGATCGCCCGGCAGCCCGCGTCGCGGGCGCGATGCGTGGCGGCGACTCCGGCCGCCCAGGCGGCTTCGAGCTCGGATTCGGTCATGGCGGGCTCGTGACGCATATCTCGCGAGCCGAGGCGGACCTTGGCGTGTACGATTCCCTCGAGCCCGCCGAGGTCACCGTCGACCCCGA
>CAZMEL010000036.1:0-40542 GCA_964565225.1 uncultured Thermoanaerobaculia bacterium | reverse complement strand
GTCTGAGCATGGAGCTCGCCTGAGCCGATGTTCGACCACCCTCTGCCGGGCTTCCATTTGTCGGTGGTGTTCGAGTTCTTTCCACCCTTGCCCAACGACATGCGCTTCCAAGAGGTGAGCGGGCTGAGCGTCTCGACCCGTTTCGAATCCTGGCCCGAGGGGGGAGAAAACCGCTTCGAGCATCGGCTTCCCACCGGCCTGGAGTTCACCGATCTGGTGCTCAAGCGGGGCAAGTTTCCCGGCTCGAGGGTGCTGCAATGGGCCCGCCGGGCGGTGGAGGATTTCGAGTTCGAGCCCGTCAACCTGATGGTCTCTTTGCTCGACGAGAACCACCTGCCGCTCTACAGCTGGTACGTGGTGGGCGCCGTGCCCAAGAGCCTGGCCATCTCCGGCATCGACGCCATGAAGGGGGAGATCGCGGTGGAGTCGTTGACCCTGAGCTATCAATACTTCAAGCACTACGACCCGGCGAGCCAGGCGCTCGGCGCTCTGACCGCCGGGGCCTGAGGACGAGCCATGCCGATCGAAATCCGCGAGCTGGTGATCCGCGCCCATGTCGACCCGGGCGGCGAGCCGTCGGCGGCCAGACCCAAGGCTGTCAGTCCGGATCTCCGGCGGGCCATGCCGCCGCGACACTCCACCGAGACGTCCCAGCACCACCTCGTGTTGGACTGCGTGCAGGAAGTGCTGCGCATCCTCGAACGCAAAGGGGAACGCTGATGCTGTTCCACCAGGGCAAGCTGGAGAAGATGACCCTCGTTGCCTTCCGTCCCCATGGGGGCTCGTGCAGCGAGCGGCCGGAGCTGTCCGATGCTTCGGAAGACTCCTATACCGTGCAGGTCAACCCCAACAGCACATCCCTCGACCAGCTGCAGCGCTACACCGATCGTCGAGTCCCCGGCAGCTCGGGCGGTGGCGGAGCCTTCAGCGGCACCGCCCCTGCCACCCTGCAGCTCGAATTTCTGTTCGACGGCACCGGAGCCATTCCGCCGTCCGCGGAGCACGCGGATGTCCCCTTGGCGGGTGCCGTCACCTCGGCGCTGCCAGGTAGAGGAACATTCGAGGTGTCGGAAGAGCTGGCCAAGTTCAAACGGGTGGCGTGCGATTTTCGCGGCGACATCCACGCCCCCCCGAAGCTCCTGCTGATCTGGGGCAAGGCGGCTTTTCCCTGCGTCGTCGAATCCCTCGAGATCCGCTACACCCTCTTTCGGCCCGATGCCAGTCCCCTGCGGGCCATCGTCACCTGCCGATTCCAGGAGTGGGTCTCCGACGCCGAGCGGGTGCGGCGGGAAAACCTCACCTCGCCCGACTTGACCCATCTGCGGGAGATCCGAGAAGGCGACACCCTGCCTCTGCTGGCCCACCGCATCTATGGCGACGCCTCCCTCTACCTGGAGGTGGCCCGGGTCAACAAGCTGGTCGACTTCCGCCGCCTCCGAGCGGGCAGCAAGCTGCGGCTGCCACCCCTCGCCAAGGGAGGGGGACGATGAGCGCCCTGCGACCGCTGTGCCGGCCGGGCGCCGTCGAGCTGACCATCCGGGTCGGCGGCAGCGAGCTACCCGGCACTCTACCGATCCTGGAGGTGGAGGTCTTCCACCAGGTCAACCGCATCCCCCACGCCCGCTTGCGCATCGCCGACGGCGAAGCGACGGCCGGTGACTTCCCCATCAGTGCCGGGGAGCACTTCGTGCCGGGCAAAAAGCTCACCATCCATGCCGGCGCTCCGGGCCGGAGCGAGCCCCTGTTCCACGGCATGGTGCTACGCCAGCGGTTGGTGGTGCGGGCGAGCGGCTCGTGGCTCGAGGTGGAGTGTCGGGATCCCGCCTTCCGCATGACCCTGACTCGCCGCAACCGCCACTTCGAGGACATGACCGACAGCCAGGTGGCCGAGGAGCTGGTCGCCGAGCACGGCCTGACCGCCGACATCAGCTCCACCGAGGTCACCCACCCGGAGCTGCTGCAATACCAGGCCACCGACTGGGACTTCCTGATCGGCCGGCTGGAGGCGAACGGCCAGCTCTGCCTGGTCGAAGACGGCGCCGTCAAGAGCTACGTGCCCAATCTCGAAGGGCCCGCCGAGGCCGTGCTGCTCTACGGCGCCAACCTGCTCGAGCTCGACGCGGAGCTCGATGCCCGCACCGAGAGCGGCGCCGTGCGGGCGGTGGCCTGGGATCCCGCCGGCCAGGAACTGGTCGAGGCGGAAGCCTCCGAGGCGAGCTGGCCGGGCAACGGTGATCTCGCCCCCGGCGACCTCACCGCCGCCACCGGCCGCCAGCAGGACGAGCTGTGGCACGGTGGCAGCCTGGCGGCCGATGCCCTGCAGGCCTGGGCCGACGGTGCCCTGCTGCGGGCACGGCTGGCGGCTTCGCGGGGCCGGGCCCGTTTCCAGGGCCTCGCCGCCATCAAGCCCGGACGGTTGATGCAGCTCTCCGGTCTCGGAGCCCGCTTCGACGGCACGGTGCACGTCACCGGCGTGCGCCACGAGCTCAGCCGCGGCGACTGGTCGACCGACGCCGAGTTCGGTCTGCCCCGCCGCCAGCACGCCGAGAGCTTCCCCATCGGCCACCTGCCGGCGGCGGGGCTGGTGCCGCCGGTGAGCGGCCTCCAGGTGGGCGTGGTGACCCAGCTGGCCGACGATCCGGCCGGCGAGCACCGCATCCGGGTCAAAGTGCCGGTGGCCGGAGCCGAGCAGCAGGGAATCTGGGCCCGCATCGCCACCCTCGATGCGGGGGCCGGACGCGGCACCTTTTTCCGCCCCGAGGTGGACGACGAGGTGGTGCTGGGATTCCTGCACGACGATCCCGGTCAACCGGTGGTGCTCGGCATGCTGCACAGCAGCGCCAAGCCACCACCGCTGGAGGCGTCGGAGGACAACCACCAGAAGACCTACACGTCGCGCAGCGGCATCGTCCTGCATTTCGACGACGATCAGAAGGTTCTGCGCCTCGCCACCCCCGGCGGCAACAGCCTGACCCTCAGCGACGCCGACGGTGGCCTCCAGCTGCAGGACCAGAACGGCAACCAGCTGCACATGGGCTCCGACGGTATCGTCCTCGAAAGCGCCAAGGAGCTGGTGCTCAAGGCCACCACCGACCTCAAGGCCGAAGGGACCAACGCCGAGATCGCCGCCCAGACGGCTTTCAAGGCCGAGGGCAGCGCCTCGGCGGAGGTCACCAGCGGCGGCACCATGACCGTCAAGGGTGCCCTGGTCCAGATCAACTGAGAGGAGGAGACGATGCCCCCAGCAGCGCGCGTAGGCGACATGCACGTCTGTCCGATGGTGACGGTCCTGGTGCCCCACGTAGGTGGCCCGGCCTTGCCACCGGGGGCACCGACGGTGCTCATCGCCGGCCTTCCTGCGCTGCGGCTGGGGGACCTGCTGACCTGCAGCGGCCCACCGGACACGGTGATCCTGGGCAGCACCACGGTGCTCATCGGCGGTATGCCCGCTGCCCGCATGGGCGACAGCACCGCCCACGGAGGCAGCATCGTCAAAGGCGAGCCGAGCGTGATGATCGGAGGTTGAGAATGAGAGACGACGACGAGCTCGACCGCACGTTTCTGGGCCGAGGCTGGGGCTTTCCCCCTGCATTCGAGCACCAGGGGCGCAGCGTGCGCACCGTGGCCGGCGAGCACGACATCCACCAGAGCCTGCAAATCCTACTCTCCACCGGCCTCGGAGAGCGGGTAGTGCGCCCCACCTTCGGCTGGCGCCGGGATCGCCTGCTCTTCGAGCCCCTCACGACCTCCCTCGCCACTCTGCTGACGCGCGAGATCGAGATCGCCATCCTCTTCTTCGAGCCCCGCATCGATCTCGACCGGGTCGCCTTTCACCGGCCGGCCGACGCCACGGGGCGGCTCGAGATCCGTCTCGACTACACCATCCGTGCCACCAACACCCGCAGCAACCTGGTGTTCCCTTTCTACCTCGACGAAGCCACCAACCCCTGAGACGCAGCCCGACCATGCAAGACCTCTTCCAGCGCTACGGCAACCTGCTGAAAGCCGATGGCACCCACCAGCTGCAGCGCCTCCTGCCGGCTCTGGAGGAGGGCTTTATACGACCCGACGAGCGTTCCTTCTCCGACCTGGTGGAGCAGGCCCATCGCCTGGCGGAGCAGATCCGTTTCTACAGCCCGTCGGGTCAGGTCGTCGGCGACTGGCGCCCGTTCTTCGATCCGCTCCTTGCGGACTCTGCGACCGGCCGTGCCCTGAGCGACGGCGAGCTCCGAGCCCTGCTCGGCAGCCGCACCGACTGGCCGCCGCACCTCGCCCTCTGGGTGGTGTTCCTGGAGCTCTTCCGCCATCTCCAGCACGACCTCGACGAGCTCCCCCGGCGCCACGCCAGGTTCTACTACGAAGAGGTCCTGCGGCTGCATCGCAGGCCGCCGGTGGCGGACCAGGTGCACGTGCTCTTCGAGCTCGCCAAGCATGCCGCCCCCACCCTGCTGCCGGCCGGCACGGCCCTCGACGCCGGCAAGGATCCACAGGGCCGGTCCCTGGTCTATCGCACCCAGAACGACCTGGTGGTCAACGCCGCCCGGGTCGCCCAGATCCGCCGCCTTGTGGTGGAGAGTGAGCCCGCGACGGGCGGGCTGCGCGGCACCCGCCGTTTCTTCGTCGCCGGTGCGCGGTCGCCGGAGGAAGGGCCGAGCTGGGCCACCTTCGGCTATCCCCGGCACGAGCTTGCATCCCACGGTCGCTTCATGACCGAGGCCGAGATCGGATTTGCCATTTCATCTCCACTGCTGCGTCTGGCCGAGGGCACCCGCACTGTCCGGTTGCTCGCCGCCCTGCGGACCGCGGCCGGCCATCCGCCGCCATCCGACGACCTGCGGTACGACCTCGCTCCAGCCTTCGAGCTGAGCCTCAGCGGCCCGGAAGGCTGGCTGACGGTGGAGAATCCCACCGTGCGGCTGATGGGCTCGGCCGGCCTCGAGCCCGGCCAAGCTCTCCTTCCGTCCGCATCGCTCTCTCTCGAGATCGCCTTCACGCTGGATATCGCCGTGGCGCCGATCGTGCCCTTCGAGCCCCACCTGCACGGCGAAGGCACGCCACACGGCGACCTCGGCTCCGGCGATGCCATTCGCCATCCCACCCTGCGCTGCCTGCTACGGGATGGCAAGAGTCTGGGAGAGGCGCTCGACGACCTCACCATCGAACGGCTGAGCCTGTCGGTACAGGTCGAGGGGGTGCACCAGCTGATGGTGCGAAACGAGCAGGGCCCCCTCCGCCCGGATGGGCCGATGCAACCCTTCGGAAGCCAGCCCCGGACCGGAGCCCGATTCTACGTCGGCAGCGCCGAGGTCTTCGGCAAGGCGCTGTCGTCCCTCGAGCTCGAGCTGGAGTGGCAAGACCTGCCCGACCTGCCCCAACACTACAGCGCCTACTTCGGCGAGCAGGAGGCACCCGGCGATCTGAAGCGCCGCTTCGTATTCGACATCGACCTGCTGCACGACGGAAGCTGGGACCATCCGCTGTCGACAGCCCGTCCCCTGTTTGCCGAGGGAGGGCTCGACATCGAGGAGCGAGACTTTCAGAGAGCCTTCGGCGGCCGACCCTACACCGCCCATCCCGAGCTCACGAAGCTCCGACCCTACGGCACCCACAGCCAACTCGGTTTCCTGCGGCTGACGCTGCGCCCGACCCTGCCCGACGGGCAAGGAGCCTCGCTACCCTTCGACGCCTTTGGTCACCGAGAATTCCCCAACCTCTTCGCCTCCCAGGCCATCGCGCTCAGTCAGTGGGAGATCGATGGCCGCTCTGGGCCGGAGCCGAAGCTTCCCGAGCAACCCTACACACCGACCCTGGCCAGCCTGTCCCTCGGCTACACGGCGTCGGCTACCTGGGCGCCCGGCGCCCACCACGGCGGCGGGACTCTGCTCGGTCTCGGTCCGTGGGGACACCGGGTGGCCCAAGGGCCGGCGACGGCTCACCTGGTGCCTCCCTTCGAGGGTCGGGCAGCCCTCTTCATCGGCCTCGAGGGCTTTCGGCCCCCGGCCAACCTGTCCCTGTTGTTCCAGATCGACAGCGGCACCGCCACCGCCGACGAGGTTCTCGAGGAGGACGAAGCCGAGTGGAGCACCCTCGATGGCGATACCTGGAGAGCCCTACCCCGAGAAGCTCGGCTCAGCGATACCACCCAGGGCTTCCAGCAACCGGGCCTGGTGGTGTTGGCATTGGGCCCAGGGGCCGCCAGCGAGCACCGCCTCATGCCCTCCGGCCTGGTCTGGCTGCGGGTCGCCATCCACAAATCGTCCGCAAGTGCCGCCCGCACCCTCGAGCTCGCCACCCAGGCGGTGCGGGCAACCTTCGAGCCCGTCGGCGGGCCGCTCGAAGACGACTGCCAGCACCTCGAAGAAGGCCTGGCCCCCGCGACCATCCGACGTTTGAAGGCACCCCATACCGCCATCAAGGGAGTCCGCCAACCCTACCCCTCTTTCGGCGGCCGCGGCACCGAGGGCGATGCCGAGTTCTTCCGCCGTTCGAGCGAGCGCCTGCGCCACCGCGGCCGGGCGGCGACCACCTGGGATTTCGAACGCCTGGTGCTCGAGGCCTTTCCCGAGGTCTTCAAGGTCAAGTGCCTGCCCCACAGCGATGCCGAAGGGCTGGAGAGAGCCGGCGAGGTGACTCTGGTCATCGTGCCGGACCCGCGCGGCGACGCCAGCAGCGGCCTGCTCGAACCCCGTGCCGGAGCGGTGTTGATGGCCCGCATCCGTGATTTCATGAGCTCGGGCATCGCCCCCGAAGCGGCTGCCGTGCACGTCGTGCACCCGGTGTACGAACGCCTGCGGGTGGACACCCGAGTGGCCTTTCACCAGGGCTACGACAGGGGTTACCACACCGCCCTGCTCGACCGCGAGCTGCAGCGCTTCCTGTCTCCCTGGGCCTTTGCCGAAGGCCAGGACATCGTCTTCGGTGCCAGGGTCTACCGGTCCGAGCTACTGGCCTTTGTCGAAGGCCGCGACTACGTGGATTTCGTCACCGATCTACGCCTCTACCACCTCTACGACGGCCCCCGCCGCGGCGCCATCGGCGAGATGGAAATCGGCCGGGACTTCCGGATCCGTGCCGCCCCCCGGCCGGCCCTCTCGCAGATGCGGATCGGCGACGACTTCGTGGTCGGAGAACCGGTGGAGGTGGCCGAGGCGACCCATCGCGCCATCCTGGTATCCCACCCCGAGCACCGCATCCAGCCCCTCGAACCCGGCGAGCAGCGCTTCACCGGCGCCAGCCGACTGGGCATCGGCTACAGGACGGTGGGCTTCGACTTCGCAGTGGAAACGACCCAAGACCCCTTCACCCAAACCTCGACCACCGGGGGACGCCTCCCATGACCCAACCCAAGCTCCGACAAGATCTCGAAACCACTTTCAGCGACGGCCAGCGGCCCACCGGGCGCGATTTCGCCGCTCTGCTGAACAGCTTCGTCCACAAAACCCAGGATGGCCTCGAGTTGAAAGACGGCACCCTGGTGCTCATCGGCGGCGTGCAGCTCGACGACGTGCCGAGCCAGGACAAGGACGTGAAGCCCGGCACCCTGTGCTTTCGGGACGGCCACCTCCGGCTCTTCGATGGAAACGGCTGGCGCAAGCTGGCCGAGGTCACCTTCCGGCCCGTCGGCCAGGATGCCGGTGTGGTCTACGAGGGCAATGTCGGGATCGGGGACGTCGAGGAACCCAATTACCGCCTGGAAGTCGAGCTGGGCAAGAACACCGGCGAACCGGCCCAGGTTCGACTCGGCGCTGTGGTGTGTAGCAACGGTGCCGGATTTTTCGGCAAACACGCCTGTTTCAGCCACAAAGACTGCGCCGCCACTTCCAAAATCAACCATTCATTTGCTCTGCGACAGGCCCCCGAAGGAGAAGTATGGATCAACGCGCCTGAAATGAAGCCGATCAAGCTCTGTCAAGGCGGCGACGATTCTCCGCGTCTCACCATCTCCACCAGCGGTGCAGTGCTGATCAATACCTCTACGGAACTGAAAGATGCTACGTCTGAGCACAAGCTGCAAGTCGAGGGAAAGGCCATCAAGAGTGACGGCGGAGACATGTGGAGCACCACTTCCGATGCCCGGGTCAAAGAAGATATCCGGGACCTGGAGGTTGGGCTCGAAGAGCTGCTCGCGGTGCGCCCGGTGCGTTTCCGCTACAACGGCAGGGCGGGCACGGCCGCCGGCCGCGAGGGCGTCGGAGTGGTCGGCCAGGAGATCGAGCAGGTCCTGCCCGAAACCGTCGAGCAGGTCGATGCGCCCGACGACCTGCCGGGCGACGAGGGTCTGCGGATCTACAACGGCTCGGCCCTGACCTACGTTCTGGTCAACGCCGTCCAGGAGCTCGCCGCCAAGGTCGAAGGACTGGAGAAAACCCTCGCCGAGTCCGCGGCAACGAGGCGATGAGCCGGGCCAGCCACATCTCCCGAGAGCCGCCACGGCGGCCCAGCCAGGACTATGCCGCCCTGCGCGAGGCCGGGCTCGAGCGGATTCGCCAGCTGGCGGCGGACACCTGGACCGATCACAACGTGCACGATCCGGGCATCACCCTGCTCGAAGCCCTGTGTTTCGCCACCACCGAGCTCGGGCTGCGCTCCGATCTCGACATGGCCGACCTGCTGCGCAGCGGCGAGGCCCACGCCGCACCCGAGCTCGTGCCGGCCCACCGGGTGCTGCCCTCCGCACCGGTGACCGCCGAGGATCTGCGCCGGACCTTGCTCGACCATTCCCAGGTGAGCGACGCCCAGGTGACCCCGGAGGCCGATGGCGAGGTGCCGCTGCGATTGCGCCTCGCCGAGGGTGAGCTCAGATACTCCGAGAATGGGGATCCCGTTCGCATCCAGGGTTTGTTCGAAGTGCTCGTCGCCTTTGCCGACAGCGAGCTCAACAGCAACACCTACACGGTGGAAATGAAGCGGGAGGACGATGCCGGGCTCGACGAAGAGATCACCGTCACCCTGGACCTCGCTTTGCCCCACTGGGACGAGGAGCCGGCGGCAGAGCTCCACGGTGGGATCACCGCCCCGCTCGAGATGACGGCGCTCGATCCCCTCACCGGCAACGTCCCGAGCACAGCAGACACTCCGGTCTGGCTTCCCCTGGGGGAGCCCTTCAGTTTCTTCGGCAAGCTGAGGGTGGCGTGGGACGGGCAGGGTCAGGAGGTAAGAGCAGATCTGCCGATCATCCTGCGCTTCACCGGCGCAAGCCGAGGGCATGAGCCGGTGAAGCTCGGCGGCGCTCTGACCCGGCGGGTGCTCGATGCCTTCTACCCGGCTCTCGAATCCGGAGAGGTCGACCTCGTCGGGCGGTTTGCCGAGCGGGTCCGGAACGCGGCGGTGGCGGTCCGGGAGATCGAGCAGCACGTGGCCACCCGGCGCAATCTCTGCGAGCAGTCGGTGCGGATCGCGGCGGTTCGGGAGCAGGAGATCGCTGTATCCGCCCGGATCGAGGTGACCGGAGGCACCGACCTCGAACAGCTGCTGGCCGAAGTCTTCCTGGCGATCGACCGTGAGCTCTCTCCCCCACCGCGGTTTCACACCCTGGAGGACATGCTGGAACGCGGCCGCAGCATCGAGCAGATCTTCACCGGCCCCTTGTTACGACACGGTTTCCTGGACCCCGCACCGGCCGCAGAGCGGACCCGGCCGGAGGTGATCTACACCTCCGACATCCTGCGTCTGATCATGCAACAGCGCGGCGCCGAGCGCTCCGACGTGGTGACCCAGGAGAACCCCGGCGGCCGGTACATCGTGGCCGTCACCGAGCTGCGATTGAGCAACTACGTCAACAACCGGATCGTCACCGCCGAGGCCCGCGATGGCCTGCGCCTGGTAGAGGCCGAACGGTACCGGCCGCGGCTCAGCCCGGCGAAGTCGAGGATCCAGCTGGTGCGCGACGACGTCGTGGTGGACTATGACCGGGACCGGGTGATCGAGCGGTTCGGCCGGGCCAGGGAACGAGCTCGGGAAAAAGTCGAGGCGGCTGCCGAGCACCCCCCGCGGATTCCCTTTCCACAGGGCGAGGCCCTGCCGGTGGAAGACTACCTGCCGTTTCAGAACGATCTGCCCCCGGTCTATGGAGTCGGGGCCCATGGTGTGCCCCGCGGTGCCGGCCCCGAGCGCCGGGCCCGGGCTTTGCAGCTGCAGGGTTACCTGCTGCTCTTCGAGTCCTTCCTGGCCGACTTCGGCACCCAGCTCGGCCACATCAACCGCTTCTTCTCCGCCGCCCCCGGAGAGCAGCAGACCTACTTCGGCCGCTCCCCCCTCGACCTGCCAGGGGCGGCACAGCTTCTCGAAGGTAGCCCTCGCGGCGAGGACCGCGACACCATGCTGGACCGGCGCAACCGCATGCTCGACCACCTGCTGGCCCGGCAGGGCGAAGAGATGGTGGCCCTGGGCCAGGAGCTGCACCGCCAGGCCCACCGGGACCTCGCCACCTCGGGTCCGGAGCCCACCCGGCTGGCGCAGCGCCGGCGGGCGGTCAACGATCGCCTGGTGCGGGCCAAGGCAGCCTTTCTGCACGCTCTGCCGGAGCTCGATGGCAACCGGCTCCAGGCCTTCGGCCAGGCCCTGCAGCCGGAGGAGTCTTCGACCCCGCTGGAGTCCCGTATCGCCCATTGGATCGGTATGGGCCACCACCGGCGGCAGCCACGGCTCGCTGCCATCGACGACTTCTTCGAGGTCTACGACGAGATCAACCGAGTGCCCGATGGCCGGATCGAGAAACGCTGGCGTCTGTGGCGCCACCCCGGCAAGACCGGCGGTGTCTTGCTCAGCAGTGTCTTCCACTTCGCGTCCGATGCCGAGAAGGAGGCCACCGCCATGGCCCGGAGCTCCATCGAACGGGTGCTGCGCTTCGGTCTGGACCCCTGGAACTACGCGGTGACCCCAGCCGGGCCGAGCACCTTCCATTTCGAGCTGCGGGATCCCCGCGGATCGAAGCTGGGCCAACACATACCCTCGTTCCCCAGCGAGGCGGAGGCGGAGCGCGCCGTCGCCGAGACTGCCGACCACCTCTACCACCACTACAGCTACGAGCGCTTGCACCTGGTAGAGCACCTGCTGCTGCGGCCCCGCCAGAAAGGAGACACTCTTCTCCAGGCGCCCAGGAGGGAGGCCGGGCACTGCCTGGATCCCTACAGCCACCGGCTGTCTCTGGTGTTCCCCTCGGGTTTCGCCCGCGACTTCGCCGGAGGAAAGCCCAGCGAAGCCGCCCCCCACCGTTTCCGCGACCCAGAGTTCCGGCGCCACGCCGAGCGCATGGTACGCCGAGCCTGTCCGGCGCACCTGCTGCCCATCGTCCATTGGGTCGACCGCTATCGCCCGAGCACCGAAGCCGAAGAACCGGGGCAGGCCCCACCCCTCGGCAGCTTCGAGGGGTTCGAGTCGCGCTACCTGACCTGGCTCGCGGAACTCCTGAGCCCGGAGGCACCCCCGCCCAACTGCAACGAGGTCGTCGAGGCCCTCAACGAGATCAACTCGGGGCCCCTGTCATGACCGGCCGCCACACGATCCAACGCCAGGTCGTGAACCTGCAACTGGCCACGGAAGACCGGTCCCACGAGCTCCAGGAGCAGGTCGCCGCCCTGTTGCGAGACCCACCCCACGAGGTCCAGAACCTCTTCGATCGAACGGTGGGCCCCGATCGGACCCTGCGCATCGAGCATCTGGAGCTCGACCTGGGCGATCTGCGAGGTCCCCGGTGGCCGACCCTGTTTCGCCACAGGCTGCTCGAAGAGCTGCGCCTCTCCCTGCAGCGCGCCCTGACCCCACTGCTGCCGCTCGGCTCGAGCACCGCTGCCTCGGCGCCTGGTGCCGAAGCAACCCCACCCGGGACACCCTCGGCCGAAGCCCCCGATTCTGTAGCCTCCTTTCCCGCGGCGCCCGACCCTTACCAGGCTTCGATACCGCCCCGGGATGTCGAGGCTTCCCTCGACGAGGTCACGGACCTGCGTTTTCGCCAGCTGCTCTTCTTCCTCGCCCACGGGCGTCTGCCCTGGTGGGGCGGCCGCCCGGGCGAGCCCCGGGAGGCGACTTGGGTCGAGACCCTGCTCCACCTCCCGAGCTCCCGCCGGCACCGACAGCTCGGGCAGCTGCTCCGCCGCGACGAGCGTGCCCGGCGGCGGTTGATCCACACCGTCGCCGATGGCCCGCTGGACCGCTGGTTCCGAGCCCGGACCGGGCTCGGAGGCGCCGCAATGCTACTGCAGCGCCTCGCTCCGCCCGGGCAGCCGCCAGACCGTCGGCGCCACTGGCGAGAGCGATTCTGGCAATGTCTGCTCCGTTTCGCGCTGGAAGGCAGCTCCGTGGAAGGGTCGGGACAGCGTCTCGTCGAGCATCTGGTACACCATCTCGTAGACCACAGACATGACCTTCCCGGGACGGTCCCGGTGTCCCTCCGGGAGACGGAGAGCCGCCCCCTGCCACCACCCTGGCAGGGGTGGCTCGAAGCTGCCTTGCAGGACCGCGGCTCGGTGAGCCCCCCGGACGCCGAACCCTTGGGCCAGCCGATCCCTCCGGGGAAAACCCTCGACGCTCCGGGAGGGCCGACCCAGGAGCCCGGGGAGTACCGTGCCAAGCTCGCCCCTGCGCCCGAGCCCCGGGAGCGGGCACCCAACGGCCGGATCTCGCTGCTCGGGAACGGCCAGGGGGATCCCGCAACCCTCCGGCACGGTACCCTCCTCGGCCAGGGGCTCGAAGCCGGCAGCCCCGCCGATCGAAGAAGCTTCTCTCCCCGAACGGGATCCCAACGCATCCTCTCTGAAGGAGGGCGGCGAGGCGCTCCTCACGGTCCGGCCCCCCAGCGCCCGGCTCCAACCGGCGACAGGACCGGCCGGTGGCCTGGGAGCCCTTCGGCAGCCTCAGAAAGCGGATCGCTGCCTCCCGCCCCACCGGCAAAGACTCGGGGCCGAGCCGTCGCGCCGATGCCAGCCCAGACAACGGCGCCGTCCCGAGAGCACCGCACCGCCGAGCCCGACGGCGGCCCCTTTCCGGCCTGCGAGCTCCGCGGCCCCCTGGGTGAACAGCGCTCCATCAACGGCGATTCTGATCGTCTCCCGCACGAAATCCTTCGAGGTCGTGGTCGGAGAGATCGCAGCGCGCAGCCGGACTTGGCTCCCCCGATCTCCCCGCAAGCAGCCCCGGTTTCTCGGCACCCAGGGATGACCGGAGGCGCTGGCCCCTGGAGAGGCTCGACAACCACTCCGCAGCGCCGGGAGCTCAGCGATTTCGGCCCACAGCAGATCGACGACGAGGCGGTCTACCTGGAGGGCGCCGGAGCCATCCTGCTGCATCCTTTCCTGCAGGAGCTCTTCACCAGCCGCGGGCTGCTCGATCGAGACGATTTCCGCGACGAAGCCTGCCGCTGCCACGCCGTGCACCTGCTGGCACGCCTCGCCCACGGCGACGACCACACCCCCGAGTACGACCTGCTGCTACCCAAGCTGGTCTGCGGCATGCCCTGGCCGGAACCCCTGCCCGCCAGCGAGCTGGGACCTGCCGACCACGCAGCCTGTGACGAGCTCCTGCTCGCGGTCTTGACGCATTGGCAGGCCCTGCGCAGCAGCTCGCCGGTCTGGCTGCGCCAGCAGTTCTTCGAACGCCAGGGCAAGCTCGAAAACGTCGACCAGGGTTGGAAGCTGACCGTGCAACGCCACGCCCAGGACGTGCTGTTGACCCGGCTGCCCTGGGGCCTGGGTCTGGTTCGCCTGCCCTGGATGCAAGGATTTCTACACGTGAGCTGGACGACTTGAAGAAATCGGAATCTCAGGAGGAAACACCATGAAAGGCTCTCTTTTCGAAACGTTGCAGAGCTGGAGAAGCCTCAGCTGCGTTCTCGGACTGTTTATCGTGCTCACTCCAGGTGCGGCCGCAGAGAACCAACAATGCAAGTTGACTCTGACCAAGGTCATCGACGAAAAGCTTGTAGTCCTCGAAGACAATGTGCTCCAGGCCCAGGCCAATCAAGAGCTCGGGGATCAGAAATTTCGAATCAGCTTGTCTGATATCAGCAACCAAGATGCCTATTGGATCGCTTCGAAAACGGACGGCTGCGAAAAATCCACTGAAGAAGGGAAAACAATTATCGACTGCAACGGAGCCAAGATCACCCTCCCCGGA
Organism: uncultured Thermoanaerobaculia bacterium; assembly: GCA_964565225.1. GTDB lineage: Bacteria > Acidobacteriota > Thermoanaerobaculia > Multivoradales > J023 > CAZMEL01. The sequence continues at coordinate 26,433 of CAZMEL010000036.1, read as the reverse complement.
ACTGATTTGTCGCTCGCGGTCTCAACTGAGCCGGCAACTATCGAAGGCACTCCTGAAGGCTCTTTCAGAAAATCGTTGACAATCGAGGCCGCTTCAGATGATCTCGACATCGAATGCTCCTTCGACCTCGAGCTGCAGATTTCAGCCCCCTTCGATCTCGTTTTCGTGCTCGATCACTCGGGCAGCATGAACAACGAAGTCAGCCCTGACAAAACGCGCTGGCAGGAGCTGAAGACAGCCATCTCCGAGAGTGCAGGAACTGTCGAAACGCTTGTCATCAACAAAGACGGCTCCGCCAATTGGGCCTACGAGGGCAGTCAGTTCGGCTCGACCGGCTTCGCCACGGAAGCCAGCGATCTCATGGAGATGACCAGGATCGAACCAGGGCTGAAAGAGACCGTAGACGACAAGCTGACCGACACCTCCCCGGCGGGCTGGACCGCCATGGGCTGCGGGTTGAAGGGCGGCCTCGACCAGCTGTCCGACGACACCCGCACCCGCGCTCTGGTGCTGTTCACCGATGGGGAGCAGAACCAACAGCCCGTGGTGTACGCCGATGAAGGAACGAGGGAGCTCAGAATCACGGGAGAGAACGAGAAATGCGACCTCCCCGTGCCTTCCCACATCGACCCCGAGGTCGAGATCGTGACGGTCGGCATCGACCACCCCAGCGGGAACTATCTCTCCACCCTCCAGCACCTGGCGACGGACGGCCACTTCTACGCCGGGGACGATATCAACGGGAACATGCAAGAGGCGTGGATCGCCGCGCTCCGCGGCAACAGCCTCCAGACCGTGGCTTCGGTGTCCGGCACCCTCTCCCCCTCCTCGGCCTCCGAGCCCCCGGACTATTACCCCAAATACTTCATGAGCCTACCGTTCACTCTCAACCACGGGGTCAGCCAGTTGCTGATCAAGCTCTCCTTCGATGGTCTCGACTTGGGGGGAGCTCTCCGGATCACGCGAAATGGCGAAGGGGTCGACCACGCCTTCGAGATCTCCGAGCTCGGCGATTCCACCGTCCTGCTGTCAGCGGAGTTCCCCACCGCGGAGCCAGAGAGGGACACCCAGCGCCCAGAGGGCGACTACCTACTCGAGATCTTTCCCTCGGCCAGCACCTACGAAGATATCGAGTACCGTGCGGTGGTGCTGGCCGACGACCACCGGTTCGACATGGACTGGCGGGTCGAGCCGAGGGCCCCGCGGGTGAACCAGCCCTTCCATCCCACCATGTCGCTACACTGGCTGGGCCGCCCGATCACTCCCATGGCGTCCGAAATCCCGGACACCAGGAACCCCAGCATCAAGGCTTTCGTCCTCAAACCCGGCGACGACCTCGGTGATCTGCTGGCCAGACACCCCCTCGAGCTCTCCCCCGACCAGCTGACGGTGCCGGACGACGACAACCCCGACGCCGGGTCTCCCGGCTATCAGAAGTACCTCGCCCTGTTGAAGGACGAAGCGTTCCTCGAGACACTGCTGCCCGAGGAACAGCAGAAGGATCTGGAGCACCAGGGGGACGGTGTCTACAGCGCCGCCTTCGACCCCGGCGACGTCTCCGGCCTTTACCAGGTCTTCTATGTCCTGGAAGCCCACAGCCCGGATTTCGGCACCATCAAGCGCCTCGCCCGGCAGAGTGTGTACATGCGCTTCGGCGAGGTCGATCTCGAGCAATCGATGGTCGAGGTCAAACGGGGCGACGGGACGGTGGGCATCCAGCTCCGGCCCATCACCACCGACGGCCGCTACCTCGGCCCGGCCAACGGCAGCGCCTTCTCGGTGGAGGGCAAGAACATCGAGCTCACCGATGTCGTCGACAACCAGGACGGCAGCTACCGCCTGACCCTGACGGGCAACCCCAGGGCCAAGATCTCCTTCGAGATCCTGGGGGAGACGGTCTATCGCGGCAGGGCCGCCAGATTCGGGTCCCCTCACCGCTGCTGGCTCTCCAGGTGTTGGCAACGGTTCTGGGGACGGGGCCGCTGATCAATAGGAGCAAGGTCATGAGAACCAGATCTCGGCGTTCAGAGACCTCCGCGGCCCCTGGCAGGGCTTCGGGCACTACCAGGGCCGCAGCTCGATCTTTCTTCCGTCCGGCAGACGGCGGTCGCAAGACCCGGCCCCACTTTTTCCAGCCCCGACCGACTCCGGTGCTCAGGGCTCCGACCACGTTCGCCATCCAGCGCCAGGAGAAGAATAGCGGCAGCATGAGCCCCGGCGAGGCTGCTTTCAAGGCGTTCTTGAAGATGCCCGAAGTCGAGGAAACACTGGACGAGATCAAAGGCACCCTGGGTGATTTTTGGAAGAAGCTCTCTACCTGGGAACAAGGAGCCCTCGTGGGTGCCGCAGCGATCCCCGCTAGCGGCCTGGTCTTCGAGGCCATGGAAAATCCCAAGCTGCAGGGCCTCGACTACGGAAAGCTGCTACAGCTGATTCCGTACTCACCACTCGAGAAGCTCCAGTACACGCCGCCCACCGAGGACGAGCCAGCTCACAGAATCGATACCGGCCTCGACCTGCAACCCCTGATCGATCTCGTGCTCGAGCACGAGATCGAGTTTCCGCTCAGCTCGGCGAAGCTATCCGGGAGCACAGAGTTTGGTGGCGGCAAGAATCCTGCCTTGACGGGCGGGAGCTTCACCGTCGGTTTCCTCGAAGATCTCCTGAAAGTGGAAGGTAAGAGCAAAGGGCCCGACTTTCAGGTGATGGGATGGGTCGATCTCGTGAAGCTCTTCCCCAAGATCTTCGGGCCCCCACCACGGACCAAGGGCCCAAAACGAAAGTAACGAAAATCCTTCACCCCAGAGACGACCATGCACAATCGAGTCAAGCGTCCGGCTTCGAAACCTCCCAGACCCAAGGCGGTGTCCGACCCGTTCTTCTCGAGCTCCTCCGAAAAAGACTCGGAAGCACCGGCTTTTTTTTCGCCGGCAACGGCCCCCCCTGCTCTCGCTGCTCGAGCCGAGCTCCGGGTGGGGGCACCCGGAGACCCATTCGAGCAAGAGGCGAATCTGGTGGCCGACCAGGTCGTTCAGCGGCTCGAGAGCTCCCAGAGCCAGGGCTCGACCGGACGGGTTCCGAGCGACGATCTACGGCAGGAAATGGAAGAAGCTCTCGGAGCCGATCTCTCGGGCGTACGCCTCCATACCGACGAAGCCGCGCAGCGCGCGAGCGCCCAGCTGCATGCCCGGGCCTTCACTCGGGGTAAAGACATCTACTTCGGCCCTGGAGAGTATCGCCCGGATTCCCGTGAAGGGCAGCACCTGCTGGCCCACGAGCTGACCCATGTCGTCCAGCAGACCTCGGGCGGGGCGAGCGACGGGATTCAGCGTCGATCGCGAGATCCCACTCCGGGTAGGTCGCGGGAGAGCTCCGGAGATCGCAGCCTAGTGGTGGCCTCGGACCCTGCCGAGATCCAGGAGCGCTTGCTCATCGGAGAATTGGCGACCAATCATACAATCGACGGGTGGGTCGAAAAGTACATCATCTCGGCTACCTCGCGTCTGGAATTGGCTGCGAGATTCTTCACAGGCTGGTACCAGGGCCGCCCGAGCTTCGACCCTTCCACCCCGATTCTCGGTTTCGTCGCTGATGTGGCCACTGCGGCTCTAAGCGTTCTTTCTGTTCTCTATCCCCAGGTCGCTCTGCCCATAGCCTATGTGGGAGGTGTGCTCACGCTGTCGAAGTCTGGAGTGAATATAGTTTCAAACGACCAGGCGAAAGCAGAGCGAAAGCAGAGAAATGACGTAGCGCTCGACCTCCGAGAGACTCTAGATCAAATAGTTCATGAGCTGTACCAAGTACCCAAGGGTTTTGGAGAACGACTGAGACAAGACGATAAAAAAAAAGAGCTGTGGAATAATATCCACCTGGCATTGTCGACGAACGACAGAGACCTGGAGGCCATCGCCGAGGACGAGCTTCATAGAAGGGTACCATTACCTACCTTCGAACAGGTTACAGATCGAGCGCTGACCGAGATGATCTACGCCTATGAGAACTGGGAGAGAAAACAGGGTCTCAAGCGCTTGTTTCCCAACGTTCAAGACTATGCGTGGGCAATCAACAAAGACCATTTCCGCCGCCAGTGGGCCTCTCGGCAGGCCAGAAAACAGCTCGGTGAGAAGAAGCCACCAACCTCCTCTCAGCCATGACACTTCTACCTCTGGAACGCGGGCTCCACTACCTCGAGGACGTCCTCGGCAAGCGGCTCCGGCAGCTCATCGCCCCCGGGTCGGACCCGGACGACGATCGGCTACCGGAGCCGCCAGAGGCCACCGGGGAGGATGCCTTCGGCCAACTGGTGCGCGAGCTGCAGCTCGACGACGAGTCGCAGCTCTTGCTCCTGCTGGCCTTGGCTCCCTGGGTGAAACCCGACTTCTTCGACAGCGTCATGCAGGAGGTTCTGCCCGAGGGCGGTGACTACCCCCAGCTGGGCGGCGTCCGCGGGCGCCAGCACCGGGGCTTCCTTCCCACCGGCGACACCGCCCTCTTCCTGCTGGCGGGGCAGGATCTGGAACAACGGATCCACTGGCAGGGACAGCTGGCGGGGGACCACCCGCTGGTCGAGCGGGGCATCCTCTACCTCGACCTGGCTCCCGAAGGCGAGCCGCCGATGAGCGGTCGCCTGCGGCTCGACTCCGAATACGGAGAGCGCCTGCTGACGGGCAAGGTCCGCGCCCCTCGCCCGAGCTTCCGCTTCCCGGCCCGGCGGCTGGAGACGGGCATGCAGTGGGACGACCTGGTGCTCCCCCCCTACACCCTGGCGCAGGTCGAAGAGCTTCAGAGCTGGTTGCGCTACGGCCATGTCCTGATGGACGAATGGGGCATGCGCAAGAAGCTGCGTCCCGGGTGCCGTGTTTTCTTCTTCGGTCCGCCGGGCACCGGCAAGACCTTTACCGCCACCCTGCTGGGCAAGGTGACCGATCGCGAGGTGTACAAAGTCGACCTCGCCATGGTGATCTCGAAATACATCGGCGAGACCGAGAAGAGCCTGGCCAACCTGTTCGACAAGGCCGAAGACAAGAACTGGATTCTGTTCTTCGACGAGGCGGACGCCCTGTTCGGCAAACGGACCCAGGTGCGCGATGCCCACGACCGCTATGCCAACCAGGAGGTCTCCTTCCTGTTGCAGCGGGTCGAGACCTTCGAAGGCCTGGTGATCCTGGCTTCCAACCTGGCCAGCAATGTCGACGAAGCCTTCGCTCGCCGCTTCGAGCAAGTCATCCACTTCCCCATGCCACGCAAGGGGGAGCGCCACTTGATCTGGCAAAAGGGCTTGCCGAACGGAGTGCCTCTCGAGCCGAGCATCGACCTCGGCCAGCTGGCGGCGCGCTACGAGCTCAGCGGTGGCATGATCATGAACGCGATCCGCCACACCAGCCTGCAGGCGATCGCCGCGGGTGGCGAGAGGCTGCGCCTCGACGACCTCACCGAAGGTGTACGCCGGGAGCTCGCCAAGGAGAACCGCCTGGAGTGACGACAGGATCGAGAAGCTCGCGGCCAACCGAGCCGAGCCATCGTTCACAGACTCTGCTCTGCCAGGGCTTGCGACCGCCGGGGCCAGACCTTCCGGACCGTGGTCCAGGCAAGCGGAAAGCCTCGCGCCGACCTTGAGGCATCGCATGTCTTGCCCGGCGGCAAGGTGCGTTATCCTCACATTTCTTTTGCAGTCAGAGGGATCATCTGCGAGGTCCGGTGGTGAATGCGGGCAGTGCGCTCGCGCGGGCCGGATGAAATCTGGGACAAGCAAGCTTTCGAGGACAATGTGGACGAAGCCAAGCTGATCGAAAAGCTCCGTTTGATCGAGGCTCTGTACGCCGGAGCGACCACGGAGGGTGAACGAGTCGCTGCCGAGCACGCTAGGAGCCGGATCCTGGAACGGTTGAAGCGTTGGGAGAAAGAAGATCCTCCGGTCGAGTACCGTTTCTCGATGCCCGACATGTGGTCGCGCAAGGTCTTCGTCGCCCTTCTACGTCGGTACGGAATCCGCCCCTATCGGTACAAGGGCCAGCGCTACACCACGGTCGTGGCGAGGGTGTCGCGGCGATTCGTAGACGAAACCCTCTGGCCCGAGTTCCAGGAGATCTCCAACACCCTGGAGACGTACCTCTCGGGCGTGACGGACCGTGTGGTGCACCAGGTGATCCATCAAGACAGCACGGAGGCAGAAGTGATCGAGAAACCCAGGCAGCTGCCGCTTTCCGCCGAGTAAGAGAGGCCGGAGAATCGGGGCGTCGAGCCCTGGAGAGGACAATGTGCGAGACAGTGCAGTGGTCCGGCAGGTTCTGACCTTGGGCCTCGGAGAGCCCTCGAGGATCGCGATCGGCGCTGATTCTGTTGATCGGTATCCCGGGTGATCCGTACGGCTATCCCTTCATTCTGCGGCTGATCGGGTGAGAAGGATCGGCCGAGGCTCCAAATCGATCTCACCGCCGGGAAAAATTGCTGTATGGTGCCCTGGCAGTACAACTTTGCCGATGAAGGGTGCAATCCTCATGAAGACCATTCTCAACAAGACCACTCGCCCGATCAAGGTTCCCTTGCCTCGTGGCAAATTTCTCCACCTCGGCCCTCACAAGCCCGGCGAAATTGCCGACCGGGCCGTGGATCACGCGCCCCTGGCAAGGCTCGTCGAATCCGGTGACCTCGAAATCGTCGGAGACGGCAGCCACACGGACCCTGCAAAAGCTGTAACAGGTGCGGTACCCGCCTCGACCCATGCCCGCCAGGCCTCGTCCTCCTCGCACCGCCGAGGGGATCGCTAGGTCCCTTCCGAAGTCGTGGATCCTGGAAGGGTGAAAAACGGCGGACCGACAGGCCGAGGAAAAAGCCGGCCGAGGCCGTGAGCCGCAACGTCAGCGCGAGCTTCTCGGATCCGAGGTCGCTGCCCGCCCGCGCCGCTTGCGACACTTTGGTGCGCGCCTGAGCGTAGCCGCGATCCACAGCATCCGCGGTCTGCTCGACCCTTCGGGGCTCCGGTTGCTCCCCGAGGCGCGGATCCATTTCGATCCGCCGAGCACCCCATCGTCGATGCCATTCTGAGGAGCGGCGCGCCGGTATTGATCCCGGATCTTCCTTCGTGCCCGCACCGACTGGAGCCTGCCGACCGATCACCGGTCGGAAGTGTGCTGGATGAGGGCTCCGCTGTTCGCTCGCGGCGGCGTCACCGGCCTGTTCTCGCTGTCCAAGAGAGAGCCCGGATACTTCGCTGAGCATCCCGACCTCACCGGCCTGGTGCTCGTCGACGGAGCTCCAGGAGACGACTCCTTCATTTCGATCGACTTCCCGCCCGCCGGGCGCCCTCGGATCTCGCCAACCCATTGATTCTTGGAGAGATGCCAGCGTGGACGGGAACTTGCATAAGAACCGGACGAGACCCGGAGCACCACACCGTTGCTTTCCGGAAAGAAGATGACAACTCATTCCACGAGAAGGAATTCACCATGACCATTCGTCCACTCAATGATCGGGTGCTCGTCCGACGGATCGAGCTTGCAGAGCAGGTGCGCGGCGGAATCATCATCCCCGATTCGGCCAGGGAAAAGCCCCAGGAGGCCGAGGTCTTCGCGGTAGGCCCCGGCAAGGCCACCGACGACGGCTCTCGTGCACCCATGGAGGTCGAGAAGGGCAACCGCATCCTTCTCGGCAAGTATTCCGGGTCCGAGATCACAATCGACGGCCAGGAGTACGTGATCCTCAGCGAGGACGAAATCCTCGCCGTCGTCGAGCACTGAAGATACCTCCCCAAACTCTGCCCAACAGAAAGCAAGAGACAGAACCATGGCCAAGCAAATCACCTACCACGAGGACGCACGCGCCGCGATTCTCCGTGGTGTCGACAAGCTCACCGACGCGGTCAAAGTGACCCTCGGCCCGAAAGGGCGCAACGTCATCATCGAGAAGAAGTTCGGGGCCCCTACGATCACCAAGGATGGGGTTACCGTCGCCAAGGAAATCGACCTCCAAGACCCGATCGAGAATATGGGTGCCCAGATGGTTCGCGAGGTCGCCTCCAAGACCTCCGACGTGGCCGGCGACGGCACGACCACGGCGACCGTGCTCGCCATGGCGATCTTCCGCGAAGGTGCCAAGAACGTCACCGCGGGAGCCAATCCCATGGAGATCAAGCAGGGCATCGAGCTTGCCGTCCGGGCAGTAACCGGGGCGATCGACGCCCTCGCCAAGCCCGTCGAGGGCAAAGACATCGCCCATGTCGGCTCCATCAGTGCCAATGACGATCCCGAGATCGGCCGCATCATCGCCGAGGCGATGGAAAAGGTCGGCAAGGACGGTGTGATCACCGTCGAAGAAGCCAAGGGTCTCGACACGACCCTCGAAGTCGTCGAGGGCATGCAGCTCGACCGCGGTTACCTCTCTCCCTACTTCGTCACCGACTCGGAGCGGATGGAGACGGTGCTCGAGGGCTGCAAGATTCTCCTCTACGAAAAGAAGATCAGCTCCATGAAAGACCTGCTCCCGGTCCTCGAGGCCACCGCGAAGCATGGTGCGCCGCTGCTGGTCCTCGCCGAGGACATCGAAGGGGAAGCGCTGGCCACGTTGGTGGTCAACAAGCTGCGCGGAAGCCTCAGCGTGGCCGCCGTCAAGGCTCCCGGCTTCGGCGACCGTCGCCAGGCGATGCTCGAGGACATCGCGATCCTCACCGGAGGCAAGGTGATCACCGAGGATCTCGGGATCAAGCTCGAGAAGGTGCAGTGGGAGGATCTCGGTGAAGCGAGGAAGGTGGTCATCACCAAGGACGAAACGACCATCGTCACCGACTCTGAAGGCGGAGGTCGCGGCGAGGCGATCGCCGGTCGGGTCCAGCAGCTCCGCAACATGATCGAAGAGACCTCGTCGGACTACGATCGCGAGAAGCTCCAGGAGCGCCTCGCCAAGCTCGTCGGCGGCGTAGCGATCATCCGGGTCGGTGCCGCCACGGAGATCGAGATGAAGGAGAAGAAGGCACGGGTCGAGGACGCCATGCATGCGACCAAGGCCGCGGTCGAAGGCGGCATCGTTCCCGGTGGCGGCGTGGCCCTGCTGCGAGCGATCGGAGCCGTCGCAGCCCTCGAGGCGGAAGGAGACGTTCGTCTGGGAGTCGAGATCGTCCGGCGGGCACTCGAAGAGCCGACCCGTCAGATCGCCATCAACGCGGGCGAAGAGGGCAGCGTCATCGTGCGCGACCTGATCGCCAAGACCGGAAGCTGGGGTTTCAACGCGGCGACCGGGGCGTTCGAGGATCTGCTCGCTGCCGGCATCATCGACCCGGCAAAGGTCACGAAGACTGCGCTCCAGAACGCAGCTTCGATCGCCGCCCTCATGCTCACCACCGAAGCCATGGTCTCCGAAATACCGCAGAAGCCCTCCGGCGGCCCCAGCCCGGGCGGAGGCGGGGGTATGGGTGGCATGGGCGGCATGTATTGAGGTCCGCGGATCGGACGAGCTGGCATACGTTGCCCGGCCCGGCGTAGCGTAGAAGTGGGTCGGCGGCGCTTGGGGTGAGGCCCGAGACCTCGGGCGCCATCCGCATCACTCTCAACTCCGACCTCATCGTTGCCTCGGCCGATCGAGAGTGATGTCGGGCTGGTCAGCTGGCGAAGTCGATCAAAATGATGTGTGAAACGTTCAAACTGAAGGAGATGTAAGCGAGTCGGGGATCTGCACCAGAAGGAGCTCGGTCCCTCGGTCAGATTCTGCTCTTCGGCTGCTTCTCCTTCTTCTCTTCTGCTTTCTCCTTCTGCTTGCGGGCGTCTTGTTTCCGGCTCTTGTCCTTGTCCTTTTTTCCACCTTTGTCACCCATCGAGATTCCTCCAATCGTTGTTGTTGTTGTTCGATCTGGCCTGCAAGGCTCTCCGATCTCCCCGCGGGGATTGCGTTGCGGCCCGGCGAACCGAGCACGAGCTCGGAAAAGATTTCCCAGCACCTGAATCCCATTGCAAATACCAGGCCACGTACGGATTCCCGGCTCGCTACCGGAGCCAGGGACAGGATCCGGCTTCATCGTCCGCCACGCGACGGCCAGCTGCGAAATCAGGAGCCCCTCGACAGCGGGTGAGGCAGAGGCAATGATTGGCTTCTGGATTCGCGACCGGCCACGCGGTTGTGGCGAAAAAAGCCGCGTTCGATCGTCGAATTCTGAGAGCACCCAAACAAGCCTCCCTGGAGATCTCCACCCTCAGCTCCAACCGATCACCCGGTACGATCGACCCTCTCAAAATCTATGAGAATGACCGGCCGAACGGCAACTTCGAGGGTATCGCCGTCGTAGGTCATACTGATTGCGGCAGATTCGGCTCCGGGTCGCACGAGCGAAGTCTCTTCTTGACACATGACACTCCTCCTGCAGCCGATTCCGCTCTGGTCGTCTTCCAAGGGTTTTTCTGCGACTCGACGGGCTCGAAAAATCGGACCCGTTGCGACCTGCACGCCGCGAGATATTTTTCCAGGCTCGCGGCCGAATCGAAGGAGAAATAACATGAAATTCGGTATCTCGGTCCGTGTTCCCTCGCTAGTGCTCTTTGTTCTCTGGACGACTGTTGCGAGCCCACTCTCGGCCAGCAGCCCACCTCCCGAAGACACGGATCTCGGGGTCTGCTCCGCCCCCAAGCGCTTGCCCGCCGCGCGGGCGAAGGCGCGCCTCCTGGTCGCCCAGATCCGAGCGGATCTCGCTGCCGTGGAGGACGAGATCCGCAACGTTCCGTTCTTGGACGAGGTCGAGGCGGGCACCGCTTCTCTGGAGCAGATCGCGGCGGTGGCCGCGGAGGAGTACAGCATCATCCGCAGCGACTGGAGTAGCTTCTTGCGGTTGACCGCGCGCTTCGACGACCCGCAGAGCCGCCAGTTCTTCGGCGGTATCGCTTCCGGCGAGGCGATCGCCCTCGATCTCCTGATTTCCTTCGCGGCCAGCGTCGGACTCGACGAGGAGGATCTGGCGGCGTACGAGCCTCGGCCGAAGGGACAGGCGTTCCCCTCGCGGGTGGCCTGGATCGCCGCCAACGCCGATCGAGCCGCTGCCGGGGCGTCGTTTCTCGTGAACTTCGCTGTCTTCGGCGAGAACATGGGGCGGCTGCGCGACGCCCTGGTGAATGTCTACGGCTTCTCGCCCGAGGAAGTGGCGTTCTTCAGCTTTTTCGCCGAGCCGATCCCCGACTTCGAGGAGAATGCCATCGAGGTCATCGCCGCGGGGTTGCGCCGCGGTGCCTGCCCCGCCGAGGCGCGGCGTTCGGCGCGGCTGCTCCAAGCCTACGAGCTGGATTTCTGGCAGGCGGTGGGGGATCCTCCGGGCTCACCGTTGCCGGTAGATCGGTAGCCTCCGAGACACCATCCCCGCCCGGGAAAACCGCTCTGATGTGATCCCGTCCGGCAGCTCCACGGTCTCGAGACGCTCTGCGACCTCATCGAGCCTCCGAGGGAAACGATCGTGCGCCGGGACACCACGATTCGATCGTCTCGTGGAGCGTTCGGGAAGGATGCCGAAACCGCGGCCCGAAGACACGCCACCAGCGGCTCCAGCCATGGCTGGAGACATCCCCTCCGCCTTGGCGTAGGCTCAGCTGGGAAAATGCGAGATGGCGGCCACCAAAACCACACCTCGAGCGCTGCGCCGCGCCCGACGGGGAGCCTCCGTGGGCCTTCACTGCTGGTGGTCGCCACGATTCTGCTCTCCGGTCTCGCCACCGCGGCCCGCGGCCAGGAAGCGCCGCTGCGCTGCTTCGATGTCGACGATGGTCTGGCCCAGTCGACGGTGTTTTCGTTTCTGGAAGATTCCCGCGGGCTGATCTGGCTCGGTACCGCCAGCGGCGTCAGCCAGTGGAACGGGCGCGAGCTACACAGCTTCCATCCGGAAGACGGGTTGCCCGATCGCCGGATCTACGCGCTGGCGGAGGATTCCGGCGGCCGGATCTGGATCGGCACCGGCCGCGGCACCGCGATGCTCGACGGCTCTCGCTTCCACACCTTTCCCCCGGATGGACTCGGCGCCAAGAAGATCAACAGCCTCGCAGCCGGCGGCGAGAACGAGATGTGGATCGGCAGCGAAGACGGTGGCCTGGCGGTCTCCGATGGCCGGGGCTTCGAGCCGGTCGCCCTCGGCGAGGAACCCGAGCCGCGGATCTTCTCGCTCGCGGCGAGCCCCACCGGCGAGCTGTGGATCGCCTCCGCCTCTGGCCTCTGGCTCGAGCGGGGCGATCGGCGGCCCATTCCAGTGGAGCCGGGCAGCGGCACCGACCGGCAGTCGGCGATGTACACTCACGTTGCCGCCGGCACCGACGGGCTGTGGCTGTGGCTCGAGAGCGGCGGCCTGTTTTCCTGGGACGGCGAGACCCTGGTCGAGATTCCCCTTCCCGAGGCTCTGAGCGGGAGCCTGATCCACGCCCTGGCCGCCGACGGCCGGGGCCGGGTCTGGCTCGGCGGGGTCGAGACCGGCGCCTGGCGGGTGGACCGGGATGGTGGAGCGCGGGAGCTCGGCACCGGGCAAGGCCTGCCGACCGGCTATATCCGCTCCCTGGCCTTCGATTCCGCCGACGGCCTGTGGCTGGGCTCGTTCAGCAGCGGAGTCTGCCGCCTGGCCTCCCCCGCCTTCCAGCGGTACACCACATCCCACGGTTTGCCGAGCGACCAGGTTCTGAGCCTGGCCCAGGGGCCCGACGGCGACCTCTGGGTGGCCGCCATCGGTGGCGTCGCCCGCCTCGTGGGCAACCGCTGGCGGCCGCTCACCGTTCCCGGAGGTCTCGGACATCCCGCGGTCAGCCGGCTCTTCTTCGACCAGCGCGGAGCCTTGTGGATCACCACCGTGGGCGCCGGCATCTACCGTGTCGACCCGCGGGCCCTGGCCGAGCACCGACGCACGGGCCAGCCCCTGCCCGCCGATCGCCTGGAACCCTACGGCAGCGAGCGGGGGCTTCCCGAGGCCAAGGTGTTCTACGGCCTCCAGGCCCGCGACGGAGCCCTGTGGTTCGCCACCTGGGGCGGCGGTGCGAGCCGGCTCTCCGAAGGCCGGTTCGAAACCCTCTCCAGCGCACAGGGCCTGGCCGGTGACCAGGTCTTCTCGATCTTCGAAGATCACCAGGGCACCCTTTGGTTCGCCACCCGCACCGGCCTGTCGAGCCTCACCGACGGGGAGCTGCGCTCCTACACCCACGAGCAGGGATTGGTGGATCCGCGGATCCTGGCGGCAGCGGAAGACTCCGGCGGCCGCCTGTGGCTCGCCACCGGCAAGGGGCTGGCGGTGTGGGACGGCGAACGCTTCGGCAGCTTCGGCACCGCCGACGGTCTCGGCTCGCAGACCGTCTACCTGCTCTATGCCGACCGCCGGGGCCGGCTGTGGGCCGGTACCGAACGGGGGCTCGACCGGCTGACCTTCGCTACCGATGGCCGGGTGCTGGACGTCCGGCACTACGGCCGGGCCGAAGGTTTCGTAGGGGTGGAGACCAACCAGAACGCGGTGTTCGAGGACCGCGATGGGGTGCTCTGGTTCGGCACCCGCGGCCTGGCGCGCTTCGACCCGCGCGAGGATCTGCCGCGCCCAGGCCCTCCACGGATCCACCTCACCGGCCTCCGGCTCTTCTTCGAGAATGTCGACTGGAGCCTGCGGACGGAGACGGTGAGCCCGTGGTTCGGCCTGCCCCGGGGTCTGCAGCTGCCGCCCGGCGACAATCACCTGATCTTCGACTTCGCCGGGCTCGAGCCGGTGGACCCGGCCGGGGTACGGTACCAGTACCGCCTGCGGGGGCTCGACCGCGGCTGGTCGCCGCCGGTCGCCGAACGATTCGCCACCTACCCCAACCTGCCACCCGGCGAGTACCGCTTCGAGGTCCGCGCCCAGCGCGCCCGCGGCCTCTGGACCCCGCAACCGGCCCATCTCGAGCTCCGGGTCCTGGCTCCGTTCTGGCACCGGCCGTGGTTTCGTCTGGGCTCGACCGCGGCTCTGCTGGCACTCCTGGCAGGGCTGATCCGTCGCCGCACCTCGTCTCTGCGCCGGGCACGGCGGCAGCTCGAGTCCCTGGTCCGGGAACGCACCCACGAGCTCGAGACCAGCCGCGACGCCCTGCGGGTGGCCAAGGACGAGGCCGAGCGCGCCGCCGAGGCCAAGTCCATCTTCCTCGCCAACATGAGCCACGAGCTGCGGACACCACTGAACGGGATGATCGGCATGACCCAGCTGCTGCTCAAGACCGACCTCGACCGCCGCCAGCAGCACTTCGGCGAGACCATCCGCCTGAGCAGCGAGGCCCTGCTGGCGATCATCCAGGACATCCTCGACGTCTCGCGGGTCGAGTCGGGTCGTCTGGAGCTGGAGATGCACCGGGTCGATATCGAGGGCCTGGTCTCGGAGAGCTTTCGCCTGCTCTCGGCCAATGCGATGGAAAAAGACCTCGAGCTGTCGTTCGAGGCCGGACCCGAACTGCCGGACTGGATCCTCGCCGACCGCAACCGCCTGCGCCAGATCCTGCTGAACCTGATCAGCAATGCGATCAAGTTCACCGAGAGCGGCGGCGTGCGGGTCACCGCCCGGGGCCACGGCACCCGCGGCGACCAGATCGAGATCCTCTTCTCGGTTCGCGACAGCGGCATCGGCATTGCCGAAGAAGACCAGGCGCGGCTGTTCCGGGCTTTTACCCAGGTCGACCCCTCGGCCTCGCGGAGCTACGGCGGCACCGGTCTGGGGTTGGCGATCTGTGCCGGGCTGGTGGAGCTGATGGGCGGCGAGATCTGGGTCGAGAGCCGACCCGGCGAGGGCTCGACCTTCTCGTTCACCATCACCACCCCGGTGGCCGACTCGGCCGAGTTCCCGACCGAGGAGATCCGCCAGCTGGTGCCGAGCCCCCCGCCGCGGGACGCTGCCGGCCGGGATTCCAGGCGGCTCCTGGTGGCCGAGGACAACCCCACCAACCGCATCGTGATCGAGCAGCAGCTGACGGCGCTCGGGTTCACCGCCGACCTGGTGAGCAATGGCGAGGAGGCGGTCGAGGCCTGCCGCAGACAGAGCTACGCCCTGGTCTTGATGGATTGCCAGATGCCGAAGATGGACGGCTTTGCCGCCACCCGCGATCTGCGGGAGCTGCAAGGAAACGAGCAGCCGGTCGTCGTCGCCCTCACCGCCGGCGCCAGCGACGAAGATCGCCAGCGTTGCCTCGATGCCGGCATGCAGGACCACCTCGCCAAACCAGTGACCCTGGAGCGGCTCGAGGAAACCCTGCGCCGCTGGCTCGGCCCCAGCTGACCCGCCGGGCAAGAAGCGCAACGGTCGCGGGCGCAAACCACGCGACGAAAAAACCTTTCTAGCAGCTGGCCCACGCAGACGCAGATCGTCTCTTGCAGACGGCGGCGGTAGCCGGGGCGGCGAAAAATACTTGCGGCACTTTGCGGACATCTCGCGGACGCCACAGGGTCGAGGTCGATGGCAGCGTGGATCAGGAAGTTTCGTACGCCTACTTCGAGCCGACCCCGTTCGCGCAATGGAAAATCGACATCAGCTCCGGCAATACGAATCTCGATCACTCCCGAGTCCGCCGGATCACGATGGTGATCGAGGGATCCGCGATCGCTCAGACCTGACCGGTCCGTGCGTCCGTCGTCTCCACCATCGTCGCAGACACTCGGGCGCCGGGTGCCAACGAAGCCTTCTCACCAAAGATTCCTGAAGGCACACTCTTGCAGCGGGAGCCTGGTGAAGAGGCCGAGCTGCGAAACGGCAGGGGCCCCGGGCGCCCCTGCTGCTCGGTGAGACGTCGGCTCAGGCGTCGTGATCCCTCTCCCTGGCGAGAGCTCTCGGAATTCCAGCTGCCTCCACACCGCTCGTCGGTCTGAGGCAGAGCCTCGTGGGTCTTGCCACTAGGATGGATCTTCGAGAGGCACGGAGAGAGGGCCCCACCCAATTGGGTACTACCCGATGGCTGAAGGTAGGGGTCCGGGGGCTGGCTTTTCCCTACGTCTCTGGGTGGCGCGCTTTCCGGTTGATTCTCGTTAGGGTTGTATTGGCGCGTCTGGACACCAATGCAAAAAGGAGGTCTCATGTCGGAGATCGCTCTGACCGATGTCGAAGGCATCGGTAAAGCCACCGCTCGACGACTTGCAGCGGCGGGGATCTGCTCTGCTCAGACTCTTTCGAAAGT
Organism: uncultured Thermoanaerobaculia bacterium; assembly: GCA_964565225.1. Classification (GTDB taxonomy): domain Bacteria; phylum Acidobacteriota; class Thermoanaerobaculia; order Multivoradales; family J023; genus CAZMEL01. Next base: position 10,318 of record CAZMEL010000036.1, on the reverse strand, counting down.
TTCTGAAAAGCGATTGCTCGCCGTGGACGGAATCGGCCCGATCAGCGCCGGGAAGCTTCAGAGCGCGGCTCGGCGTGCGGTGGCCACGAAAACCCGTACCAGACGTCGGCCTGGCAACATTCCCGAGACGAGCGGGCTTGCAAGGCCACGATCGGCCGTCGGGAAGCACGCGGTCGAAGAATCAGCCGGTCCGGAGCCCGCCGACGTCTCACTCGAGACGACCGAGTCTCCACTCTCGGTGACGAGTAACGATCGATCCGAGCCCGAGAAGGACGGTAGCCAGAAAGAAAACAAACCACTCCAGAGAAAGAACATGGCAAAGAAAAAGAAAGCCAAAGAGAGCAAGAAGGACAAGAAAGGCAAGAAGAAGGACAAGAAGGGCAAGAAGAAGGACAAGAAGAGTAAGAAGGGTAAGAAAGGCAAGAAGTAGCTCGAGCTACGAGCCCATTCTACTGGAGCTGGCCATCCTCGGTGGGCTCCAGCCCCCACCTGGCAGATTTCACGATTCGATTTCGGAGTCACTCTCGCTCACAGATTACGATACCGGCACGCCCGGAGCAGGGCCCTGTACCCACTGGCAGAGACCATTGAAGTGAACCTTTCCCATGGCTGAAGACCGTTCGAGCCAGAAATCGAGGACCGTGGCCAAGCGGTCGCAAAACGTACGGGGCGCGGCGTCGGTGTCCAAGCCCAGCCTTCACCATCGTACGTATTACTTCAACCGTGAGCTGAGCTGGTTGGAGTTCAATCGCAGGGTGCTCGAAGAAGCTCTGGACGAAAGTCATCCCCTGCTCGAACGAGTCAAGTTCCTGGCGATTTTTACGAGCAATCTGGACGAGTTCTTCATGATTCGGGTGTCCGGGTTGCGCAATCAGCTCCTGGGCGGAACGATCACCTCTCCCCTGGACGGCCTCAGCCCCTCCGAGCAACTGGTCGAGATCTCGAGACGCCTGCAGCCGATGCTCGCGACCCGAACGCAATGCTGGCAGGTCGACTTGCTGCCGAAGCTGCACGCCAGTGGAATCAGGATTCTCGCCTACGACCAGCTACGCAGCAAGCAACGCAAGCTCCTCAGACGCCACTTCGAGTGCGAAATCCTGCCGGCCCTGACGCCTCTTGCCTTCGACCCGTCTCATCCGTTCCCACACATCTCCAACCTATCGATCAATCTCGCCGTGCTGGTGAGGAAACCGGGAGGTACCGAGTGCTTCGCTCGGCTGAAGGTACCTCACCTGCTCAGCCGGCTTCTCCGCATTCCCAGCGAGGAGAATGCAGGTGGCTATGATCGTCTCGGCCTCGAGGTTCCGGTAGCGACCAATTTCGTCTGGCTGGAAGAGGTGGTCGCGGCCAATCTCGATCTGCTCTTTCCCGGCGTCGAGGTGATCTCGGCCTTTCCCTTCCGGGTTACCCGAGACGCCGACCTCGAGATCAAGGAAGACGAGGCCTCCGACCTGATCAGCGCCATGCAGGAGGTGGTCGGCCAGCGCCATTTCGGATCCGCCGTTCGGCTGGAGGTGGACAGCAAGATGCCCGAGGCGGAGAAAGACATGTTGGCCGGAAATCTGGGCCTCGCTCCCTACCAGGTCTTCCCTACCGAAGGGCCGCTCGGGTTGTCGGATCTCTGGGAGCTCATGGACCTCGATCGCCCGGATCTCAAGGATCCCGTCTTCCTGGCCAAGATACCGCAGGCCCTGGCTTCCGAAGAGAGCATCTTCTCGACGCTGAAGAAAAGGGATGTGCTGCTCTATCACCCCTACGACAGCTTCTCACCGGTAGTGGACTTCGTGCGCTCGGCCGCTGAGGATCCCGACGTCGTGGCGATCAAACAGACTCTCTATCGCGCCGGCCCCAGCTCACCGATCGTCAAGGCCCTTCGCGACGCTCGCGAAAACGGCAAACAGGTCTTGGTGTTGGTCGAGCTCAAGGCCCGATTCGACGAAGCCAACAACATCGGCTGGGCGCGCGCCCTCGAAAAAGCAGGGGTCCATGTCGTCTATGGTGTCCTCGGGCTCAAGACTCATGCCAAGATGTGTCTGGTCGTACGCCGAGAGCCGGCGGGGCTGCGCTGCTACTGTCATCTCGGCACCGGAAACTACAATCCCGTGACGGCGCGGCTCTACACGGATCTCGGTTTCCTGACCAGTCGCCAAGACCTGACGGCCGACGTGGCGGATCTGTTCAACGCTCTCACCGGTTACTCCGAGAAGAGTCGGTACCGCCGCTTGCTGGTGTCTCCCCGAGGCATGCGCAAGGCGATGCTCGATCGAATCTCCCGAGAGATTGCCCAACACGAGAAGCGTGGCGACGGCCACATCGCCTTCAAGTGCAACTCCCTGGCGGATGGAGAATTGATCAAGGCGCTCTATCGGGCCTCCCAGGCCGGCGTCAAAGTCGATCTCCAGATCCGTGGCATCTGTTGTCTGCGTCCCGGGGTGGCGAGGGTCAGCGAGACGATCACCGTCACTTCGGTGGTCGGCCGTTTCCTGGAGCATTCGAGGATCTACTACTTCCACAACGGCGGTGAAGAGGAGATCTTGCTCGGCAGCGCCGATCTCATGCCGCGCAACCTGGACGGTCGTGTCGAGACCTTGTTTCCGATCGACGACCCGAAGCTGTTGCGTGCGATCAGGGATGAAATCCTGTTCCTCCATCTCAGGGACAACGTACGATGCGGTCGGTTGCTCCCGAACGGCTCGTACGAACGCCTGCGCCCGGATCGTGGCGAGCCGGCGGTGGACTCGCAAAATCTGAGACTCGCCCAGGAGGGCTCGTGGAACCTCGAAGTCGCACCGTAGGGAGCCACGAGAACGGAGCACAGCCGCAGGCCTGCAGAAGACTGCTGCTCCTGCGCCACGGCAAATCCGAGTGGGGAGATGGTGGGCTGCATGATCATGACCGCCCCCTGAAGGCCAAAGGGGAGAATGCAGCCAGGCTCATGGGACGGTTCCTGAGCGCGGTAGGCCACGCACCGGACCGAGTCTTGACCTCGACCGCCACCCGAGCTCGGCGAACCGCGGAGGTCGCAGCCGAAGGTGGAGGCTGGCAATGCCCGGTGGAACCGGTCGCCGAGCTCTACGATGCTAGCCCCATGACCGCCTTGCTCCTGCTGCGCCAGGCCGACGACCGTCACCAGATCCTGCTGCTCTCCGGCCACGAGCCCACGATGTCCGAGCTGGTCAAGCAGATTTGCGGAGGGCGCATCGCCTTCCCGACCGCTGCCGTGGCCAGGGTCGATTTGCCTCCGATACCCTGGCGCCAGCAGGAGCTGACAGGCGGCACGCTCGGCTGGCTGGTGACACCGAAGTTGCTCAAGCGAGCCGGATGGGTGTAACGATCGTCGGCCGGTGAGAGATTCCACTCGTCGTCCCGGTGCCACCTCCTGGCGGGGGCCGCTCAAGGCGGAGGGACCGGTAACCGGATCCGGAACGTGGTGCCCGCTCCGAGGGTGCTCTCCACCGCGATGGAGCCACCGTGGATACGGACGGCATGTTTGACGAGGGCGAGGCCCAGGCCGGTGCCGCCCTGCTCGCGGGATCGCCCCTTGTCGACGCGGTAGAAACGCTCGAAAATGCGATCGAGCGCATCCTGTGGGATGCCGATGCCGTTGTCCTGCACCACGAGCTCGACACGACCCTCGTGGTTGGTCAGCTCGACGGTTACAGACCCGCCCTCGCGGTTGTACTTGATTCCGTTCTCGATCAGATTGAGCAGCAGAGTCCGAAGCTCTTCGGGGTAGCCCGAGAGGCGAGGGAGGCCTTCGGCCATGTCGAGCTCTAGCGCCACCCCGCGTTGCCGGGCGCTTTCCGCCAAGGCATCTACCGCCTGCTGCGCCGCATGGCTCAAGTCTACGGGCACCGGCTGCTCCGTCATGCCATGGCTCTCGAGCCGGGCGAGAATCAACAGATCACCGAGCAGTGATTCGAGACGGACACATTGCTCGAGAATGCGTGTCACGAACTTCGCGGCCACTCGGGGTTTGGCGAGGGCGCCATCTTCGAGTGTCTCGGCGTAGCCGCGGATCGCCGTGAGCGGAGTCTTGAGCTCGTGGGAGACATTGGCCACCAGGTCGCGGTGGATCTCCGCCAGGCGCAGGGTATCCGTCAGGTCACGGGCGGCCACCACTGCGCCGTGGCCGTCGGGCAGGGGCGAGGCGAGCACTGCGTGGGCTCGCGGCTCGGGGCAACCGAGCTGGAGCTCCGCGCTCTCGGCCCGGCCGGAGTCGAAGGCACGTGCCACCAGCGTGCCGAGGGCCGGATCGAGCTCCGAGGCCTGTCGCCCGAAGACATGGCCAGCATCTTCGAACAATTTCTCCGCCGCGGCGTTGGCTCGTCGAACCCGGCCCGAGGGGTCGGTCACCATCACCGGCTCTGACATGTTGCCGAGGATCTCGCGCAGCTCGTTGCGCTCGCTGGCGAGCATCTCGATCCGGGCCTCGACCTCTTCCGCGAGATGGTTGAGACTGGCGGCGAGGGGTTCGAGCTCGCCCGATGGGGGGGATTCCACGCGGACGGAAAAGTCTCCCCCCGCCAGGCGTCCCGCCCCTTGCAGGATCTCGCGAAGGGGCTGGAAGAATCCGCGGTGGAGCCACCAGAAGATCGGTGCCAGGATCGCCAGACCGCTCGCCACCGCCAGCAGCAGAACAGCCGCCAGGTTTCGGCGCAAGAGGTGGGCTTGCTCGAGAGGACGGGCAAGACGCAGGATGTACAGACGATCGTCTGCACCGCGGAAGGTCTGTGCCGCGTAGGCGAAATAGCGCTCGAGGGTGTCACTTCGCCGCACCGAGGTGCCCGAGCCCGCACTCAGAGCCGCGAGCACCTCGGGCCGAGTGCCGTGGTCGTCCATGGCGAGCATTTGCTCCCACGGCAGCGAGCTCTCGGCCAGCACTTTTCCATCGTCGGCGATCAGGGTGATGCGGATGGCATGGGCCGATCCCAGCTCGCGCAGCACCTGGTGGGTCTCCCGTGGCTCGAGCTCGGTGGCCCTGGCAGCCAGGGGCAAGAGGAGTTTTACCGTATCGAGCAACAGGGTGGCGATGCCCGTCTCGAGCGGTGCGTTGGCCACGAACCAGGTCAGCGGAGCCACGATCCCCACGGCGGCCACGAGCGGCCAGAGCAGGGCAGCGCGCAGGCGGGGGGCGGTCCGCAGCTTCACGAGAGCCGGTAGCCCACGCCCACCAGGGTTTCGATCTGGCCGTCGGCCGGGCGCAGCTTGAAGCGCAGACGCCGGATATGGGTGTCGACCGTGCGACTGTCCACACCTTCGGAGAATCTCCAGACATCGCGTAGCAGCTGGGCCCGACTCTGGACTCGCCCCCGACGCTCGAGCAGCAGCGTCAGGAGTCGAAACTCGGTGGCGGTGAGACTCACCTCTGCCTCTTGCACGTAGGCCCGATGCGTCTCGAGGTCGAGACGGATCGCCCCGGCCTCGAGACGTCGAGAGCCCGGCTCCTCGACAAGACCCCGCCGCAGCACGGCCTTCACCCGTAGGACCACCTCTCGCGGGCTGAAAGGTTTGGTGATGTAGTCGTCGGCCCCGAGCTCGAGGCCCACGATTCGGTCGGTCTCCTGCTCCCGGGCCGTCACCATGATCAGCGGCACGTTCGCCAGGCGCGGCTCGCGTTTGAGCCAGCGGGTGAGCTCGAGCCCGTCGAGCCCCGGGAGCATCACGTCGAGCAGGATGAGGTCGGGTCTCCGGCGGCGCAGGGCGGCCGGAGCCTCGTCTCCCCTGCTCACCCACTCGACGTCGAATCCCGCCTCCTCGAGGTTGTATTGCAAGATCTCGGCGATCGCGGGCTCGTCTTCGATGATCGTGATGTGCTGTCCCATCGCCGTTCCTCGGTCCGGGTTCGATTGCACCTGCACCCATCGCCCTTCGGGGCTTTCGGGAGCGGTGTTCGCGAGGCGTCACCCTGCTGTCACCTCGTTGTCATAAGTCTAGCTTAGGTTACTCCCCAGACACCCCGATTTCACTGCGGCCCGCCGAGCGCCGCTGGAGGAGGCTTCCGATGAAGGCCATTCGACTGTTTCTGCCCTGCGTCGTACTGCTCACCCTGGCCGTCGCTTGCGGACGCCCCGCCACGGATGGCGAGGGAACGTCCCGCGGCGGCCGGACGCTGATCCAGAACAAGGGTTCCGACACTCTGGTGAACGTGGCCCAGGCCTGGGCCGAAGCCTACAAGGAGGTCGATCTCTCGGTGGCCGTGGCGGTCTCGGGAGGTGGATCCGGGACGGGCATCTCGGCCCTGATCAACGGTACCGTGGACCTCGCCAATTCGAGCCGCCAGATGAAGGAGAAGGAGAAGGCGGCGGCACGGGACAACGGCGTCGAGCCGGTAGAGCATGTGGTGGGTTTCGACGCCCTGGCCGTCTACCTCCACCACGACCATCCGGCGGAATCCCTGACCCTCGGCCAGCTGGCCGAGATCTACGGCGAAGGGGGCACGTTGGAACGCTGGAGCCAGCTCGGTTTCGAGGTGCCGGGTTGCCCGAGTGACGAGATCATCCGGGTGAGCCGTCAGAACAACTCGGGTACCTATGTCTACTTCCAGGAAGCGGTGCTGGGAAAACAGCGTGACTACAAGCTCGGCTCGCGGGACATGCACGGATCGAAGGACGTGGTGGATCTCGTGGAGAAGACCCCCTGCGCCATCGGTTACAGCGGCCTCGCCTATGCCACCGACGAGATCAAGCTGGTGTGCGTGACGGCCGAAGAAGGCAGCGAATGTGTCGAGCCCACGGTAGCTAGCGCCAGCGACGGTACCTATCCCATTGCCCGCCCTCTCTTCATGATCACCCGGGGGCAGCCCGAGGGGGCTACCAGCGCCTACCTCGATTGGATTCTCAGCGATACCGGCCAGTGCATTCTGGTAGAGAAGGGCTACGCACCGGCTCGTGACGTGACCTGTGGATCGGCGGGATGATGAGTCACTACGAGCAGAGGCTGGTCGCCGATCGGCGCAAGATCGACCTCGCGGTGGAAGAGGTCGGAGAGAAGGTGAGAGCCGCGCAGCAGGCGGCCATCGAATCCGTTCTCACCGGGGATCGCCAGCGCGCGTATCGCACCGTCCTCGACGATCTGCCCATCAACCGGCGGGTGCGACGCATCGATCGTGCCTGCCACCGATTCGTCGTCCGCCACCTGCCGAGCGCCGGTCACCTGCGGTGGGTCTCCTCAGTGCTCCGAATGAGCGTCGCCCTCGAGCGCATCGGCGACTACGCCGCCACGATCTGCCGGGCGGCGGTGCAGCTCGAAGCACCACCACCGCAGAGTGTCGCCCGGGACCTCGAGCTGATGGCGGACCAGGGACGGCGAGTCTTTACCCGCGCCATGCGGGCGTGGAACGAAGCCGATGCGGAGATGGCCAACATCACCCTCGGCATGGCGGTGCAGGCTGCCGGCGCTTCCAACAAGGTGTTCGCCGATCTCCTCGCTATCGGCGATCGCGACGAGCGTTCCACGGCCGACCTCTTCGCGCTCTTGACCGTGTTCAACCGCCTCGATCGGATCGTCGCCCAGGCCAAGAACATCTGCGAGGAGACCCTCTTCGTCGCAACCGGCGAGACCAAGGCGCCGAAGGTCTACCGAATCCTCTTCGTAGACGAGAAGAACGACTGCTGGAGCCAGCTCGCCGTCGCCCAGGGACGTAAAGCCTTCGCCGACAGCTGCACCTTCGACTCCGCCGGCTGGTCTCCTGCCGACGAGATCGAGCCCCGATGTCGGGCGTTCATGGAGCGGCAGAGCCTCGACACCTTCGAGCTCGAGCCCCGCCGGCTCGATCCTCGTCGAGATGCCCTGGCTGCGCACCACGTGATCGTGAGTCTCGCTGGAGATCTGCGCTCTCATGTGGAGCGGATTCCGTTCCAATGCATCGTGCTCGAGTGGGAGGCGGGCCCCGATCTCACCGGCCTCGACCAGGAGCGAGCGGACTCTCTGCTGCGGGCAGGTCTGCTCACGCTCTCGGCGCAGCTGACCGAGTTGGTGGAGCTTCTGCACGGACAGGAGACGGATTGATGGCCACAGAGCCCATCGGCTCCCCCGCCGCCGGCTCCCCGGCCGGCGGAGACGCCGACCTCCGACCGACGCGAGGCCAGGCGCTCGATCGCCGGGACCTGGCCTGGTTCATCGACAAGGCGGTGGAGCAGGCGGTTTTCATCGGCGGTGTCTCGGGCATCCTCTGCATCATCGGCATTTTCGTCTTCATCACCAAGGAAGGGCTCGGCTTCCTCTCCACCGGTTTCGAGATCGGTGAGTTCTTCGGTTCCCCACGCTGGGCGCCCACATCGAGCCACAACCCGACCTACGGTGCTCTGGCATTGATCGCCGGCACCGCCAGCGTCACCGGTCTGGCGATGGTGGTAGCGGTGCCGTTCTCCCTCGGCGCTGCTATTTACATCGGCGAGCTCTCGACAGGCAAGACCCGTGAGACGCTCAAGATCCTGGTGGAGATGTTGGCGGCGATTCCTTCGGTCGTGTGGGGATTCATCGGTCTCTCGATCATGAATCCGTTGATCATCCGAATCTTCGAGGTACCCATCGGTCTCAATGTGCTCAACTCGGGGATCATCCTCGGCCTGATGGCGGCACCGATCATGACCACTATCGCCGAAGACGCTCTCAAGGCCGTGCCCGATTCCTACCGCGAGGCGGCGGAGGCCCTCGGTGCCACGCGTTGGCAGGTGATTTTCCGGGTGGTGCTGCCGGCCGCCAAGAACGGCCTGGTGGCCGCGGTGCTACTCGGTGTCGGCCGGGGGTTCGGCGAGACCATGGCGGTGCTGATGGCGAGCGGTCATTCGGTGAACCTGCCCACGAGTGTCTTCGATTCGGTGCGCGCCCTCACCGCCACGATTGCCGCCGAGCTGGGTGAGACCGCGGTCGGCTCGGAGCACTACCGGGCCCTCTTCACCCTGGGCATCTTCCTCTTCTTGATCACCTTCATCATCAACCTCACCGCCGACCTGGTCGTGCGCGGCATCGGCAAGAAGTGAGCGGGAGTTTCTCGATGTTCGAAGCCACCGAGCTGAACCACCGAAATCATCAGGTCGAAGGACTTGTGCGCTTGCTCTTCCTCACCATGACGGTGCTCTTGATCTTGCCCGTGGTCGCCATCTTGGGGGTCCTGGTGTGGAAGGGCGGCCCGATGATCTCCTTCGACTTTCTCTTCACCGAGCCCGAGCAGGGGATGACGGCGGGCGGCATCTTTCCGGCGCTGGTGGGTACGGTGTGGCTGGTGAGTGTGGCGCTCCTGGCCTCGGTCCCCGTGGGGGTGGCAGCCGCCCTCTACCTCTCCGAGTACGCGCCCGACAACTGGCTCACGCGGCTGATCAACCTGGCGATCATCAATCTCGCCGGTGTACCGTCGATCGTGCATGCGCTTTTCGGCGTCGGAGCCTTCGTGCTCTTCTTCCGCTTCGGAACCAGTATCCTGGCCGCCAGCCTCACCCTGGCCGTGATGACGCTGCCGGTGGTGATCGTGGCCACCCGAGAATCGCTCCAGGCCGTGCCCCAAGCCTTCCGCGAGGCCTGCTGGAACATGGGTGCCACCCGCTGGCAGACGATTCGCAAGGTGGTCTTGCCCAACTCGATCAGCGGCATCTTGACGGGTGTGATTCTCGAGGTCTCGCGCACGGCGGGGGAGACAGCGCCGATCATGTTTACCGGCGCGGCCTTCTTCCTGCCCTTTCTTCCCCAGAGCGTCTTCGATCAGACCATGGCGATGTCGCTGCATCTCTTCGTGATTTCCACCCAGGTGCCCGGCGTCCCCGAGGGTCTTCCCTACGGCGTGGCCCTGGTGCTGATCGCCATGGTGTTGTCGATGAACGCACTCTCGATCGGTTTCCGCATGTTTCTGCGGGGGAAGAAAAAATGGTGAGCCCCGAAGGCAGAGCCTCTGCGACGGGCTCGCCGGCTGCCGATCCGTCGATCAAGCTGGACGTTCGCGACCTGCGGATTCGTTACGGCGAGAAGGTGGCCCTCGAGGGGGCGAGCTTCGAGGTCCGCGAAAACGAGATCTTCGGCATCATCGGCCCCGCGGGCAGCGGCAAGACGTCTTTCCTGCGGGCGATCAACCGCATGGAGCTCTTCGACCCGGCCATGACGGTCGAGGGGCGGATCGTCTTCGATGGCCACGACGTGCATCAATGGCGCAACGTCTATGCCCTGCGTCGCCGAATCGGAGTGGTCTTCCCCTTGCCCGTAGGTTTGCCGCTCTCGATCTACGAGAACGTGGCGCTGGCGCCTCGTCTCTCGGGCGTGAAGGAGCGCTCCGAGCTCGATGAGATCGTGGAGCGCTGCCTGCGCCGCGCCGCCCTCTGGGATGAGG
>CAZMEL010000035.1:14889-40801 GCA_964565225.1 uncultured Thermoanaerobaculia bacterium | reverse complement strand
GCTGGCGGAAAAGGGCCGCTCGCAGCGCGGTTCGAGTTTCACCACGGGCTGCTAGGGGGCTGCCCGGGTCGCGAGCCGGCTCAGGAATCCGGGTCGGAAGGCAGGAACTCGTGGCCCCGCTGGGCCATGATCTCCTGCGCGGTCTCGAAGTCCTCGTGACGCCCGAGGTCCATCCATTCCGCGTCGTTGGGAAAGGCCCGCACCTTGCGTCCGAGGGCGATGAGGCGGAGCACCAGGTCGGGAAAATCGAGGAATTCGTCGCGGCGGATCTGTGCCAGGGCCGATGGGCTGTAGATGTAGACGCCCATGCTCACGCTGTACTGCAGGGTGGGTTTTTCGACGTAACCGCTCACGGTCTCTCCGTCGTCCGCGAGCTCGATCACGCCGAGGTCGATGGGCACTGCCTTGCGGTGGAGGGCGATGGTGAGATCGGCCTCTTGCCGGCGGTGGTAATCCATCACGGCCCGGTAGTCGAGCGTGGTGAGCAGATCTCCGTTCATCACCAGGAACGATTCGTCGAGCTCCGGCACCGAGGCCAGGGAGCCGGCGGTTCCGGTGGGTCGGGTTTCGACCACGAAGTCGATCTCGGCCATCTGCCGCAGCTCCGGGCTCTGATCGATGAACGCACGGAAGTAGGTGCTGAGGTGGCCGAGGGTCAGGGTGATGTGGTCGAAGCCCGCCGCGACCAGCTGCCGGATCACGATCTCGAGGATCGGCGTCTCGCCTACGGGAAGCAGAGGTTTGGGAATGACGTGGGTGTAGGGCGCGAGCCGGGTTCCGCGCCCACCGGCGAGGATCACTGCGCGCATGAAGGCACCGAGGAGGTTGCGTTCGTTGACATGTCGAGCTTTCCGAGGTTCTTGCGAGCTCAGACCTTGTAGGCACCGAGCTCGTAGCGATGAAGGTTGTCGCGCAACCAGTCGAGCGTTCGCTGCAGGCCCTGGTCCAGGTCGATCCGGGGCTGCCAGCCGGTGCTCGCGTGGGCACGATCGGCACACCCGAGGAGCTTCAAAACCTCGCTCTTCTGCGGACGTACACGAATGGCGTCTTGCTCCACCGGCAGCTCCTTGCCGACCAGACGGCGCACCCGCTCGACGATCTCACCGATCGACACGCCGACTCCGGTGGCCAGCTGCGTCGCGCTGCCGTTGGCCTCGCCGGCTGCGGCCAACGCCAGGAAGCCGGCCGCAGTGTCTTCCACGAAGAGCAGGTCGCGAACCGGGTCGAGACTTCCGAGGCGCAATCGATCGGCGGTCAGGGCCTGGGTCAGGATCGTGGGAATCACTGCCCGGGTGCTCTGCCTGGGGCCGAAGGTGTTGAAGGGACGTACGATGACCACCGGCAGATCGAAGGAGCGGTGGTAGCTCTCGGCGAGGAAGTCGGCGCCGATCTTGGAGGCGGCGTAGGGCGATTGACCCTGCAGGGGATGTTTTTCGTCGATCGGCGTATAGACCGCGGTGCCATAGACCTCGGAGGTGCTGGTCACCAGCGTCTTGCCGACGTCGAGATCGCGGGCGGCCTCGAGCACGTTGAGCGTACCGCCCACGTTGACCTCGATGTAGGAGCGGGGGGCACGATACGAGTAGGGAATGCCGATCAGGGCCGCGAGGTGGAAGACCGTCGCGCAGCCATCGACCGCTTCGCGAACGGCTCGCGAGTCCCGGATGTCTCCGTGCACGACCTCGAGCCCGTCGCGCAGCTCGTCCGGCAGCTCGTCGAGAAAACCGGCGCCGCCGTGGGAGGTGTAGCGGACGAAGGCGCGCACCGCGATCCCGCGGCGCAGCAGCGCCTCCACCAGATGACTGCCGATGAATCCGGCGGCTCCGGTGACGAGGGCGCGGCCGCTGTTCGGGCCGAGAACAAGGGTAGATCCGTTCATGGGCTCGTTCATGGATGACTCCGGGAGCGCAGCTCGTCCTCGGGTCCGAAGCCGATCCACTCCTTGACCAGGTACAAGGGCCTATCCTTCACCTGCTCGTGGGTCCGCCCCACATATTCGCCGACGATCCCGAGGCAGACGAGGTTCAGGCCACCGAAGAAGGAAACCAAGAACACCAACAGGTCGGCGGTGGGAGAAGTCGACCATCCGGCGAGGTTTTGCACCAGGGAGTAGAGACCGAAGAGCCCACTGGCCAGCACCGTGCCGATGCCGAGCGAGAAAATGAATCGCAGCGGTAGCAAAGAAAAGGCAAAAAGACCATCGAGACCCATGCGCAGGAGCCGGCCCCAGGAGAAGTTGGTGGTTCCGGCGAACCTGGGCGGCGCGTCGTAGTCGATCACGGCCTGGCGAAAGCCGATCCAGGTCACGAGACCGCGGAGAAAGAACGAGCGCTCCCCGAAGCGATTGATCGCGTCGACCACGAGCTCGTCGGTGAGCCGGAAGTCCGCCGTACCCTCCTCGAAGGGCATCCCGGTGGCGAAACCCATGGTTCGGTAGAACGCTCGCGAGGCCGCTTCCTTCAGCGGGCTACGGCCGGACTGGCGTCGACGCCGGGTGTAGACCACCTGGTTCCCCTGTGCCCACAGGAAGAGCATTCGGGGCAGCAGCGCCGGTGGATGCTGGAGGTCGCAGTCCATGCAGATCACCACCTGACCGTCGGCGTAGCGCAAGCCCGCCGCCAGGGAGCTCTGGATGCCGAAGCGTCGTGAAAGGGCGAGAACCTTGACCTCGGATCTCTCCCGATGCAGGCGCCGAAGCTCTTCCAGGGTGTCGTCCGGGGAGTCGTCTTCTACGAAGATGACCTCGAACGGGATCGCCAGATCGTCGAGAACCCGGAGCAGCTCCGCAGTGAACGTGGCGATTCCCTCGACCTCGCGGAACACCGGGCACACCACGGAAAGGCGGCGAGGCCTTCGCGGCCAGTGCTCGGGGTTGGGCACCGCTTCGCCAGGGGGCGATGGCGGGATTTCCAGTGTCATGGCAGGGGTGATCTTGGCTCGGTGTCGGCGGCAGGTTGGTCGGGCTCGGGAAAGCCTAGACTAGCTTCGATACGCCGCAGAAACAACCGCTGATCGGCGCGGAATCGTGGAGCGTCGGGGGGGCGAAGGGAGCGAGCCCAGCAGCGAGCTGCCTTGGCGGGCCGCTCGGCCGCTCTGCGGTACCAGATCTCGGCCCCCTCGAGGTCGTCGGCCCGGAGGCTCAGGTGCCCGAGACCGATGGCGAGACAGCTTCTCTCGGCCGCTCGTAGCTTCTGGGTTCGATATTCCGCGGCGAGCTTTCTGGCGGCCAGATCCGGATTCGTTCTGCCCAGCAGCTCGACCCATCGCAGAAGATCTTTCAGAGTCGCCGGGCGCGGCCGGCGAAACAAGACCAGCTTCCCGTTCTGATTCGCCTTCCATCGCTCGATCTGCCGGAAGCCCGGCAGCCCGGTCGAGAGGTTGGCCGCGGCAGTTTGTGTGATCCAGCTGCCCAGGGCACTGTTCCCGGACTGTTTCGTCCTCTCGAAACGCAAGACGAGGTAATCCGTTTCCAGCAGACTCGACAAGACTCTGCCGTTGGAGACATGTTCGAACGAATGGCCGGCCTGGCGGGCGAAGAAGTGGAAGGTCTCGAGGCTGTAGATCTTGGAAGGAGCTGCCAGGCCGACCAGAGGCAGCTCGGACTCTGCTCTGCCTCTTGCGGTCTCGTGCCAGTCTTCGGCGATCCGGTCGGCGACTTCGGTCAGGCCCCAGTCGGTCTTGTGCGGGGAGTTCCTGACCTCTGCCGTGAGCAGTCCCTCGAAGGGGGGCGGGATCACACCGGGGGCCCAGTTGGTGGTCGTGTACAGAACGATGCCGAGACCGAGGACGAGCCCGGTCAATCCTCGGCGCAGAACGCTGGACTCGAGGAGCGACAGCCAGCCGGTGGCCAGCACCGCCATCAGGGGATAGGCAGGTGCGAAGTAGTAAAAGGCGCGGTTGTCGGACCACGAGACGGGGAAGAAGGAAATGGCGAACGCGGCGATGAGCCACAACGCCGATCGCGACCGGTACCGCAACGAGGCTCCGACGCCGACGACCAGGAGAGCGACAAAGGCCCACGAGGCGTCATTCGGCAGATCTTCGAGATAGTAGAAGAACGAAGAGCGCTCGGGCCAGGCCACGGCCTGTTCTTCGCCGACCCGGGAGATGAAGTTGGTCATCTTGCCCCAGATGGAGGCGTAGAAGGGGCCGGCGATGACGAAAGTGAGGATCATCGCGGGCCCCATGACTCGCAGACAGGGGTCGACGGCCCGGGCGAAGATCATTCGAGCCCTGCGGCTCCAATCCGAAGGCCAGACGACCTCGGGGCCACCACGAAGAGCCCCCAGGCAGGTCAGCAGTGCCGGCCCGAAGAGAAAGAGAGCCGGGTACACGGGGCGAAACATCAGGCCCAGACCTAGGAGCAGGCCGAAGGCAAGGGCCGGCGCGGGTCTGCGTAGGCGATCGCTGGCCAGCAGGAGACAGGTGCCCACGACCGTGACCGCCACCACGCTGAAATGAGGCCAGTAGACCGTGGCGAGACGATTGATCTGTGGTAGACAAGCGACAAGAAAAGCGCTCAGCAACCCGGCGCGGGAGTCGAAGGCCCAGCGCCCGAGCCAGAAGGTACCGCAGAGAACCAGGCAGAAGATCGGTGCGTTGGTGATGAAGATCACCAGGTCGAGCTCGGGGCCGAAGAGGAGCAGCACCGGCTGGGCCAGAGACACGAACGCGAAGGTGGGACGTGGGCCGAGGGTTTGAAAATAGAGCCCCACGAGCTCTCGCCATCCCCCATCGCGTAGGGCCTCGGCCGCATCCAGCGCTCGATTCAGATATCCGGCCTCGTCCCACAGGGGATTGAGCCGGTCGTGCGACAGCCACCAGGCGAGCTGAGCGCAGGCCCAGAGGCACAGGGCCAGCAGGGCGAGGAGGTCGGTCCTCGAGCCAGGGCCGGGGTTGGTGGAAGAGCGACTCATCACGATATTGGCTTCCAGTGGGAAGAGATCATACTCCGTTCCCGCCGAGACACGAGAAGTTCCGTCGGGCTCGGCGGCCTGCCCGGCGCATGGTGTGAGCCGTGGGCAGGGGTGTTGGTGCATGGCTGATTCGACCGAATAGGCCTGATAGCCCTGGATCAGCACCCGGGAAGAGGCGAGTCGGTTCGAGGATCGAATCTCGGAGAAATTTCGAGAATCTGGATGATTTCGGACGGCTGCGTGCCTGCAGATTCTGGTGGGGCTCGAGGAGAGGCAATGGAGACGGAATGTAGGGATGGCTGTTGACTCAGTGCAGAACGTTTGGTATAAATTTGTGGCGTTGATCGATGGTCAGCGCTCGAGTGATCAGGTTGAGTCCGAACGAGTCCTTTAGTTTTGTAATTTGCTTTGCCTTGGTGGCCCACGTGATGTCGAACCCTGGGGTGTGATGTCGGCTGGGCGAAAAAGGCGGCCTCGGGAGTGATAGGCGTGCTACATCCCCGGCTCGGTTTGTCCGCCGTCCGGGACGGATCGAAGTGTCCAAGGAGGTCACGAAGTCATGGTCAGATTCGTTGCACTTTGTCTTCTGTTGTTGTTTCTTCCAATGACTGCCTTTTCGGCAGAAAACACCTTCGAAAAACCAGGCGAGGAGGCTAGAGCTGACGCCTCCTTTGCGCGAGGGAGCAACCAGACCTCCACCTTTGTGGACTGTGCCGCGGGCGGCTCGATCAACGACGCGATCAACAACTCTCCGCTGCGTCTTCATGTGGCTCTGACGGTCAACTTCAAGGGCACCTGCACCGAGAACGTGACCATCGCTCGTGACGACGTGACTCTCGAAGGCTCCGATGGGGCCGTTCTCGTGGGCGGAATCCGCATCGAGAGCGGAATTCGCGTGCACCTGCGCAACTTCACGGTTCGCGACAACACCTTTTTCGAAGGCGCGATCGAGGCCGTCTCCGGCTCGATCGTCTTCCTCACCGACATTGCCGTCGAGAACGCGGCCGATCGCGGCATCCGGATCCGCGACTCCGTGGCGGAGTTCTTCGGCAACATCACGGTGACGGACTCCGGCACCATCGGCATTCTCAATCGTGGCGCCCGCCTCTCCTTCGAAGCCGACATGAACATCTCCAACAGCGGGCAGTTCGATATCATCATGACGGACGGCACGAGCTGCTTCAGCAAGGATGGGAACATCACTACAACGGGCAGCCCCGCAGGCCTGGTCATTCAGAACACTTCTTCGTTCGAAGGGGTTTTCGGCTCGGTCAATACCTCCGGCCATCAGCTGGCAGGCATCCTCATCTCCACCCAGGGTACGTTCGTCTACTCGTCCGACATCGACGCCAACAACAACGGTGTGGTCGGAATCGTCGTCGACGAATCCTCTAGCTTCTCTCCCTTCGATAATGTGACCAACCAGGCCGAGCTGACCGTGACGGGAAACCCGGTGGTCGGGATCGCTGTGCAGAATAGCTCGACACTCTTTCTCAACGGCGCTGTCGACATCTCCGGTAATGGCAGAGGGCTGATCGTCGATATCGCCCAGCTCTTCTCGACCGATGCACAGGTCACGGGAAATACGGCGGCAGATCTGGACCTTCGGTTCGGTTCTACAGCGACGTTCAACGGCGGGAATCTCTACGACACGCTTCTCTGCGACGCGACGGTATTGACCCGGGGCGAGATCACCTGCCCGGCTCCTTGACGAGATCGGTTCGGTAGCTTCCGTGCGCGGCCCGGTTGCGGGCGGTCCCAGTGAGTCGTCGGGGTGCAGGTCGCACCCCACGGCTCTCCGCCCGACGGCAGCGCATGACAGTGGGTGTCTGGCGGGCTCTGGCTCGCCGGAAACAGAGTGGGGTGCCAGGCGAATGAACACCGAAACGAGGGGGGTCTTGGTGGCCGTGATGAATCGGATCCTGCCGTCCGACGACGGACCCGGTGCAGCCGAGGCCGGAGTCGGAGCCTACGCCGCAGACGCCTTGGGCCATCGAGCCTTCCGGGGGGGAGTGCTCGAGTGGGTCGAGGGGCATCTGCAGGCGCTGGAAGCACAGGCTCGAGAGCAGCACGGCCATGGGTTCGCGGACTGTGAGCCCGCCCAGCAGGACGCTCTGATCGAGCTTCGGAGTCAGGACCAGACGGGAGCGGGACGAGAGTTTCTCAACCTGATGGTCGGTCTCGGTCTGGAAGGGTTCCTCGGCGACCCGGCCCACGGTGGCAACCTTGACCAGGTCGGCTGGGGCTATATCGCCTACGAGCCGCGTGATCCTCTTGCCGGGCATTCCCTGTCGGAGTTCGAAATCCCGGCTCTGGCCTCTGCTCGGCCGAGAGGTGCCGTCGGCGGAGAGCGCTCCTGATATGAACTGTGACGTCGTAGTCATCGGTAGCGGAGCCGGCGGGGGGCCCCTCGCACTGGCTCTCGCCGAGGCCGGGCATCGGGTTCTGGTCCTCGAGAAAGGCCCCGAGCACTCCCGCGCGGACTACGCCAAAGACGAGATCACCGCAACCCGCCGTGACTTTTTCTTTCCGCCCATGGCGGAGGAGATGCACATCCTCGTCGAAGAAGGAACGGGGTATGGGCAGTCGACCCAGCACGGCTGGGTCGGCAACTGTGTCGGCGGCGGAACCGTGGTGATGGCCGGGTACTTCGTGCGTTTCCACCCCGACGACTTCCGCCTGAAGAGCCGGTGCGGGGAATACGAGGCGATCGAAGACTGGCCCTACAGCTACGAAGAGCTCGAGCCCTATTACTCGCGAGTGGAGTGGGAGATCGGAGCTTCCGGGGCTGCCGGCTCGAATCCTTTCGAAGGGTCACGCTCGAAGCCCTACCCGCTGCCTCCGGTCGACAGTCATCCGATGGTCGATTCCCTCGAAGCCGCCTGTCGTCGGTTGGACCTCCAGGCATTTCCGACGCCTCGAGCCGTGCTCTCCGAGGCGTACCAGGGGCGGCACGAGTGTATCGCCTGTGGCTTCTGTGGCGGCTACGGCTGCCAGGTGGGGGCGAAGGGGAGTGTCCAGGAGGCCATTCTGCCAAAGGCCGTGGCGACGGGAAATTGTGAGATCCGACCGCGGTCGATGGTCCGCGAGGTCACCGTCGGCAAGGACGGCCGGGCCACGGGTTGCATCTTCATCGACGAAGAGGGCACCGAGCACCAGGTGGAAGCCAAGGTGGTCTGCGTGTGCTGCTCACCGGTGGAGACGGCGCGGTTGCTCCTGATGTCGAAGTCGACGCTGTTTCCCGACGGCCTCGCCAACGAAAACGGCCTGGTAGGGAAGCATCTGCAGTTTCACGGCTTCTCCAGCGGCCAGGGTTGGTTTCGCTACGACCGGCACCCCGAAAAGGAGCTTCGGGATCCGCGCACTTTTCTCGAGCGCTCCGTGATGGACCATTACTTCCTTCCCGAAGGGGTCTCCGATTTCCCGAAGGGTGGCTTGATCCGGTTCGGTATGCCCAATCATGCACCCATCTCCACGGCCCTGCGACTGGCCGACGAAAAGGGTGCGATGGTCTGGGGCTCCGAGCTCAAGCGGCGCCTGCGCGAGTATTTCCGCGAGCACCGGATGGTGGACTTCGAAGTCTTCCACGATTTCATTCCCAACGACCGCACCTTCGTGGTTCTCGAGCCGAGCGTCACCGACAAGTGGGGTCTGCCCGTCGCCCGGATCCACCTCGACAATCTTCCGCATCACCGCAAGGCCGGCCAATGGCTGGTGGACCGGGGGCTCGAGGTGCTCGCCGAGATGGGGGCCGACAAGCTGGTGCCCGAAGAGATCGGCGAGGTTGCCGGCTACCTGGTCTTCGGCACCTGCCGAGCCGGTCACGACCCGCGCACTTCGGTGCTGAACGCATACTGCCAGGCGCATTCGGTGCCCAATCTCTTCGTCGTCGACTCGAGCTTCATGCCCACCTCCGGCGGCACGCCACCGAGCCTGACCATCATGGCCAACAGCTTCCGCACGGCCGACCACATCATCCAGCGCGCCAAGGCTGGCGACTTCGACCAGGCGAGCCTGCACTGATGGGTACGCAGCACGCCACGTTCTCTGTCGAGCGCCTGTCTCTGGCGAACGGTCTGCAGGTGGTTCTGCAACCCGATCCCCAGGTACCCCTGGTGGCCATGAATGCCACCTACTTCGCTGGTGCGCGGGACGAGCCCGCGGACCGTTCGGGCCTCGCCCACCTGTGTGAGCACCTGGCGTTCACCGGCCCGGCCAGAGGTTATCGCGACAGCTTCCCCGCCCTGCTGCAGCGCCAGGGAGGCACGGCCAACGGCTCGACCTCCTACGACCACTGCCGATTCGAGTCCCTGTTGCCGAGCGCCGAGCTGGCGGTGGGTCTGTGGGTCGAGGGGCAGCGGCTCTCGGGGCGCGTACGGAACTTCTCTTCCGAGGCTCTCGAGGTCGAGCGCAAGGTGCTGCGCGAAGAACGCCGCCAGCGGGTGGAGAACCGGCCCTACGGGCGGGCGATCGAGAAGATCCACCAGCTCTTGTATCCGGAAGGTCATCCCTACCATCGGTCTCCTTCCGGCTCTCTCGAGGGGCTGGCAGCGATCACCTCGGAGGACGTCGAACGGTTTTTTGCCGCCCTCTACACGCCGAGAAATGCCGTGTTGACGATGGTCGGAGACCTGGATCCCGACCGGGTGGTGCCGTTGCTCGAAGAGTATGTGGCGCCGATTCCCGGGGGACCCGCGCCGCCGACCCGGCCCGATCCGGTCTTGCTGGATCTCGATCCGGAGGCACGTCATCGGCAGGTCGACCGAGTACCCGCCCCGCGCTCCTATGTGGCGTTTCGAGGCGGAGCCTTCGGCTCGCGCGGCTGGCATGCCGCGATTCTACTCAGCGAATTCCTCGGTGTGGGTCGCAAGAATCCGCTGCATCAGAAAATGGTCCAGGAAGCGGGGCTCGCCCAGGACGTGGAGACCTACCTCTTCACCATGAGCGATTCGAGCACCGTCGCTTTCTCCGCTACCGCGGCGCCCGGAGTCGACGTCCAGGAGCTCGAGTCGGTCCTGGTCGAGCGGGTGGAAGAGCTGCTGAGCACCAGCTGGGACGAAGGAGATTTCCTGAAGATCCAGAAGCGAATCGGCAAGGGCATCTACCACAAGATTCAAGATCTGGTGGCACGCTCCGCCTTTTGTACCAATCTGAAAGCCTGGACCGATGCCTCTGTGGACCTGGTGAAGATCGCCGAGCGATTCGTCTCGTTCGATGCCGAGGATCTATCGAAGGCTGGCCGGGAGCTCTGTCGCCCGGGCGACCGGGTGGTGCTCTCGGTGGTTCCGCCGAGCCGCCGAGAAGGAGATGCATGTTGAACATGGTCTCCGTTCGCGGCGCGCTCGATCGGGATCCCCCGGCTCCCGAGGCCCAGGGCCTCTTCGATCCGCCGACGATTCATGCCACCGAGCTCGACCATGGTCTGCGGTGCTGGGGTATCGAGAACTCCACCGTGCCAGTGATCACCCTGAGCTGGTTGGCACCCGCGGGGTCTCGTCTCGATCCCGAGGGGCTCGAAGGTCTCGCGTCGCTCGTTTCTCCGCTGGTGCTCGAAGGTACACACCGGAAAAGCGGACACCAAATCCTCGAAGGGGCCCGGACTCTCGGCTCGAGGATCCTCACCGGTTTCGACTGGGACGGCGCTTTTCTCAGCTTCGATTGCCTGGAAGAAGATCTCGATCGGGCGCTCGAGCTGGCAACCGAGGCCGCGTTGACGCCGGTCTTTCCGGAAGCCGCGGTCGAGGGCTGGCGCCGCCGCCGGATCGTGCAGGTGACTCGGCGAATGAGAGATCCCAACAGTCTCTTGCAAGATCTCTTCGCCAGCGCCGTCTACGGCCGGGGAACCTACGGCCGATCGATGCTCGGTAGTGAAGAGAGCTTGCGGCGGATCACCCGTGAAGATCTTCGAGAATTCCACGGCAGGCACTTCGGACCCGACGGAGCCTTCGTGCTCGCCGTGGGTGTGTTGCAGTCCAACCACATGGTCGGCCGAGTGGGAGCCGCTCTGGCCAACTGCGGCTGGCAGCCCCGGGAAGTGCGACACCAGTTGCCGGCGCCCGCCTCGAGCGAAGCTCCGCCGCTGCCGGAAGGGCCGAGAGTTGCCATTGCCGATTTCGCTGGCGCGGCGCAGTCGATCCTCTGCATCGGTCACGCTTCGGTACCGCGCTCGCACCCGGACATTGCCTATCTCGACCTGCTGAACGCGGTACTGGCCGGAATGTACACCAGCCGCTTGAACCTGGAGCTGCGAGAACGCCTCGGGTACACCTACGAGATCCGCAGTCAGCTCGGGGAGCGCTGTGGCCCGGCCCCGTTCACGGTCCGAGTCGCCGTAGCCCACGAAAACGTGGGCGAGTCCGTGCGAGTGATCCTGGAAGAAATGGAGCGTTTGCGCCAGGAACCCGTGAGCGCCGAGGAGCTGAGCGCGGCCCAAGGGCTCCAGCGAGGCAGGGTGCTACAAAGATTTCAGAATGCGGCCTGGATCCTCCGGCAAATGCATCGCCAGGCGACGTTTGGCCTGGACGACGGTTACGAACGGAGGTACCAGGAAGAGATCGCTGCGATCGATCGTTTCCGGCTGATGGAGAAGGCGCGGGAGCATTTACACCCCGATCGGGCGGTCATCGCAGTCGTTGGACCAAAAAAGGAAATAAACCTTCAACTGGCGCCTTGGATCGAATATAATAAACAGGAGGACGCCTCCAACCAAGTCCGGGAAAGATCATCAGGGTTAGGGGGCGTGGGGGAAAGATGTTAGGCCAGTTGAGTTACCAATTTCATCGATACCAACGATGTTTGGCTGATGTGGGAAGCAGCTCGCGCCCCTACATTGGTTCGAGCCGGTCACCGACTCAGATCCCGGTCGTATCAGGATCTCGGCGATCGTATCTCCGTGCAGAAAGGAGGTGAAATTCACCATGGACCAATTCCGGAACGAAGAGGAATTCCTCGACATCGAGACCTTGCATGACAACTCTGAGGAGCTCGACGCCGACGCCGCCTGCCCGTGCGGTTGTGGCATGCCGATTCGCGTTAGCGTTTCGATCGCCTTCTAAGTCATAGAAACAGAGCCAAAAGCTCTGGTCGCTGCGGGGAGCGCGAGCTGCTTCCCGCAGCGAGCTTAGCAGACCTTTCGAATCCGTTGAAGCTCGGAAGAGACTTCCGATCAGTCAACGTACGCCCAGCCCTATGATTCGGGCCCCGTTGGCGTTGATGCGAAGCGCTGGTTTCCACTGATTCCGGCGATCTCGTGAGGGGCGTCCCGAATGCTCGAATTTCCCAAGCTCAAGAGTTACCTTTCGGTCTTTCCGATCTCCGACACCACCTGGGGTCTGCGCGGTGGCTCGGATCAGGTCTGGAAGGTCAAGTTGCGGAACGAGAAGGCCATGGAGGCGTTCTGCGGCCTCTTGCCCTATCTCACCGGCAAACACTCCGTCGAAGAGATCGTCGAAACCCTCGGCAAGAAGGGGATCGATCGCCAGCCCATCCTGGCGGTGCTGGGATACCTGGCGAGAACCCGTCTGATCGAAGACGGCGGCCGGAAGCTCGACGACGAAACCCACCAGCGCTACGGTGGGCAGATCAGCTTTTTCTCACGTTTCGCCACGAGTGGTGGCAGCAGCTTCCAGCTTCGCCTCGCCGAGAGCCATGTGGCGGTGCTGGTCGATGGCCCGCTCGGCTGGATGATGTGTCGGCAGCTCCTCTCGGCCGGGATCGGTCGAGTCGAGGCCCGGCTCGGTGCCGGCGGCCTCGGAGACGAGCCCGGCTGGTGCCGGGACGGCGAGGTCGAGGGCCGCCTGCGGATGGCCGAAGATCCGCTGGACGGTAGCTTCGAGGGCAATCTCGTGATCGTCCCCCAGGAGCGACACGACCACCAGCAATTGCGGGCGGTCGAAGAAGTGGCCCGCGAGCGCGGCGTTCCCTGGATGCTCCTTCGCGCTCTCGATGCCGACGAAGGTTGGGTCGGCCCGATCTTCATTCCCGGCGAGACCGCATCGCTGGCCAGCCTACAGGCCCGGCTGCAGGGCAACATGCCCTTCTTCCGCGAAGAACGTATTTTCGATCGGTTCCTCGCCGAGTCCGACGATGTGGCAGCGGCCCCTGCAGGCGGCCTGATGCCCTTTCTCGAGCTTCTCGGTTCCCTGGCGACGACCGAGGTGGTCAAGCTGCTCTCGCAGGTGCGAGCTCCCCATTTGATCGGACGTTTTCTGACCGTGGACCTGTGGGATTGGAACATCGAGTGCCACGAGGTCTTGCGGGTCCCGGGCCTGGAACCCGCGTCGGCTTCGGAGCTGACGACCTTTCCCTGGAAGGCTGCGGGCAGTGACGGCAGCGCCTGAAACGCGCCCGGGACGAGAGCGGGTCGATCGGTCCGAGGCTTCCGAGGCGCTTTCCGAATCGGGTGGCCGACGGGAGATCCCGGGTCTCCGGGACGTCCCCTGGACTCCTGCGAGCGACACGTTGTTCCGGGCCTCGCGGTTGATTTCTCCCAAGACCGGCCTGATTCGCCGGATCCGCACGATCAAGAGACGAGCGCAGGATCCGACCCTGGTGACCGCGATCGCCGAGGCCACGGATCTCTCCAGATTTTCCGGATTCCCCAAGCTTCAGAACGGCGGCGGCACGGCCGAAACCCTCGACGGCGCCATGGCGGCGGCCATCGGTGAGGTGGTGGAGCGGTACTGCCTGTTCTTCGGCGAAACGATCAAGTCGCCCGCGGTGCCGCTGGCGGGCGTCGCGGGCTCGCCGATGGCGCACGACATGGTGGTCGCTCGCCATGAAGATGTCGCGGAGCATGCCGTTCCGCTTCCCGGCCTTCGCCTCTACTCCCGGCAGCAGGTCGAGGCGCAGCCCGAGGGAGGTGGGCTCCGTTTTCTCGAGGCCGAGACCCCAGTGCGCTGGATCCGGGCCTACTCCCTGACCCACGGGAGGTGGCGCCTGGTGCCGGCCTCGCGGGTCTTCTTCAGCCTGCATCCGGACGAAGCCTATGTCGGCCAGGCCAACACGACCGGCCTGGGAGCGGGAGCGACCTACGAGGAAGCCATCCACTCTGGATTGCTCGAGGTGATCGAGCGCGACGCGGTCGCCCTGGCGTGGCTCCATCGGCGGGCGGCGCGGCGCCTGGAGATCGACGATCCGAAGCTGCAGCAACACCTCGACGAATGTTTTCTCGCGGATCGTCCCGGGGTCGAGCTCGAGCTCTACGACCTGCAGACGGATCTGCCGGTTCCCGTGGTGCTCTCGATCCTACGTCGCCCGACGGAGAGCGGCCCCTACTTCGCAATGGCCGCCGCGGCGCGGCTCGAGCCGGAGGCGGCGGTTCGGAAAGCCCTGCGCGAGCAGGCGCAGACCTTCCCTCTCTTCCGGCAGCTGGTCCGCACCCGCTGGGAGCCGGCCGAAGATTTCTCCAACCTCGTCGACTTCGAGCATCATCTGCTCCTGTACCTGCGGCGCCCGGAGATGATCCGGGAGGAGCTCGCTTTCTTCGCCGAGGCACCGACAGCGAAGCTCTCGGAGGTGGAGAATCGTTCGACCGGGCGGGTGCTCGGCGAGCTCGAAGTCTGTGTCGCCGCCCTGGAATCGCGGGGTTTCGAATCCCTGGTGGTCGATCTCACGACACCCGACATTGCAGCTTCGGGGTTTCGAGTCGTCCGCGTGATCGTGCCCGGGCTGGTGATGCTGCACGGCGACAACATGCCCTGTCTCGGGCCGCCACGAGCCCTGGACCCACCCGAGGATCTGGTCTGGAAGGGGTCCGAATGGAATCTCGACGCCGGACCGAATCGGGTGCCACATCCCTTTGCCTGAGAGGTCACGAACGATGCCACGAAAGGCGAGATCTCTCGATGAGCAGACCCGGCGGCGGGCGGGAGAGCCACCTCACGGCCAGGCGTCGGACCTGAGCGAGGTCTTCCACGAGAACACCAAGCTGGGGCCGGTCACCGGAGCCGTTCAGGCCGCTTCGATCCAGCGCTTCCTCACGCCGAAGAACACCCAGGGGCTGATCACTCGCGCCTACAAGACCTACAGCCTTCGCGATCGGGTGGAGCTACCGCCCGTCGAGCCGGAGTCCGAGCTGCAGCGGGCCTGCCTGGATCGCCGTTCGGTGCGGAGCTATGGTCCGGAGCCGCTCCCTCTCGAGTCCCTGGCGAGGCTCCTCTTCCTCACCTGTGGCCGCGTCGGGCCCGAGCAGTTCTTTCGTCCCGTCGCCTCGGCCGGCGCGCTCTATCCTCTCGAGATCTATCTCGTACCGAAGAACGTCGAAGGTTTGGAGCCCGGGGTCTACCACTACGACTCCGAAGAGCACGGTTTCGATGTGGTCTCGCGGCAGGACCGCTGGGCTCGGGCTCTCGAAGAGATCGTTCTCGGTGGTATCGATCTCGAGAGCCTCGGAGCCTTTCTCTTCATCACCGCCGTGTTCCGGCGTAACACCTGTAAATACGGCGACCGCGGGTATCGGCTGGTATTGATGGAAGCCGGAGCCGTTGCCCACAACTTGAGCCTGCTGGCGCCCCCGGAAGGGTTGGGCCTGTGTCAGCTGGGTGCCTTTCACGACGATCGTCTGAGCACATTGCTGGAGATCGACGGCGTGGAAGAAGCGCCTCTGCTGGCCCTCGCCCTGGGTACCCTGCCGCCGATCGCCGACGAGGAATCCGAAGGATGAGCCGACCGAGCCAGTGGATCGAGAGCCTCCGTATTCTGGGAACCGAGGCCATGTGGAGCCTTCGGTCCCTGGTCCGCCACAAGGGTTTCAGCCTGATCGCCATCTTCACCCTGGCGCTCGGGATCGGCGCCAATACCGCGATCTTCAGCGTGCTGAACGCGGTAGTGCTGCAGCCCTTGCCCTATGAGGATTCCGAGGAGCTGGTCTTCGTCTGGGGAACCGACACGATCAGCGGCGAGCGCGGGCCGGTCATGCCGTCGGAGCTGTACTACTGGAGAGAGCAGGCGGAGGTCTTCGACAGCCTGGCGGCCTACATGTTCTGGGCCTTCAACCTCACCGGGCAGGACGACCCCGAGGCGGTGGTTGCGGCGGCGGTCACGCCCAATCTCTTCCCGCTCCTGAAGGTCGAGGCCGAGGTCGGGAGAACGTTCACGGAAGAGGAAGGTGTGCTGGGCCAGACCGGCAACGTGGTGCTCCTCGGCCAGGGGCTCTGGCGTCGACGCTTCGGCGAGAGTCGGGATGTCGTGGGGCAGAAGATTTCTCTCGACGGTGAAGATCACGAGGTCATCGGCATTCTTCCTGCGGGTTTCGACTTCCCCCACGGCGACGTGGATCTCTGGGTGCCGATGGCCTTCAACCCGTTCGGTGCCGGGTTCCGACGCGCTTCGGTCTCGGTGCTCGGTCGCCTCGCCGACGACGTCGAGCTGGGGCCGGCCAACCAGGCCATGCGCCTCGTGAGCCAGCGCCTGGCGGAGGAGTTTCCGGCCACGAACCAGAATCGCGGTGCCGAGCTGGCATCGATGCACGAGCAGATGGTGGGTGGAGTACGCCCGGTGTTGCTCTCGCTGCTGGCGGCGGTAGGAGCCGTGTTGTTGATCGCCTGTGTCAATGTGGGCAGCCTGTTCCTGGCCCGGGCTCTCGAGCAGCAGAACGAGGTTGCCCTGCGCAAGGCTCTGGGTGCCGGGTGGCTCGGCCTGGTTCGACGGCCGATGCTCGAAGGTCTGATCCTCTCGCTGGCGGGAGGGGCCTGCGGCCTGCTGCTCGCGTCCTGGGGACTGCGATTCCTGACCGTTGCGAGCCCGGCGGAGGTTCCCCGGCTCGAACAGGCGACGCTCGATCTCGATGTCCTGGGCTTCACTCTCCTGGTATCCCTGGTGGCGGGGCTGGTCTTCACCCTGCTGCCGGCCCTTCGCCTGCTGCGCAGCGAGCCTCGCCAGCTGATCAACGAAGGAAACAAGGAGGGGCCGGGGCGCCACCACACCCACCGGGCGTTGATCGTCGCCGAGGTGGCTCTGGCGCTCTTTCTGCTGGTAGCCAGCGGATCGATCCTGCGCAACCTGGGCAACCTCAAAGATCTCGCCTGGGGTTTCGAGAACGAAGATCGTCTCGTGGCGCAGATCGTCTTGCCCGACGCCAAGTATCCTGGTGATCAGCCCTGGAGGTTCTTCGACCAGCTGCGCCAAGGCCTCGAAGGCCTGCCCGGCGTGGAGTCGGTCGGTGCCAGCACCGCCTTGCCGATGAACACCGGAACGGCAGACTTCGAGGTTCCCTTCGAGATCCAGGGCCGGCCCCGGGCCGCCGACGAGGCCGAGATCGTGGCGCAGCTACAGGTGATCAGCGCCGGCTACCTCGAGACCATGGGCATCGGGCTGGCCGCGGGCCGCGGATTCCAGCCCACGGATCGGCCGGATACCCAGAGGGTGGTGTTGATCAACGAGACGATGGCCGATCGCTTCTGGTCGGGTGAGAACCCGGTCGGCGCTCGCATCGATATCGACTTCCTCGCCTCCAGAGGGCTCGAGGTGGTCGGTGTGGTGCGAGATGTGCGCCGCTACGGCGGGGCCGCGGAGTCGGCGCCCGAGATCTACATGCCCCTGGCGCAGAACCCGGCGCGGGGCCTGATGGTGGTGATGGCCACCTCGACGGACCCCATGGGTTTTCGCGAGGCCTTGAAGAACGAGCTCTGGGCCATCGACCCCGAGCAGCCGTTGACCATGGTCACGACCATGGAAGATCTTCTCTCGGAGTCGCTGGCGGGCAAACGTTTCCACAGCCTCCTGATGTCGGTGTTCGCCGCTCTCGCCCTGATCCTCGCCGCGGTGGGAATTCACGGGGTGATGTCGCAGGTGGTCAGCCACCGGACGCGGGAGATCGGTTTGCGCATGGCCCTGGGCGCCCGCGCCGGAGACGTGGTGGGATCGGTGGTCGGCCGTGCCCTGCGCTGGACCGCCATGGGAATGGCCTGCGGCGGCGCTCTGGCCTTCTTCGTCTTGACGACGTTCGACCGATTCGTCTCTCGATTTCTCGAGAGCATTTCCGTGGCCGATCTCTCGGTGTTCTTCGGAGCGGCCGCGATTCTCGGCATCGTAGCGGTGGCCGGTAGTTACCTGCCGGCGCGCCGTGCATCGCGGGTGGATCCGATGATCGCGTTGCGTTGCGACTGAATGAGCCACGGGACTGCAAGGAGCTGATGATGAACAGAATCGAGGTCTTGCCGATCGCCACTTCGATGTTTCTTCTGTTGGCGAGCCCGAGCCTCGCTGCCGCCGGGTCCGGCCCGGGACCTCTGCCTCCCTGGACCGAGCTGGTCCGCTTGTCGGCTCCCGACGAGGCGGCGGGGGACGAATACGGGTTCTCGGTCGATATCGCCGGAGACCTTCTGGTGGTGGGCGCTTATCTCGAAGATGTGGTGGGTAACAATTCCGGCGCCGCGTACATCTACGAACGCACACCCGGTGGGCCGGAGCCGTGGACTCTCGTGAAGGAGATCCTGGGAAACGACACCTCCGGTTTCGACGGCTTCGGGTACTCGGTCGGGGTGAGTGGCGATCGGGTGGTCGTGGGCTCCTATCACGACGACCATTCCGGCGAGATCGATCCCGGCTCGGCTTATGTCTTCGAGAGGAACGAAGGCGGCCCCGACAACTGGGGGCAGGTGGCGAAGCTGATCGGCATGGAACCGGGCCTGGCGGTGGAATTCGGTATCTCGGTCGCCATCGACGGCGACACCGTGGTGGTCGGAGCCGTGAACGGCCTCGATCCGCTCGACGTCCAGGCGGGAATCGCCGAGGTCTTCGAGAAAGACGAAGGAGGGGTCGGCAACTGGGGCCGAGTCGCCCAGCTGAGCTCTACCGACGGCGAGCCCTTCGACCTCTTCGGCCAGTCGGTTTCGATCGATGGTGACACCGTGATCGTCGGTGCCGACCAGAAAGACGATGTTTGCCCCACCGAACCGCTCTGCAACTCCGGTGCGGCCTACATCTTCCGGCGCGACGAAGGGGGAGCCGGCAACTGGGGCCAGGTGCAGAAGCTACTGGCCGATGACGGAATCGAGTCGGCACACTTCGGGATCTCGGTCGCCCTCGACGGCGAGATCGCCGCGGTCGGCGCGTACCGCGATGCCGGTGTGGCCAGTGAATCGGGATCGGTCTACGTCTATGCGATGGACGCGGGTGGAGCCGACAACTGGGGCCAGGTGCAAAAGCTGATCCCTGCCGACGCCGAGGCGGTCGACCAGGCCGGTTTCTCGGTCGCCCTCTCCGGAGACCGGCTTCTCCTCGGGGCCTGGCTCGAGGACGAAGCGGGCACCAGTGCCGGCGCGGCCTACCTCTTCGAGCGTACCGGCTCGGATCCTTCGGCCTGGGCAGAGGTCGAGAAGCTGATCGCGGGGGATGCCGAGTCGGAGGATCGCTTCGGTGTCGATGTCGCCATCAGTGGAGATACCGCCGTGATCGGAGCCTACCGAGACGATGCCGCCTGCCCGGGAGACGACTCCTGTAACTCCGGCTCCGCCTACGTCTTCTTCCAGGACAGCTCGATCTTCGGCGACGGCTTCGAGAGTGGTGGGGTTGCAGCCTGGTCCGCGTGCTCGGGCTGCCTCTGAGGCTCGAGCTCCTTACGGTTGATCCGACCACCAATCCAGTCGAGTACCCGGTTGAATCCTTGTTGAGTGAGGGCGCCCGTACGCCTGGGGCTCCCGGCTCGCAAGCTCGCCAGATCGGCCCAGGCTGCATCCTGTCGCCCCGTTGGGGCTCGATCGGCTCCATCCGCCCAAACGAAAAAGGCATCCGCGATCGGATGCCTTTTTCTTGCCTCGTCCGGCTCGACGAGTCCTTGCTGTGTAGAGTGATCTATTTCGAGGAGCCGGCGGTGAGGGGATGTCCATCCACCCGGAGGCTGGCTACCAGCTGATCGAGCTGCCCCTGCAGCCCCGTCATGTCGTCGGGGTGAGCCCGGAAGGTCAGGCTGAAGAGCTGATCGTCGGAGGTCTTGGTGAAGAGACCGAGGGCTTTCCAGGCGCTGCCTTCGTCTTGGAAAGCACATTCGATCCGGAATACGGGGCGCTCTTCGACGGTGATGGTTTCGGCGCTGAGCTTCTCGAATTCCTGGTACTTCGTGGCCATGGCGTTCTCTACGGCCGGAACCAGCTGCTCGAAAGGAACACCCGGTACGGGCTGGAGCGAGAGATTACCGCGGCCGGAGCCTTCGGCGAGCTTCAAGTAGGCGATTTCCGGGGCCGTGGCGCCTTCTTCCGTCAGCGACCAGGCCTTGGCGGGAAGCTCGAGAGATACGAGACCCTCGACGAGCTGGTGCCGCTGGCCGGAAGTCGTGCTGTCGGCCGATGCCACCATTGCTACGCAGAGCACAATGGCGGAGAGCGCCACGAGTTGCGGATGAATCCTGATTCGTTTCTGCATGTTTTCCCCCTTCTCGAGAAAAGGTTTTCGAATCTCGAGTCTCTGGCCTGATTCTTCGGCGAAGGCCCTCAGAGATTCTCGAGGAATGTGTCCATCACCTTTCGAAGCTCTTCGGGTTTGTCGTCCATGATCATGGCGCGCGAGCCGGGAATCGTCACGATCTCGAGCTTCTCTACGTCCTCCAGACCTTCCCATGGTTCCTGGCAGAAGCGCCGCATGTAATCGCTGTCATGGGGGCCGGCGAAGAATTCTTCGTCGAAGCCGGGAACGACAGAGAGGACCGGTACCTTCAGACCGTCGAGCTCCAGGGTCACGTCCTGGGTTCGGGTCTCCAGGAAATAACGAATCTTGGTGGCCAGGGTTGCGGTGGTTCCCTGGCGCCAGAGCTGGAGGGCTCGCACCGGGTGTAGGGCGAGGTCTCGCGGTAGGAAGTTGTTGTCATACCAGGTGTCGTGGGTCACGGTCTTGAACCATTTCGGCGCCATGACCTCGTCGTTGCGCTCGATTCGTTCTTCGAGGGTCGGCGGCTCGGGGCTGATCCACCAGGGTGTCTTGGGAATACCGCTGATCACGATGGCGCCGCGGATCTTCTCGGGTTGCTCGAGTGCGAGTCGCAAGGCGATCTGGGCACCGGTCATCCAGCTGCCCACGATCACCGGGCGGTCGAGCTCTTCTTCGGCGATCAACCGCTCGATCGCTTTCTGAGCGCCGCGGGTCCAGGTCTGCTCCGAGTAGCTGGTACCGGCCGGCGGCATCGGCGGAGCTGCGGTGCCGCTCATTCCGGCCAGGGTCACCGAGTACAGGGTGTAGCGGTCCTCGTAGATCTCGACCAGGGGTCCGAAGATCTCGCCGTCGAAGCCGTTTCCGGCGATCAGGATCATCGCCTGCTCACCTTTTCCGGCGCGATCCACCCGCCCCAGAGTATCGGGTGGAGCCGTTTCATAACCCGGTGGGTGCTGCAGGTTGTCGAGCTTCGGATCCTGGATGGCCCGTCGATATTCTTTCTTTGCCGTTTCCGCGAGCACCGCGGAGGGTAGCAGGCAGAAAAAGATCGACGCACAGAGCAGGAGCTTTCCACGGCTTGGCGTTTTCGCAGGCATCGAGCCCATCTCCTTCTTTCGGTCGTTCCGAAAAGAGGGCCGCCGGATCGGCGGCCCTCTCGAGGAACCAGATATCGTTGGACGCGGTGCTTCCGCGTCGAAGTCAAGAAGCCTTGGCCAGCCCTTCCTCTTCGCCGGGCTTCGCTTCTTCCTTGAAGCTCAGCACCCGGTGGACCGGCATGGCGAGGTAGCGTCCCTTGCCGTCGAGGTAGACCCACTTCATGGCGATCAGCTTGGCGAGGAATTTCTCGATCAATTCCTTCGGGATATCCCGGAAATTCTTCGCGATGGTGCTCAGGGACCGGAACTGGTCGAGGAAGAGGAAGATCTGTCCCTGCAGCCCCTTGAGCTTCACGAGATTGGATTTGCCGTACCGCCGATCTCGAATGAACACGGTGTCGTCATGGACATCGTAGATCAGCTTGTTCGGCTCGTAGCTCTTCTGCCACTGCTCGAACCGAGCAATACAGGACTTCATGGCTTTCTGGAGCTCTTCGTTCGTCTGGTCGGCGTGTGAGAACTCGAAGCGGTAGACCAGCTTCATGAGGTCGATGTTTTCGTCGGGGAAGAGCAGTCGGTAGTGGTTGCTCGCCTTGATGCCCGAGATGCCGTGCTGCTCGGCCTCGAACCAGTAAGGGCTGAAGCGATCGAGAGCGATCGGCGTCAAGTACTCGGGGGGCTCGAGATGATCGAGAAAATCGACCTGCTCTTCCATCGCACGGTAGTCTTCCGGATCGTCTCCGGGGTTGGCGTACAGCATGCCGTAGGCCACACCCATACCGAGCTCGGTCGCCCATTTCACGAACTGCATCTGTTGGATGCCGGTCGAGCCCTTACGCATCCGTTTCAGAATGCCGTCGCTGAAGCTCTCGATGCCGGGCTGTACCTTGCGAATACCCGCCTGCAGCATCAAGACCATCTGGTCTTTCTTCAGGTTCGACTTGGTCTCGTAGAAAATCTTGATTTTGTCGTCGTCTTCACGTTCCTCGTTGATTTTCTTCAGCTCGGGCAACACGTAGTTGAAGTACGACATATCGAGGATGTTGTCGGTTGCGATGAGGGTCGTGACACCGCAATCCTTCGACAGGTCGAGGATCTCGTCCACCACCCGCTCCGGGGTCTTGCGCCGGAACTGCAAGCCGTTGGCATTCAGGCCGCAGAAGGTGCAGAGCATTTTCTGGCCCCACCAGCAACCACGAGAGGATTCGAAGAAAACCCAGGGCTTGAGCTCTTCTTCGTCGAGCTTGGCGTAGTGTTCGAAATACGAGCTGTACTCGGGCTGGGGCAACCAGTCGAGATCGCGAAGCAGCGGCAGAGCCTCGGTGCGGATCACCTCGCCGTCGCGGCGGAAGCCGATGCCGTTGATGTCGTCGAGGGGCTCGTCGTTGTGCAATGCCCGGAACAGCTTCGACACGATCCGGTCGGCCTCGCCAACGGCCACCGCATCGATCTCTTGGAACGACCGGAGCATTTCGTAGCCCATTTCACCGTCGCAGTTGGGTCCTCCGAAGACCACTTTCTTGTCGGGGTACTGCTGCTTGATGCGCTTGGCCAGGGAAAGAGCGGCCAGGGTCTGGTCGAACATCAGGCTGAAGCCGATGACGTCGTACTTCTCCCAGTCGATCTGCTCGTCACAGCGGGCGAAGTAACGATCGACTCCGTTGACTACGAGATCCTCGCAGCAGTCGATGAAGTCTTCGAGGGTTTCGTCGGAGTCTTCTCCGAGCATCGCCTCGACGTCTTTGGCAACCTTTCGGTAGTGGGGCCGGACCACCTCATCGGCATATTTCTGGACGTCATTGCCGAAGTAGTGTGGAGAGAAGAAGATCTCGCCACGAAACGTGCCGTCTCCCACCGCGGTGATCTGTTGATACCGCTTGAAACCGATCTCTTGGATCAGTGTCAGGTGGAGATTGACGACGTCGGAGGAGATGCCGTCTCGCTCGAGAATGGACTTGATGGTGCCGAGAGCCAGGCTCGGCGCTTGCGGCTCCGCCCAGGGAACGGTCAACAACAGGACTCTCGGTTCGCTCGGCGAAGTCTGCTCTAATTCACTCATTCTTCACGCCCCTTGTGTCTCTCTCTGCGGCTTCGACACAGAGCCCTCTCGCCCTGTACCGAGATGTTCCGGTTCGCCTCGTCACAGGCGAATCAAAGTTCGCCGGTTCTCGAAAACCAGAAGGTGACCCAAATCATCGGACAAAATTCGGACATTCCTGCTAAACCAATTGTCCATGGACCAGCGATTCCCCCGAACTGCTGGAACTGGCAATGCAGTCATCAAAGGCTTTGAAGAGCTTCATTGTAGACAATCCGGCCGTCGACCTGCAGCGTGAAAGTAGCTCAAATAGGGCCAAAAGTCAAGGCTGCCCGGGGCTTCGTCGCGGGTTTTTCCGGCCTCGATCGAGCTCGAGGTGTCGAGCCCACGCGCGGGACGATCACCGGGTCGAGGCCGCGGGCTTCGAGGTGAGTACAGTCCCACGGGGGGACGGTTGATGCGAATTTGTTTGGTTATTATTACTGCCGACTTCGCCCGGAGAGGACGACGGACTATATTGAGGGTGCCTATTGGTCACGATTGGGGGAATCCTTCGACCAGGAGAAACAAATGATGAAGAAGAGAGTCTGGAGAGCAGGCGCGATTCTGGCTGCCGGAGCCGGCATGCTGGAGGGGCAGATTCAATTCACCGAGGTGGGGGCCGGGGCCGGCATTCAACCGTTCGTGATGCAGACCGGATTCTCCGGTGGAGTTGCGGTGGCGGATTTCGACAACGACGGCGATCTCGATGTGTTCGTACCGAATGAGCAGGACGTTGCGAACCAGCTGTACCGCAATCTCGGCAACGGACAGTTCGAGGAGATCGCCGCTGCCGCCGGCCTGGCGGCCAACCACCGGACCCGGATGGGGCTTTGGCTCGACTACGACGGCGATCACCTGCTCGATCTCTTTGTGGCGTCCGACTGCAAAAACGTTCCAGGTGTGGACTGCGAGTTCGACACCGTGACCCTGGCGCTGTATCGGCAGGTGTCTCCCGGGCAGTTCGAGGACGTCTCGGAGGCGGCCGGATTCACCGACGACCTGGTGTTCGATGGTGTCGCCAACCGGGGTACCGTGGTGGCGGGAGATCTCGACAACAACGGCTACCTCGACCTCTACACCGGGCTGTGGACCGGGGAAGCCCGGCTCTTCATGAACAACACCGACGGAACCTTCACCGAGATCAGCGAGTCCAGCGGAGTCGGCGGCTCGTTCCTGCACTACTGGCAGGCGATGATGCACGACTTCGATGGCGACGGATGGCTCGACATCTATGCCAATGTCGACTTCAATCCCAACAAGATGTGGATCAACCAGGGTGACCTCACCTTTGTCGACGTGGCGGGCTCGACCGGGCTCGACACCTCGTGCAACGAGATGGGCATGGCCTTCGGGGACTATGACAACGACCGGGATCTCGACATCTACGTCACCAATATCTTCCAGTTCGAGTGCCACAACAAGCTGTTCCGCAACGACTCGACGGACACCCTGCAGTTCACGGAGGTGTCGGAAGCGGTCGGTGTCGACCAGGGATTCTTCGGCTGGGGCGCCACGTTCTTCGATGCGGAGAACGACGGCGACCTCGACCTGGCAGCCACCAACGGTTTCTTCCTCGACGAGTTCCCCGCCGATCCCACCCGTTTCTTCCGCAACGACGGAGGAGTGCCGGTGGCCTTCACCGACGCCTCTGCCGCGGTGGGGCTGGATGACACGTTCTGGGGGAGCTCGCTGGTGGCCTTCGACTACGATCGCGATGGCGACCTCGATCTGCTGCAGACCACCAACGGCTCCGACGGGCAGGGGCACCACTTGCGGCTGCTCGAGAATCAGCCCATCGCGCCAGGGGTGGAGAACAACTATCTGGTGATCAAACCCCGGATGGAGGGCCCGAACCACTGGGCCATCGGAACCGTGGTCCACCTCGAGGTCGGCGAGACCTCGATGATGCGGTTGATCACCGCCGGCACCAGCTATGCCGGTCAGGAGCCGGCCGAGGCCTTCTTCGGCGTGGGGACCGCGACGAACATCGACCGGGTGGTGATCGAGTGGCCCGGAAACGGTGGCCGCTCCGAGCTGCGGGATGTGCCCGCCAACCAGGAAGTCACGGTGCAGATCCTCTTCGCCGACGGCTTCGAGAGTGGTGACACCTCGCGCTGGACGAGCAGCAACGGAGAGGCCGCGCCCGCGAGCTAGCCTTGAACCACTAACTTCTCTCGTTGGGGCGAGTCGGCGTTCCTTCCGCCAGGCCTCGAAGGGTCGCGTCGGCCATGTTGGTTACGAAGCCCGTCTCGGCGCTGTGTCCGGGGGCATCTTCGGCACGATTTTCGTTGACCCGCTCGCCCTGGCTCCAGGAACGCCGACTCTTCCGAGCATTGGTTTCGGGATCTGGCGTCGGCGTTCCTTCCGCCAGGCCTCGAAGGGTCGCGTCGGCCATGTTGGCTACGAAGCCCGTCTCGGCGCTGTGTCCGGGGGCATCTTCGGCACGATTTTCGTTG
>CAZMEL010000035.1:0-14789 GCA_964565225.1 uncultured Thermoanaerobaculia bacterium | reverse complement strand
GTTTCGGGATCTGGCGTCGGCGTTCCTTCCGCCAGGCCTCGAAGGGTCGCGTCGGGTTGTGCCCCTGAGGAGGCTCGGCTCAGGCGTCGAGAAAACGATTCTTCGCCAGGAGGTTCTGCCGCTCGTTGAGCTCGAGGTACCGGCCGGCCTTCGCCAGGAGCTGGTCGTGGGTTCCCATCTCGACCACCTCTCCGTCTTCGAGCACCAGGATCTGGTCGGCGCTGCGAATGGTGGAGAGCCGGTGGGCGATCACGAAGGTCGTGCGCCCCTGGCGCAGAGTCTTGAGACCGTCCTGGATCAAGGATTCGCTCTCGCTGTCGAGGTTCGAGGTGGCCTCGTCGAGAATCAGGATTCGCGGGTCGGCCAGAATGGCCCTGGCGATGGCGATCCTTTGCCGTTGCCCGCCGGATAGACGAACGCCGCGTTCTCCGACCACGGTGTCGTAGCCGTCGGCGAAGCTCTCGATGAACGGATGGCAGTGGGCGATCCGGCTGGCTTCGAGAATCTGCTCGCGAGTCGCGCGGGGCCGGCTATAGGCGATGTTTTCGGCGATGGTGCCGTCGAAGAGGAAATTGTCCTGCAGCACGATGCCGATCTGGGAGCGGTAGTCCCGGAGCTTGACCTCGTCGATCGTCTGCCCGTCGATGCGCAGATGGCCGCTGGTGGGGCGGTTGAAGCTCATCACCAGGCTGGTGAGAGTGCTCTTGCCGGAGCCGCTCGATCCCACCAGGGCGGTGGTGGAGCCCGCCGGCGCCACGAACGAGATGTTCTTGAGCACCGGCACACCGGGGTTGTACTCGAACGAGACATTCTCGAAGACCACCTCGCCACCGAGGATCTCCATGGCCTTGCGGTCGTCCTCATCGCTCGACTCGGGCTCGACGTCCCGCAGCTCGCGGATTCGGTCGAGCCCGCCAAAGGCTTCGGCGATCTGGGTGCCCACGTCGGAGATTTCCATCACCGGCAGGGCGACCATGCCGGTGAAGAAGATGTAGGTGACGAAGTCGCCCAGGGTCATGGTGCCGTTGAAGATCGCCTGCCCACCCAGCCACAACATGAGGCAGCTGATGCCGCCGAAGAGAGCGGTCGAGAAAGCCCCGAGGCCGGCAAAAGCCATGAGTGCCCGGGCGATATTGCGGAACAGGTCGTGAATGCCACGGGCGAAGACCAGCTCCTCGCGCTTCTCGGCGGTGTAGGCCTTGACGATGCGGACACCCGCCAGGGACTGCGCCAGCCGACCGGTGACCCGGGCGGTGATCTCTCCCCGTTCCCGAGCCAGGGGCCGCAGATAGTTGAACCCGATCACCAGGACCCCGCCGAAGACGACCAGGACCCCGAGGATGAAAGTGGTCATGCGCCAGTTGAGGTAGAACAACACGGCGAGTGAAAGGCTCGAGGTCAGAAGACCGCCTCCCAGTCGCACCAGGCCCATTCCGAGGAGGTTGCGCAGGCCGTCGGCGTCGTTCATCACCCGGGAGATCAAGATCCCGGTCTGGGTGGTGTCGAAGTAGCTGATCGGCAGCCGCATCACGTGTTTGTGCAGGCTCTTGCGCATTTCGGCAATGGCCCGCTGGGCGGTGATGATCAGCACCGGAGTCGAGAAGTACTTGGTCGCCGCCTGCACGAGAGTGGCCGCCGCCGCCACCAGCACCAGGGCCGACAATAGGTCCGCCTGCTGCCCGAGGATCACGTCGTCCACCAGGAATTTGCCGGTGGCGGGCACCACGAGCCCGGCCACCCGATTGACGATGATCAGCAGCAGGCCGAGGAAGAGGCGGCCCTTGTATTTCCAGATCAGGCCACGGGCTTCGCTCCAGACCCGTGAGAGATGGATCGTCTGTTGGGCTTCACTCACCTGGATTTCCCCTCTCTGCGTCCTCTTGGTCGACAGTGGTTCTTCGGAACCGATTCTGGACCTGCGAATCGTCGACGCTCGGTCTTCGGCTGCTTCCCCCGGCGGCCTGGACCTTCCAGCGGCTCGCGATTCTGATTCGACTGCATTGTATCTCCTGATGAGAGCTGGTCAAGCATCTACCGGGGATTGGAGAGGCCACTGCCCGGGTCGCCCGAGGGGGCGGGCTCGGGTTGCCAAGAGCGGGCGAAACGGGTTGAATGCACGGGTGGACGAGCACGAGACTTCCGCGGCCGATCCGCCCGACGAGCCCCGGACGGTGGGGCCCTATCGGGTCGATTCCCGCCTCGGGCAAGGCGGGATGGGAGAGGTGTGGGCGGGGTACGACGAGCGCCTCGATCGCCCGGTGGCTCTGAAGCGGGTGCGTTCGGCGGCGGAGCGCGATCCCGAAGCGCGGGAGCTGCTGCAACGCGAGGCGAGGGCCGCGGCCCGGTTGCGGCATCCCGCCCTGGTACAGGTCTACGACTGGGTGGAGGCCGCGGACGGCGACTGGATCGTGATGGAGCGGGTCGAGGGGATCTCCCTTCGCCACCTGCTGCGGCAAGGCCCCCTGGAGCCGGCCCGGGCGGTGCGGCTCGCGCTCGACATCCTGGCCGGTCTCGCCGTGGCCCATGCCTCGGGCATCGTGCACCGCGACCTGAAAGCGGGCAATCTGATGTTGACGGTGGACAGCGCACCGGGCAAGGGCGAGCAGGCCAAGATCCTCGACTTCGGAATCGCCAAGCGATTCGATCCCGACACCGGCGAGTCGCTCTCGGTCGACGGCCCGGCCATGGGAACCCTGAGCGCCATGTCGCCGGAGCAGATTCGGGGCCACCGGGTCGATCCGCGGTCCGACCTCTTCGCCCTCGGCAGCCTGCTCTACGAAATGCTCAGCGGCCAGCAGCCGTTCAACGCCGGGTCTCCGGCCGAGACCCTGCGCCGCATCTGTACCTGGGAGCCCCCGGATCTCCACACCCTGGCTCCGGCTGTAGGGGAAGAGCTCTCGAGCTTCGTCGGCCGACTCCTCGCCAAAGATCCTCGCGCACGCCCGGCGAGCGCGGAGAGTGCTTTCGCCGAGCTGGAGTCGCTCGTGGAGAAGATGGATCCGCGGAAAGATACCTGGCTGCAGACCCTCGTGGATCTCGAGACTCTCGATCCTGCGACGATCCTCGAAGGTGCGGCGGCAGCTTCGGAGGGTCCGCGCGGGCGGCGGCTACGCTTCGTCCTTCGAGCCGTGCTGGTGATGGGTATCGTCGGAGTGATCGTGGCCGTCTCGTGGTGGGGATGGCAGCGAGGCCGGCCGCCGCTCTACGTGGCGGTGCCGGCCACGGAGACCGTGCTGACGGGGAAGATCGAGCCGGTCTACGATCTCGAGCTCGCCGCCAGTGCGGTGCATACCTCCGTGTTGCGAGGATTGCTCGGATTCCGTCGCCTGGTGGTCCTGGAGCCTCCGGCCGACCCGCCGCGAGAGCCTCGCCAGCTGGCGCGGGCCACGGCCGCCGACGAGGTCTTCACCTCTCGGCTCGAGTGTGGCGGGCCGAGCTGCCGCCTGACCCTGGCGCGGGTTCGAGGCACCGACGGCCGGCTTCTGTGGACGCAGGGGATGGCCGTAGAGAGCAACCACCTGCTCGAGATCGGCCAGGCGGTGGTCGATCATCTCGGGGGGGCATTCCCGGAGCGAGAGCTGCGAGACGGAGTGCCGGACCTGGAGGTACGGGCCGAAGACTTCGAGGAGTTCCTGCAGCTGAAACGACGCTTCGATCGCCGCGAGTCGGGTTTCTCGCTCGACGATCTGCTCGCCGAGCTCCAGACCCTGGCCCGCTCCTCGCCACGGTTTCTCGAGCTCCCGTTCCTCGAAGCGCACGTCTCCGTTCGGTACTTCCAGGAAACCCGGTCCGACGTGCACATGGACCGAGCCCGGGCCGCCCTGGCCCGAGCCGAGGCACTGGCGCCCGCGGATCCGCGGGTTCTCTACGAGAAGATCAATGTGGCTCGGATCGCGGGCGAGATCGCGGAAGCGGAGCGAGTCCTGGCCGACTTTCGCCGCCGGGAGCCGGGCAACGTGCGGGGCCTCTATCAGCAGGCGAGGATTCTGGAGAGGAAAGGCCAGACCGAGGAAGCCCTCCGCCGGATGGAGCGGGTTCTCGAACGCCTGCCTGCTGCCGGCTACTTCTTCGACTACGGGGGCATGCTCGCTCGAGCGGGGGAGATCTCCCGCGCCCGGGAGGCTCTCGAGCAAGGTCTGGAGCGGGATCCCGGGCATTACAACGGCCGCTCTCGTCTCGCCCAGCTGGAGCTGATGAGCGGCAGCCCGGCCCGCGCCGCCGACCTCTATCAGGAGCTGGTCGAACGCTCTCCCGAATCCACCGAGCTGATCAACCTGGGCACGGCACAGATGCTGATCGGCCATTATCCGGCCTCGGTGGAGAGCTTTCGGACCGCCCTGGAGCTCTCGCCCGGCTCGCCGGCAGCCCTGCTGAACCTCGCCGATGCCGAAGAACTGAGTGGCGACGATGAACAGGCCGCGAGCCGCTATGGTGAGGTGTTGGCAGCGATCGAGGCGGATATCGATCCGGAACGTTGGGCGACGGTTCGTGCCCAGGCACTGGCCCATCTCGGTCAGACCTCGGAGGCCATCGCCGCGGTGCAGGGGGCCTTGCGTCGGCAGCCCGAAGACCCGATGGTCGCCTTCGAGGCGTCCCTGGTGTTCTCCCTGGTCGGCGATGCTGCATCGGCCACCTGGCATGGTCGTCGGGCCCTGCAGCAAGGCCTCGACCGCCGCTGGTTCACCTTTCCCTGGTTCGAAGAGATCCGAGCCGATCTCGAGAGCCATGAGGCTCCCGTCCTCGAGCCCGAAGGCTCCTGAATCAACGCCTGGCCGGAATTCCCTCGTCCCCCTTGTCGACGATGGTCGGGTCGACCCGTCGGCCGTTTCGCATCAAGACACCGGGAAGGATTCCGGCGCCGGTGAGGACCAGCTGAAACGAGGTGCGGGTTTCCTGCGCCAGGTCGTTGTGGTCGTAGAAGACCAGGGTCTTGTCCTGCTCGCTGAGGACCGGATCCGTGATGTGTGCCGGCTTCGAGCCGCTCCACAGAATCATGCCGGTCGACGGGAAGGTGTCGTCGAAGTCGATCTCGAAGGTGAACTTGCAGCTCATGCCGTGGTTCACCACCAGCTCGTGGCTGGGCAGGCAAACGGTGGCCGAGGGATGGTCGTAGAGACCGAGATCGGACTTGATGTAGACGAGCCGTTCCGAGGGGGTGAGAGAAAGTTTGAAGGACATGTCGTCTCCTTTCGGTTGTACGGGTCCATTAGCGGGTCGAAAAAAGAAACCTCTTCGAGAGCTCCTCTTTCGACGGCTTCTGGTAGAGCAAGGCCCGTGCCTGTCGATACGAAGGACGAGGTGGGCTCCAAAGATGCCCAGGGACATCTTCGAGTTGTCCATGGGCATCTTCGAAGGTGTCCCTGGGCACCCTTGGCTATCGAAAAGAGTGGTTTTCCTGGGTCCTTTGTGTCTCGAGAGCTGGCACGTTGTTTGAAATGAGCAGCTCCCATCAACACACCGAGCGCTGAGGCTTCGAGTCGATCGGCGCGGCGCTCGACAACCGAACAGGGAGACCGAAAATGGGTTTGGGACCGAAAATCATTACTTGCCTCACCGTCATCGATGCCGTCACCATCTCGAATCACTACGACAGCCCCAGCACCGACCCCAGT
The DNA here is from genome assembly GCA_964565225.1 of uncultured Thermoanaerobaculia bacterium. GTDB lineage: Bacteria > Acidobacteriota > Thermoanaerobaculia > Multivoradales > J023 > CAZMEL01. The sequence continues at coordinate 9,177 of CAZMEL010000035.1, read as the reverse complement.
AATCCGACCAATATCGGAAGCCTCGCGAGCTCGACTATCTTCATGGTCGTGGCGCAAGACAACCAGCTGTCGGGGAACGCCAGCGCGGGCCTGGATATCAAGGCGAAAAAGGACGATACGATCCACTGGCGGGCCACCACCCTCTCCGCGAACGAAGACGCCAAGGTCAATTTCACGAATTTCGTGAAATATAGTGGCGACAACGTGATCGATCAACCGCAGAAGGTCAGCGGCGAGGAGGAGTGGACCGCCACGGTGCGGCAGGTGAGCTCCGGCTCCCGAGAGGTCTACAACTGGATCTTCGAGATCCTCGATTCCAGCAACAATCTCTACGGCTACTTCCAGTGGGATCCCAGTATCACCGTCGAGTGAGACCTCTCGTGTTGTACGGCGGGCCGGACGGCCCGCCGTGTTGTCCAGACTTTGAAAAACCTTTTGAAAGGGAGCCCGATCATGACCGATCTTCGAGTAACAGGGGGCGGGAGCGAGGTCCGGATTCTGACTCTGGTCGACGCAATCACCCTCTCCGACATCTATGGATCCCCCAGTCGAGACCGGAAACAACCGACCGAGCTCACACCGCAAGCCGCCAGCTCGGTTCTGTATTCCACTGTCGGTCGGGTCGAGGAGATCAACGGAGCCGCCAACGCGGAAGACAGCTCGCTCTCGGTAACGGCCGGTGCGGGAGATCTCTTGATCTGGCGGATGAGCACCCTCTCGCTCAACCAGAATCTCGTCGCCACGATCGAGACCTTCGAGCTTTCGAACCCGAGCCCTTCGTTCGCGGGACCGTTTCGCAAGGGAGGGCAGCCGCACGGCCCCTGTTTGCTGGGATTGCCGATTCGAAAGGCCGTGGTGTCTCTGACGTTTCGGGTCGAGGATGATGGAGATCTCTTCGGTTTCTTTCTCTGGAAGCCGCAGCTGGAGCTCTCGCCCCCCGGTTCCATAGGAGCCAGGATCGTCAATCGAGACCGAGCTGGGTCAGCCGCCGCTTGAGTCCTTGAGGCGATACCTCCAGCTGCCGAGCCGCCTGCCGGACATCGCGCTCGGCGGCGAGGAAAGCGGCTTCGATCTCTTCCCGGTCGAGCTCGGACGCCTTGCGGACCTCGGGCCTGGCTTCGATCAGGCGGTAGAGGGTCGCCCGGGAGACTCCGAGAGTGGCCGCGGTCGACCGCAGATTCCAGTCCTGGCTCCGCAGGGCGGCCAGCAGCTCTTCCTCGCCGACCTCGTTCGGCCGGCGAAAGGTCGGTTCGGCAGCGTCCGCCGCACCGGCGTTCCGGTCGAGAGGAGCCATGCTCGTGGGTTTGAGCTCCGAAGGCCTCTGTGCTCTCATCTCACCGGACCTCGGTCCATCGAGAAAAGGCTCCACCAGGGGTAGGAGCTCGGCCCCGTCCCGCCCTTCGTGCCGGGCGAGGGCCAGCCTCCGAGCCACGTTGCGCAGCTGCCGTACATTGCCCGGCCAGCTCTCGGCGACCAGCCGCGCGATCAGCGCCGCCGGCAGGTGATGCGGCGGTGGAAACGGCATGCCCGCATTCGCGTGGAGCTCCTGCTGCTCGGCCTCGAGAAAGAACATCAGCAGACGGGCGATGTCGTCGCGCCGCTCCCGCAGCGGCGGCAGGCGGATTTCGAATCCCGCCAGGCGGTGGAGCAGGGGCGCGCGAAAGCCTCCGTCCTCGATCGCCCGGTCGAGGTCGGCGTCGGTCGCGGCCAGGATTCGGACGTCCACCCGCCGGGTCTCGACACTTCCCACCGGCTGGATCTCCCGCGTCTCGAGGGCCCGGAGCAGCATCGCCTGCACCTCGGGCGGAGATTCCCCGATCTCGTCGAGAAACAGGGTGCCCCCCTCGGCGCTCTGGAACAGGCCCGGTTTCTGGCGGTCGGCCCCGGTGTAGGCGCCGCGCATCGCCCCGAAGAGCTCCGAGGCCGCCAGAGTGGGCGGTAGAGTCGCCATGTTCACGGCCACGAAGGGGCCCGCGGCCCGTGGGCCGTGTTGGTGGAGGGCTCTGGCCACCAGCTCCTTGCCGGTGCCGGTCTCCCCTCGGAGCAACACGGATGTGGGCAGCCCCGCCGCGGTTCGGATCTCTCGCCGCAGACGGTGAACGGCGGGCGATGCACCCTCCAGGCCGAAGTGCGGCAGCTCCGCGGGTAGAGGATCGACCCGCTGCAGGAGCAGCACCACCTGACCGCCGAGAGTGAGCACGACTCCGTGCTCGATGGCTTCGGGCTCGAGCCAGCGGTCTCCGGTGACCGGCTCCCCCGCCACCTCGACCCGGGTCCGGCTGCCGGCGAGCTCGAGCCATAGGCTTCCGGGCTCCTGCCCGGGCCGCAGGCGTAGCGCCCGGCGACTGAGGTAGGGGTCGTTCAGCGGACGAGGGTCGGAGTCTCCGCTGGGATGGGAGAAGAGAGGCTCCAGGCGCGACAACGACACCGCCTTGCCGGAACCCAGAGCCGGGAGCGGCGACTGCTCGCCGATCCGGTCCGTGTCGGGATGGGCGGCGATCACCAGGCCGGGCACCAACAGGCTCCGCGGCGGGCCCGGGCTCGGGCCATCGGTCATTCGAGTCGTCTGCAGCTCCGCGGGCTCGCGGGTTGTCTCCTGTGCCATGGCTCTCTCTGGCGGACGTCTGAGGAAACATTCAATCTATCACTGAATTTCGCTGGTGGTTCGTCCTCTTTCCCGCACGGCGAGCGGCCTCGGCCGAGCGCGGGTCGAGCTCTCGATGAGCTATATTGGAGAGTAACTCTTGTAGAGCCGTAGGCCATCGGGTGTCGTGCCCGGGCGAGAATGCAGAGCCACTCCGAGTGAGGCGACCGATGAAAGAGCCCTTTCCCGAATTCCCTCCGCCGAGAACCATTGACGACGTGCTCGTCACCCTCGACCGGATCATCACCTGGTCTCTGGCTACGGGGAGCCGGCTGGGCTATTTTGCGGCTCTTTACCGCAAGGTCACCCTGAAGGTGAAGGAAGGCATCGAAGAGGGGTTTTTCGAAGACGGTCCGCGAATGGAACGTCTCGACGTGGTCTTCGCTGCTCGCTACCTCGATGCCCTGCGGTCTTTCGAGGCGGGGGAGAAACCCACGGAATCATGGCAGGTAGCCTTCGAGGCTTCGGGCAGGTGGCGCTACCTGATCCTGCAGCAGCTCCTGGTCGGGATCAACGCCCATATCAACCTCGACCTCGGAATTGCCGCGGCGACGATCGCTCCGGGAGATCGTCTACTCGCTCTGCGCACCGATTTCGATCGCATCAACGAAATCCTCTTCGCTCTGGTGAAGGAAGTGGAGGGAGAGATCGGCGAAGTCTCGCCCTGGATGGGCTGGCTGGCTCGTTTCGGCGGCAAGCTGGGAGACGAGCTGATCCGCTTCAGCCTGGGGGTGGCCCGCCGGGGTGCCTGGCGTTTGGCCAGGCGCCTGGCACCGTGGCCCGAGAACGAATGGGGGCCGGAGATCATGCACCGAGACGAGGGAACGGCTCGTCTGGGCCGCGAGATCCTTTCGCCCGGTCCCTTTCTGCGCTGGGGCGTGGCGATCATTCGATTGCGGGAGTCGAACGATGTGCGCCGCAACATCCAGGTGCTTGCAGGTACTTCGGAGGTTCGTCTCGAGGTGGTCGAAGCAAGGCGCCGGGCGCGGCCTCCATTGCTTTGAGAGGCCTCGCCCTCGATGGTCCGAGCGGTTTTGGGGTGATCTTTCGAGATTCTGCAACGCTGAGCTGGCGGAAAAGGGCCGCTCGCAGCGCGGTTCGAGTTTCACCACGGGCTGATAGCTTCGGAACGGGTTTTTCCTACGCTGCATCGACACCTGAGCTGATCCCAACGCCCCGCTCCAGCGGCCGGAGCGGGGCGTTTGCATGATTCCGTAGCGTCGAAGGCTCGATCAGGGGCCGCAGGCCGGCTCACACGGGTAGAAGGGTTCGGTGGGGCAGGCCCCCGGCGGGACCGCGGCGCCGATCTGCTCGGAGGTCCGGTTGCCACAGGCATCGACACAGACTCGGTAGCTGTTGATGCAGCAGCCGGTCGTTTCGCACGGGGCCCAGGTGGCGACATCGCCGGCTTCATTGTTGTGGTGCAGGAGCTTCTGCCAGCAGGCCCCGTTGATCACACGAAAATTGACCTCGCAGCTCTGGACTCCGGTGGGATCACAGGTGGCCGGGTTGCCGGTGGCGGGAATCGTCGGGGTGGGCGGAGAGAATCCCATCGGGTCGTCTTCGATCATCTGCTCGGTGATCAGGGCCAGGAAGTCGGGAATCTCCATCACGGTCACGGCGGTGCACGACGTGTGCTCGAAGTTGAGAGGGAAGACGTAGACGATCTGGGTGTCTTCCCAGAGTCCACAGGCCAGGCGAGTTGCATAGCCGACTTCGACCTGGCAGCCACCCGGCAGGGTCAACACATGGGTCTGAATCGGTCCCCATGGAGAGTTCTGGCAGTCGGGCAGACACAACTCTTGTGAGGCGGCGGGGCTTCCCAGCGATAGGGAAACAACGATCAGTATCAGCAGCGTTCGAAAGGTCTTGGATCCAAGCGTCATTTTTTCGAGCTCCTCTGTTCTGCCGACCGATCGGCCGGCGGTTGCCCTCAGGCTGGCGCGGCGAGCGGGCGCCGCGCCAGGAATTGTCGAGAGCAAGGGGCATGCCTTTCGAGGGCTCGGAAACGAGACCTTTGTAAGTGTTGAAATAAAGAGATTTAATAGATTCTTGCTCTGCGGGGGTAGACGCCGGGGGTGACCGTATTCCGCGAGCCTGGCCGGATGTTGCCACCGCCTGGGCGCCGACGGCCAGCTTTCACCAGATCGTCGAGATCCCGAACGTCTCCAGAGCCGGATCGCGGGTGACCAAGGGCAAGCTCCCGAGCCTGCTCTGGGCAGCGAGCATGCGATCGAAGGGGTCGCGGTGGGCTTGCGGCCAGGAACCAGCCTTCTGGGCATGCTCGATGTGGATGGCGAGGAGCGGAAGCGCACGGGTGTCTTGGCGGCGAACGCTCTTACTTTCCAGCGGGTGACCAACGAAGACGAGAGGTCCGAATTCGTGAATGTTCGCCCGTGTGCAACGGACCTCTTTCAATTCAACTACGTGAATCTCCGGAGAGCATCGAGAGAAGATTCGACGACTGGCTGAACGCCGCGGAAGCGATCGGCCTGTCCGAATGGAAGAGGTTGGTCGAGTCATGATCCCCGGATTGGTCTCCGGAGATGTCACGACCAACCTTGGCCCAAAAAAGAAGGGCGGGCCGCAGCCCGCCCCCAAGAGGATGTAGATCGATCCGCACGGGCGGCTATCGGCCGTCCTGCACGGTGAGGGTCTGGAACTGGGTGAGGTTGTTGCTCAGGGTTCCGTCTTCGTTCTGGATCACGGCCAGGAGCCCGTTCCAGGTGTTGGGCTGCAGGTTGGGGGTGGTCGTGGTGCGCAGGAAGGTATTCACCACATCGGGGGCCCAGAATCCTCCGTTGAGCAGGGCCAGGGTCATGTAGGGGGCCAGCTCCTGGGAGGTCTCCCAGATGCGGCGCCCGTCGGTGCCGGTGTACTGGGTCGGATAGAGCTCCAGGGAGAGCACCTGGATGGGCGCGCTCTGCGGGGTCTGGGTCGGGATGCCGATATGCAGCAGGGCTCCGTTCAGGATGTTCTCGCCGCTGACCCGGAATCTCCGGGTCGGCTCGTGGCGTTCGGCGTCGACCCCGAAGGCCGGGAACGGAATCAAGGCTTGCTGGAAGGCCTGCCGCGCCCACATATTGCTCGACGGAGACGGCGAGGTGGCCCCCTGGAAGGCCCAGGCCATGGTGTTCATACCGGTGATCCCGACATAGGGGGTGGGCGGTGCCATGGGCTCGAGGGTGATGCTCGAGGGTACCTGGCCGCTGGCGATCAGGGTCGGGGTGCCGCCGGCGCTGGCCCAGCGCCTCGAGGTGCCGAGAGGGCAGCCCTGAAAAACGACGGTTTCACCCGCCGCGGCGCGAGCCTCCAGGCCCGCCCGGGTCTCGGTGTTGTTGGTGCCCTCTTCCCGGTAGACGGGGGGAGTGACAGTGATGTCGTACCAGTAGCCTCTTTCGACATTGTTGTTGCGGGTGTAGACCGCGAGATCGGAGTTGGCCTCGCGGACCTGGCCTTCGAGTAGGTCGATCATCGCCGTGTCGTTGGCCTGGCCGAGGGTGTGTACTACGGTCGATGCCGGCGCGATACCGGTGTCGAACTGCTGCATGAACTCGATCATGCCGATCACCTGTGCGGTCTGGTCGGGCCCGGGCATGGTGTTGATGAACGCCAGCCCGAACTGCTCGAGAGACCTGGTGGCGAAGGCGAAACCGTCGTGCATGAGGCCGAAATTCGATGTCTGGCTGTTTTCGGTCAGGGTGAGAATCTGGTTCTCTCTCGCACGGACGTTGCGCAAGGCTGCGGTCTCGATCGGATGGATTTGCGGATCCGGGTTGCCGCTCGTGGCGGTGCGGGCGATGTTGAAAGTGATGGTCGCCGTGTTGCTGGATCCCTCGGGGATCGAGTGGCAGTCGATGCAGGCGCGGTTGCCCACTGTGTTGGCGAAATGGAACATCGCCATGCCGAGATTGGCGCCGGTCGAAGCGGTCGGATCGTCGGGCTCGTTGCCGAGCACACCGGTCTGGACGCGGTGGCGGTCCTGGTCGGGATTCGGCGGATGGCGCAGGGTGTTGACGAAGAGGCGATAGGCTCGCATGTCGGCGTCGGTGAGGCCCTTGGGATCGCCGGGGTCGCCGATGTCGGGCATTCCCTGCAGGTTCACGAACGCCTCGTTGAAGTCGTCGAAGGCGGGTTTGTCGCCGCGCCAGTGGTAGGGCGCGTTGGTGTACATGAACTGGCTGCCCTCGTTGACCGGGTAATTGACGAGACCGAGCAGAGTCTGGGTGACCATGATCCCCTTGTCTTCGGGAAAGTCGGGCATCGTGGTGAGGTCGAAGCCGTTCTGGTCGTGGAAGCCGGCGGCGATGGCCGGTCCGGCGCCGGGGCCTCCGAGATTCCAGCCCAGACCGTCGGTGCGGCCGTCGACATGGCAGCTGGCGCACGACACCATGCCGCTGCCCGAGGTGGTTGCCGCGCTGTAGAGGAACTGGCGCCCGGTGCGGATGGTGTTCGGCGTGGGATCGTTCTGCAGCGCGAAATGGCCGACGATCTGCTCGGTGCCGGCGCTGATCACGACTACCGTGTTGTCGAGCCGGTTGTTGGTGAACACGAAGGTCTCGGTGTTGCCGGCCTGGTTGCGAAGACGTTTGCCCACCGCCAGGCCGCGCGGCCCGGCTACGCGATAGCTGGCGCCGGGATCGAGCACGGGAATGGGAATCTTGCGGATGTCCCAGCCACCCGGTGCGTTGGCATCGGGTTGGAGGCGGGCCACCGCGTCGGAGTGGAAGGCGGTGATGAACAGCTTGTCGATCGAGCTGTCGGTCCCGGAGATGATGGCGATGTCCGTGGGTTGCGCCAGGGCGTCGGCAGCTGGCACCGCGGTGAGGTTGGGCTGGGTGTAGTCGCGGTTGAGATTGATGCTCTGGAAGGTCGGCCAGGGGCCGGCTCCGGCCGGGGATTCGGCCACCACGGTCGGGGCGCCCGAGCTCGGCAGGCTCAGAGTCCACAGCCAGCTCTGGACGAAACCAGTCGGCTGCGTGCTGACCCCGGCGACACCCACCGCGGTGGGCTCCAGGTGGCGTGCTCGGGTGCCGATGACGAAGAGCATGGAGCGGTCGGGGCTTACGGCGAAGGCGTGGTGGGTGGTGCCGAGGCCATCGACCTTGGCGCGTCCGGTGATCGGGTCGTCGACATAGAGATCGAGGTCGTAGTCGAAGGCCGGGTTTCCGTTGACCCCGAGCTCGCCCATCAGGTTGAGCACGATCTTGCGGTCGTTGCTGTCGATCCACAGCTGGCGCGGAGCCTTCACCGCGTGCACCTCGGAGCCCACGGTCAGGTCGAGGCGTTGGAAGGCGGTGGTGGCCGCCAGGGTCACGGCGTCGCGAATGGTCACTCCCGAGCGGCTGCTCAGGGTGATGTGTGCTTCCGTGTTGTCGGCCGAGAAGTCGATGTCGGAGGGTTGGTCGCCGACGTCGACGATCCGTTCGAGGTGGGCCACGAGCGTGCCGTCGTTGCGCAGGCTCATCTTGTAGACGGAGACCGAATCCCCCGAGAAATTGCAGGCGTAGAGGCGTTTGTGGCCGTTGTTCCAGCGCACGGTCACCGGGCCGTGGCCCGATTGCAGGCGGGTCACGAAGGGCCACGGGTAGTTGGCGTCGTAGATCTCCACCGAGTGGTCGGGGGTATTGGCCACGGCCAGGAACCGGCGCTCGATGGGCGGAACCTGCTGTGGCTCTTGCTCGACGGCCTTCTCACCCTCCGCGGTGGCGGGGAACGGTAGGTTTTCCCCGGGCTCGAGAACGCCGGGCGAGGTGAGCTTGAAAACAGTGATGGGTTGAGTCTGGGGCTCCTCGAAGTTGACGAAGGGATCGGCCGCAAGGGGAGCGGCCGCCACCGTCAGAGCAGCGAGGAGGGGAAGGAGTCGCAGGGTTGCTCGCCGTGCCATGAGTCTCTCCGTAGTGCTGAGCCTCCCGGCGGTCGGGAAGGGTCCGCGGCCGCACCGTCGACTCCGAGTTGAAACGGATGCCCCACCCGGCATTCCGGGAGCTGCTCGAAGCCGCCAGCCATCTTCGAGGTGGGGGCGAGCGACGGGCAGCGTAGACCTGGGGAGATGCTTTGGTAAAGAACGTCCCGAACGGAGACGAATCGGGTCAAATCAATTGCGAGAGACGTCTCAGCGGCGCTCGGGATGCAGCGAGTCGCGGGACCAGCGGCTGGTATCGCCCGTCTCGAAGCCGTCGCGGAAGACGGGCAGATCGAGGAGCCGGCCCTGGACACTCCAGCCGGAAGTATCGGACGCGGCGGAGGTCTCGCTTTCCCAGACCACCAGCACGGGGCCCGTGGCCGTTTTCGCGAGCCGCGGCAGCTTCTGTGCGCCGGTCACGTGGGCGTTCACCTGCAGCTCGCCACCGAGGGCCGAGCCATCGGCGGCATAGCGCCGAGCCTGAATGCTGAGATCGGGATCGTCGAGGGCCGAGCCGAAGCTCTTCCAGACCACCAGAAAATCCCGGCCGTCGTGTTGGACGGCGGAGTAGTACTGGTCGCTCGTGGTGGTGGTATTGACCTGAAACTGACCTCCGAGGGGCGAGGCG
>CAZMEL010000034.1:0-41051 GCA_964565225.1 uncultured Thermoanaerobaculia bacterium | reverse complement strand
CTAAGGCGAGGCCGAAAGGCGTAGTCGATGGGAAACAGGTTAATATTCCTGTACCACCAATGTTTCGTTTGTACGATGGGGTGACGCAGAAGGACAGCCCAGCCGTCGATTGGAAGTGACGGTTCAAGCGCGTAGGGGGAAGCTGTTAGGAAAATCCGCGGCTTCATTCAACCCTGAGGCGTGATGTCGAAGTCTTAGGACTACAAAGTGGGTGATTCCATGCTGCCGAGAAAAACCTCTAAGGAGAAATTTTGGTGACCGTACCGTAAACCGACACAGGTAGACGGGGAGAGAATCCCTAGGCGCATGAGTGATCTCTTGTGAAGGAACTCGGCAAAATCACACCGTAACTTCGGGAGAAGGTGTGCCACTGGCGGTGCAAGAGCTTGCCTCTGAAGCTGCCGGTGGTCGCAGTGAAAAGGCCCAGGCGACTGTTTACTAAAAACACAGGACTCTGCAAAGTCGAAAACGACGTATAGGGTCTGACGCCTGCCCGGTGCCGGAAGGTTAAGAGGAGGGGTTAGCTTTCGGGCGAAGCTCTGAATCGAAGCCCCGGTAAACGGCGGCCGTAACTATAACGGTCCTAAGGTAGCGAAATTCCTTGTCGGGTAAGTTCCGACCTGCACGAATGGCGTAACGATCTGGGCACTGTCTCCACAAGAGGCTCAGCGAATCTGTAGTACCGGTGAAGATGCCGGTTACCCGCATGAAGACGGAAAGACCCCGTGAACCTTTACTGCACCCTGGCAGTGATCTTCGGTGCGTTATGTGTAGGATAGGTGGGAGGCTTTGAAGTCGGGCCGCTAGGCTCGGTGGAGCCAATGGTGAAATACCACCCTTATCGTATTGAGGATCTAACCCAGACCCGTTATCCGGGTCGGGAACATTGTCAGGCGGGTAGTTTGACTGGGGCGGTCGCCTCCCAAAAAGTAACGGAGGCGCGCGAAGGTTCCCTCAGGCTGATTGGAAACCAGCCGCAGAGCGCAAAGGCAGAAGGGAGCTTGACTGCGAGACCTACTAGTCGAGCAGGTACGAAAGTAGGCCTTAGTGATCCGGTGGTTCCGTATGGAAGGGCCATCGCTCAACGGATAAAAGGTACTCCGGGGATAACAGGCTTATCTCCCCCAAGAGTTCACATCGACGGGGAGGTTTGGCACCTCGATGTCGGCTCATCGCATCCTGGGGCTGGAGCAGGTCCCAAGGGTTTGGCTGTTCGCCAATTAAAGCGGTACGTGAGCTGGGTTTAGAACGTCGTGAGACAGTTCGGTCCCTATCTCATGTGGGCGTAGGATACTTGAAGGGAGCTGTCCCTAGTACGAGAGGACCGGGATGGACGAACCTCTGGTGCACCAGTTGTCGCGCCAGCGGCACAGCTGGGTAGCTATGTTCGGAAAGGATAACCGCTGAAAGCATCTAAGCGGGAAGCCCCCCCTGAGATGATGTATCCCTGAAGACCCCTGGGAGATTACCAGGTTGATAGGCGGAAGGTGTAAGCGCTGCGAGGCGTTGAGCTTACCCGTACTAATCGGTCGTTCGGCTTGACCATTGATCTAGTGCCTATCTCCGGCGGATCGTATCGCCATGGTTCGATTTGGTTGTAAGAGATCTTTACAGCTACGGAAACAAGTTTTTCCGGTGGTTCTAGCGAGGAGGAAACACCCGTTCCCATTCCGAACACGGCAGTTAAGCTCCTCAGCGCCGATGGTACTGCATGGGAGACTGTGTGGGAGAGTAGGTCGCCGCCGGGAATTAATTTTTGAAAGCCCCCAAGAAACGCTTGGGGGCTTTTCCCTTTTGGGGCGCAAAATCATGCGCCCTGGCATGAACCTTGACAGCTTCTGGCGAGCCTAGGTACTCTGTTCGGCCCCTGCTCGCCCTATCCGGCGAATGTCCCTCATCCCTGGGTGAGCAACCACTGATGCGAGAGAGAGTGAGTCTGAGGAATGCCTGGTTCCAAGGAAAAGAGCTTAGTTATTGTCGAATCACCGGCCAAGGCGAAGACTATTGGTCGATTCCTGGGTCCTTCCTATCAGGTAGAGCCAAGCTACGGACACGTTCGGGATCTTCCGGGTAACGCGAAGGAGATTCCAGCAAAGCTCAGGAGCCAGAGCTGGGCCCGGCTCGGTGTTGATGTCGACGGTGGTTTCGAGCCCGTCTACGTCATTCCGGCCGAGAAGAAAAAGCACGTCAAGCGACTGAAAGACGCCCTGAAGAGCTCGACACGTCTTCTGCTCGCCACGGACGAAGACCGAGAGGGCGAGAGCATCAGCTGGCACGTGCTCCAGGTGCTGAAACCCGATAAGTCGATCCCGGTCGAGCGCATCGTGTTCCACGAGGTGACTCCCGAGGCGATCGAGGGGGCACTCGCCTCTCCGCGATCCATGGACGAAAACCTGGTTCGAGCGCAGGAAGCCCGGCGGGTCCTCGATCGTCTCTACGGCTACTCACTTTCTCCCCTGCTCTGGAAGCGGGTCGCACCGGGGCTCAGCGCGGGAAGGGTGCAGAGCGTGGCCGTTCGGCTCCTCGTGGCAAGAGAACGAGAACGAATCGCCTTCGTGCCCGCCAGCTATTGGGATCTCAAGGCGACTCTCGAGGCGCCTGAAGGATCTTTCGGCACGAAGCTAGTACGCCTTTCCGGGAAAAGAATAGCCGACGGCCGGAGCTTCGATCCGGATACGGGCAAGCTGACCGATACCAAACGCCGCCTGGTTGGGGACGAAGAGGCGACTTCCCTCGCACAGGCCGCCCTCGAGGCGGCCCCTTGGAAGATCTCGTCTCTCGAGAAGAAACCCGGACAGCAGAAGCCAGCTCCTCCCTTCATCACCTCGACGTTGCAGCAGGAAGGGAATCGCAAGCTCCGCATGACCTCGAAGCGGACCATGCAGATCGCACAGCAGCTCTACGAGGGGATCGACCTCGGCGGAGAGCGGATCGGTCTGATCACTTACATGCGTACCGATAGCGTGACCCTGGCAGAGCGGGCGATCCAGCAGACCCGAGAGGTGATCGGCAGTGCTTACGGAACCGATTACCTGCCGGAGAAGCCGGTTCACTATCGCACGTCGGCGAAACGAGCCCAGGAAGCTCACGAGGCGATCCGCCCCACCGATCTCTCTCGGCGTCCGGCAGATGTGAAGAAATTTCTCGACGATGATCAATATCGTCTCTATGAGCTGATCTGGAAACGCACGATCGCCTGCCAGATGGTGCCCGCTCGCTTCGAGCGTACGGCTCTCGAAGTAGAGATCGAGGCAGGGGGCGAGGTTCTCACCTTCTCCGCCTCCGGTCGTCGGATCGCGTTTCCCGGGTTTCTGCGGGCATATGTCGAAGGAACCGATGATCCAGAAGCGCAGCTCGGCGATCAGGAGACCCTGCTGCCCCCGTTGGAGGTCGGGCAGGTGTTGAAGCCGCAGACTGTCGAGGCCGAAGGGCACAAGACCAAGCCACCCTACCGATTCACCGAGGCGAGCCTTGTGAAGAAGCTCGAGGAGGAGGGAATCGGCCGGCCGAGCACCTACGCTTCCATCATCAGCACGATCCAGGATAGAGGGTACGCCAGCAAGCGGGGAAACGAGCTAATTCCCACTTTCACTGCGTTTTGCGTCACCATGTTACTCGAAGGGCAGTTCGGCGACCTGGTCGATCTCAGGTTCACGGCGAATATGGAAGACAACCTCGACGAAATCGCCGCCGGCAAGCTCAATTGGGACACTCTTCTCTCCGGCTTCTACCATGGAGCCGACGCCGAGCCGGGACTCAACAAGCGGGTCGAAGAGAGTGAGATCACATACCCCTCGGTCTCGCTCGGCGAAGACCCGGAGACGGGAGAAGAGATCGTCGTCAAGGTGGGTAAGTTCGGAAAGCCCTATCTCCGCAGAGGAGAGGGAGGAACCGACAACACGGTGTCCATTGCCGACGACCTGCCACCCGACGAGCTGACCCTGGGCACCGCCGTAGACCTTCTCAAGGCCAAGAACGGCCTCGCCACCGATCCGAAGACGGGCCGGGCGATCATGCTGAAGAGTGGCCGATTCGGAGACTACCTGGAGCTCGAGCAGACCCCGGAAGAGAAAGAGTCCGGAGCCAAACCCCACCGGGTCAGCATTCCGGCCAAGATCAAGGGAACGCGGGTCACGCCGGAGATCGCCGAGCGACTGATTCAGCTTCCTCGAACCTTGCAGTCTTCTGAAGACGAGAGCGAAGAGATCGCCACCGGCATTGGCCGCTACGGCCCGTTCGTCCGCAAAGGAAAAGACTTCCGTAGCCTGAGCTCCTGGGAACAGGCCTGTGATCTGACCCTCGAAGAGGCGCTGGAAATCCTGGCCAAACCCAAGAAGACCGGCAAAGGGCGATTCGGAGCGACCAAGACGGTTCTCAAGGAGCTGGGCAAGCTGGAGGGCGCCGACGGGCCCGTGCAGATCCTCGACGGCCGCTATGGCCCTTACGTGACGGACGGAACTACCAACGCTTCTCTGCCGAAGGGCTCCGACCCAGCGGAGGTCACGGCCGAACAGGCCCTCGAGCTCTTGGAGGCGAGGCGCAAGGCCGGACCCAAGAAGCGCCGCCGCCGCAAGAGCTGATCTGCTGAACCCATCTCCGCCGGGCGCCTGGCTCACCCGGCTCATGGCTCGTATCTACACTCCGCAGGTGGGCAGAGAAGCGGTTAGACTCGGGCAGTACGCCCCAAAACGCTTTAGTGCTTCGAGCCAGAGGAGCCTTCATGGAGAGCTTGGCCTTCGTTGTCATCGCGGCCGGTATCCTTGCGTTCGGAATCATCTCCGAACGTGTACAGAAGAGCATTTTCACTCCGCCGATCGTCTTCACCGGCTTCGGTCTTCTCGTGGGTGGGCACGGTCTTGAGCTCGTCGATCTGGAGCTCGGGGAGCATGCGGTGCATACACTGGCCGAGCTGACCCTCGTCCTGGTGCTCTTCACCGACGCCTCCAGGATCGATCTGAAGCTGCTGCGGCGGGAGCACGACCTACCGATGCGTCTGCTCCTGATCGGACTCCCGCTGACCATCGTCCTCGGCGGAGTGATCGCCATCGGTCTGTTTCCCGGATTCACCTTCTGGGAGGCGGCGCTGCTCGCCGCGGTGCTCGCCCCGACAGATGCAGCGTTGGGCCAGGCGGTCGTCAGCTCACCCAAGGTGCCGGTGAGGATCCGGCAGACTTTGAACGTCGAAAGTGGCTTGAACGATGGTATCGCCCTGCCGGTGGTGCTGATTTTCATGTCGACTTGTGCGTCCGCGGTACCCGGTGAAGGCGGCACAGAATATTGGCTGAAGTTCGCGCTTCTACAGGTCACGCTAGGTCCACTGGCCGGAATCCTGATCGGTTGGATCGGCGGGCAGGCCGTGCAGGTAGCGGCCAGGCGTCGCTGGATGGATCGCTCGTTCGAAAGCTTGTCTTCCCTTGCGTTGGCCCTTCTTGCGTTCGGAGCCGCCGAAGCAGTCGGTGGCAATGGATTCATCGCCGCCTTCTGTGCGGGCCTGACGCTCGGCAATACGGCCAAGGAGATCGTGGAGTGCCTGCAGGAGTTTGCCGAAGCCGAAGGGCAGCTCCTCACGCTGCTGGTCTTCATGATTTTCGGAGCGGTGATGATTCCCGAGGCCCTGTCCCATTTCTCCTGGCCGATGATGGCCTATGGAGTCCTGAGCCTGACCGTGGTCCGAATGGTGCCGGTCGCCACGAGCCTTTTGGGAACCGGGGTGCAGAAAGAGACCGTGTTCTTCTTGGGCTGGTTCGGGCCGCGGGGTATCGCCTCCATCCTCTTCGGTCTTCTGGTGGTGAGCGGCTCGGTTCTCGAAGCCCGCGATGAGATTTTTCTCACGGTGATCCTGACCGTGGCGATGAGCGTTGTGGCCCATGGCATCACCGCGAATCCGGGATCCTCCTGGTATTCCAATCGAACCCTCGCCGGGTCTGGCACGGAGGCCATGCCCGAGCAGATCGAGGTCGGCGAAATGCGAGTTCGAGTGAGGCACCAGGAAACATGATGGCCGCGAGAGCCCGAAGCCAGCGCGTTCTGATCGCCGGTTGTGGTTATGTTGGGCAGGCTCTCGGACTTGGCCTGCGACAATCGTGGCACGAGGTCTGGGGCCTCAGGCGAGATACCTCGAGCTTGCCGAAAGGCATCCATCCCGTTGCAGCCGATCTGAGTCGTCCGGAAACGCTGGAGGGTCTTCCCGCAAACCTCGACTATGTCGTCTACGCTACGGCCGCCGATGCTTCGACCGAAGAGGCCTATCAGCGGGCCTACGTCGACGGTGCTTCCAATCTCGCGACAGCACTTCGAGGTCAAGGACAATCGCTACGGCGGATGTTCTTCGTCTCCAGCACCGCGGTCTACGGGCAAGACGGAGGGGATTGGGTCGACGAGACCTCCCCCACCGAGCCTCGTCATTTCAATGGTCGGATTCTGTTGCAGGCCGAGCGTCGGCTCGCCGAGGATCCCTGGCCTGCCACGGTCGTGCGCCTGGGGGGAATCTATGGCCCGACTCGTACCCGGGGAATCCGCGGCATCGTCTCCGGAGACGTCACCCTCCACTCCGGCCCGCCTCTCTATTCCAACCGGATCCACCGCGACGATTGTGCGGGAGCCCTGGCGCATCTCCTGGAGCTAGACGCCTTGGGCGAGGAGATCGCCGATCTCTACGTGGGAGTCGACGAAGATCCGGCGGAGCGAAACGAAGTCGTCCGCTGGCTGGTCGAGGGCTTGCAGCTACCCGAGCCCACTACCTCGGCCCAGCCGAGTCGGGGCCGAGGGGGCAGCAAACGATGCTCGAGCGCTCGTTTGCGCGCCTCCGGCTATGAGTTTCTCTATCCCAGCTTTCGAGAAGGTTATCTCTCGTTGCTGGACGAAGCGCTCGAGCAGGTGTAGCTCAGCCGCCGGGCATTCGAAACATCTCGGCGGGAATCTCCGGGTCGATCTCGACGGTGTCGAGGGTCAGCGCCCGAACGTGTTGCCGATCTTCCCGCTCCTGGTAGAACGGGAAACGCAGACCTTCGACCTCCTGGTATTCCAGGAAGTACCAGATTCTCTGGTACTCCCCCGCTCGCGAATGGATCTGCGGCGTGATCTTCTTCACCAGGGTGTAGCTGTCTTGGGTGAGGAACCAATCCTGGTTCTTGCCGCTGGCGAGAGTCAAGCGAAGATGGTGCGCGGAAGCTCCGTCGACGTCGGTATCCCCGACCCATTCGACTGTGTGCCCTTTGGCCGCGTGGTCGATCAACGGGCCGTCGAAATCGGCCAGCTCGTCGAGAAGGATCTGGGTCTCCGCTTCGTCCATGGGAGTGGGTCCGGTGGTTCCTCGGCGGTACCCCTGGCTCCAGCCCGACTTGCCGTCGAAGGCCTGGATGACGAGGCCCCGCTCCCCTTCGATCTCCATGCGGAAGAGATTGGGCCGTTGCCTGTAGATCGTTACCTTGGCGTCGATTCCGTTGAAGTTCTGTGTTCCCGAGATCTTCAATGTTTCCACGGCCTGAAGCTTTTCCTGCCCTCCCAGGCTGGCGATGTGCCCGGCGACGATCTGGTCGATCGAAGGCGTGGAGGCCGCGGAAGCCGAGACGGCGACGAGGCACAGGAGAGAGGCGGCGATTCCTTGCGGCAGCCTGCGATTCATCGGCCCACCTCCTCGGCCGATCCGGGCCGGCGAAGATCCAAGGCCACCATCTCCTCGCGATTGCGAAGGTAGAGTCGGCCGTGGGCGAGAGTCGGCTCGGTCCAGCATCGTCCGCTGAGAACTCCAGTCGAGGCCTTCTCGCGGAAGCCCTCGGGAGTCGCCTCGACCAGCAGCAGGGTTCCGGTCTCGCTGAGAACCAAGAAATCGCCGTCCGCGTAGATCAAGGAACCCTTACCCAGGCCCCCTCGTTTGGCCCAGCAGGTCTTGCCGGTGGCCGCCTCGATACATTTCAGGGCGGAATTGTCGAAGCCGTAGATCCTGCCTTCGTGCAGGACCGACGAATTGAAATGATTCCGCATCACCCGGCTCTGCCAGACCTCTTCCGCGGCAAAGGAATCCCCTTCCTTGCTCAGCCGCACTACCATCGCGCCGATGTCGTAGGAGGCCGATACGAAGACCAGGTCGGGATCCACGAAAATCGGCAGAGCCGGTTTCACCCCGCTATCGGGAGCGAAGGGGTGGCTCCAGAGGAGCCTGCCTTCCAGCGAGATCCCTACCAGGTTGTCGCGGTTCAGCACGAGCAGTTGGGGAATGCCATGGATTTCGGCGTAGACGGGGGAGTTGTAGGCTCCCGCGGAGCTCTGGCTGGTCCAGAGAATCTCGCCGCTCTCGGCGCTCAGCGCGACGATCGAATTGCCTTCCGGCCCCCCGGCTTCGATGTATACCTCGTTGCCGACAACCAAAGGAGAGCCGGAGAATCCGAAGGTCGGCTGCTCTGCGCCGAATTTCTCCTTCAGGTCGAGCGACCAGTGGGTCTCGCCGGTCTTGGCGTCGAGAGCGACCAGGTGCCCCAGGGAGCCAACCAGGTAGACCCGGTCTCCGGCGACGGTGGGGGTCGACCGGGGGCCGTTGCCGAAATTGTTCTCGAAGTTCTCGGAGATCCTCTGCCGCCACAACACCGATCCGGTTTCGGCATCGAGCTTCAGGGCGTATTGCCCTTCGGCGTCGGAATCGGCGGTGAAGAGCGCATTTTCGACCACTGAGATACCCGAGAAACCGTGGCCAATGGGAATTCGAAACAATTCCCGAGGGCCGGTGTCGGGCCATTCTTTCAGCAGATCCGTTTCCGTCGAGATCCCATTGCGCTCGGGCCCCCGGTACTGTGGCCAGTCGTGGCCCAGGGTCTGGGGGGCCAATACCGCCGAGAGAAGCAAGCTACCGAGAAGCCCGAGGGCTCCGCGGGAGAGAAGTCTTTGCCGTTCCATCCTCAGCTCTCCTTGTTCGAAGAGGGTCGTTAGTCTCTCGATTCTGCCCGGAAATCCGAGGAATGCAGAGAGCACGGCTGTAAGGATCCTGTAACGTTCGCCGTGGTCGAACGGGATTCCGAGGGAGCCGGAAGCGACGAGATCAGCGGGCTGTTTCAGGAGTCGGCCGGCAGGAACGCCGTGTGGAAGCCGGGCGGGCTCGCCATCCGTAAGGGTAGCCGAGCTAGAGGTCCAGCGGCGAGATCGAAAGCATCGAAGACGACAAACGCGTCGCGACCAGTCTCGCCCTCGAAGAGCTTGCAGATCACGAGGCCACGGTCGTCGTGTCCCGGCGCGGAGAGAAACACGGGCTCGCAACCGAGGAAACATCCCTCCGGAGCCCGAAAGCGGTCGAGGGCTTCGGGTCGGCTCCAGTCACCCCGGACCAGCTCGTCGAAGAACTTTCGGCCCGAGCGGCCCGAAGCAGAGAGCCCGAGCATCCAGAAATGCTCGTAGGGGTGCGTGTGCGCCCGGGGGTCGATCGCCGGAAAATCCGGGGTCTTGTCGTAGGGGATCTCGGTTCGGGAGATCAGGCTCCAGTTTTCCTTGCACACCTGCAGGCGGACGGGTCGTCCGGGTGGTGCTTGCGGGAAAAGATCGGGCAGAGGTTGGTATTGATCGTAGATCGGCCGGGCGAGCTCGATCACGTCGACATAGAGGTGGCTCTCGTCTTCGAAACAGTTGATCAGGTGGAGGCAATAGCTCACCGGTTCGAGGTCGACCCGGGCCCGTGGCTGCCCCGATTCGCGGTCGACGATCAGGAGAAAGGTGCCCCTCTCCGGCTGCCACTCCAGAGACTCCATCACCGAGCTCCCTCCCTTCAAGAGCCTTTCGGAGTCGAGAATGTGAGGGCTCAGGTAGAAGACGGCGAACGACGGGCTGAGCCCGAAGTCGTGCACCGAGCGTGGGGCGTCGAGCGGCAGCCGCCGACGGTAGGTGAGCTCACCGTCCGCCGTGAAACGGTAGAGATGCAGGCAGGGGTGGCGGCTGGAGAATGAGATGCCGAAGTTGAGCATCTCGCCGCTGTCGGGATCGAAGCAGGGATGGGCGGACAGCGGGCTGATGGCGTTGAGGCGACCACCGAAGTCGAACTCCCCTCGGGTCTCCAGACTCTCGAGGTCGAGGTCCCAGGGCAACCCTTGCTCTCCGAAGGCCAGCAGGCGGCCATTCCAGGGAAAGGCGCTGACATTGACCGGGCTCTCGAGCCCCATGCCCCGTTTGAGCCGATCCCCTTCGAATGCCGTGCCGAAACAGCGGTACAGGGGTTCGCCGGCCTGCTCCTCTTCCACACGTTTGGTGGAGCGTACGAAGCGCTGCGAGTAGTTGATTCCGTCGTCGTCGAAAGACAGCCGGCAGACGAGGCCGTCGCCATCGAGCCAGTGGCGATACCGCAGGTCTCCCTTCTGGAACTGGCCCGGGCCGTTCACGAAATACGTTCCCCGGAGCCAGGGAGGGAGCTCCCCCTCGACCTGCAGAGGGTACGAAGCGTCCTCGGGGCGGAGCGCGAAGACCTTTTCCAGGTGTGGAGCGTGGTCCCTCAAGAGGCGACCTCTGCGGCGACCTCGCGCCGGCTCTCGCCAGACGTTCTCGGCGTTCGAAAGCGCTCGAGGAGACTGGGGTCGAACGACCATTCGAAGAGATCTTCGGATACCTGCACGTCTTTCCAGCTCGTGACCATCGCTTCGAGGTCGAAGTCGAGGCTCTCGAGATCGATTCCTTCGATGAAGGCTCGGTGGGTGAGGATCCTCCGGTCGCCCAAGACCTCCGAGGTGACCCAGGCGACGATGAAACGAGCCATTTCCTCGAGATTCTCGACCTGGCTGGCCAGAATCTCTCGGGCTTCTTCGACCGAGACTCCCACTTTGTAGAAGGTCTTCTCCGCCGCCCGCAGAGTGGAGAACTCGGTGAAGTCGAAGAAGACGGGCGCGGGAGGTGGTACTCGATTCTCCTTTTTCCATCGGTAGTACCCACGCAGGAGCGTCAGGATGCCGAGGTTGATCGGGCCGAGTCGCCCGAAGTTGCGGAGAAACGCCAAGATGAATCGGCGATCGACGAACAGGTCGTTGATGAAGGGAAAGACGTAGGTCGCGAAATAGATCGACAGCTCCCAGGAATAACGGATCGAAAAGACCTCCTGGTCTCCGAGAGATTCGTAGCCGAGGTCGTAGCTCGGAATATACGCCTGGTACATTGCGCGCATCAGGTTCTCGTAGGTCGCGCATTTCCGTTCGAGCGCTTCCCGATCCTCCGTGCGAATCGCGTCGACGATCAGGGTGTTGTAGATCGAGATCAGGTCGCTACCGGGGCTGTACAGCGGGTCGGAAAAACGACCGGCTTCGCCAGCCATCGCCCATCGCCGTGGCGAGAGGGTCTGCTGGCAGTCGTGGGAGAAGTCTCGGTACCCGCCGAAATCGATCACTTCGCGCTCCGCTAGGTCGCGAGCGAAGAGAGGAAATCGTTCACTGACCCAGCGCGTGGCCTTCTCGACCGAGAACACATCGTCGTGCGACACGATGTTGCTGTCGTAGACGAGTCCGAGGCTGGTCTTCCCGCGCAGGGGAATCACCCAGAACCAGGCCCCCTCGGTCATGAAGTGGTTGGTGGCCAGCCAGATCGGCAGGTGACCGAGATGGGCCCGGGCGGGATCGAGTCGAATCTCCCGCGCGGATCGGCCGGTCAGCGCCTCCACGTCGACCAGGCCATCGACCCACCAGAAGAGCGCTCCGTGGCGAATGGGATTGCGCTGCCGCAGGCCCATCCTCTTGGCGAAGAGCCTGGCCCGGCCGGTCGTATCGATCACCCAGCGGGCTCGAATCTGCGTCTCGGCCCCGTCTCGAACGATCTCCAGGCAATGATCCTCGTCGCCCTCCGCCAGGGAGGCGCTGGTCTTCTCGACTCCGGTGAGGAGCTCGAAACGTTCGTCTCCCTGGTTGCGGCGCAGGAGCTCCGCTTCGAGCGTGTTGCGATTCAGCTGATAACTGGCGATATTCGAGAATGGCCGGATATACGACTGGCCGTAGTCTTCGTAGCCGCTGTTGCCCCGGGCGCTGTCCCAGAAGAAACGCAAGTTGTACTTCATGAAGTGCTCGTGGAGGAGGTAAGACTCCAGGCCGAGCACTTTCGAAAGGTAATACCCCGCGAGCTGCACCGAGGACTCCCCCACTTTCTGGCGGTGGGTCGGGATTTCCTGACGCCGCTCGAGCAGAAGGACCCGGCAATCGGTCTCCAGCAGAAGATGGCGGGCGAGAGTCAGGCCCGCCAGGCCTCCGCCGAGGATCAGGACATCGGTCGATCGGGCTCTCTCTTGTTCGCTCATCGTGACGCCTCTTCGTTCTGGCAAAAGACTTCCAGGACCATGGCCGACGACTGGCCGTCGAGCCCGGTGCTGGTCACCAGCCCGAGCCGGCTCTCCTGCTCGTCGAATCGCTTGGGATTCGCTCCGAGCCCGGAAAGCGGCAGTTCGGGATCCACCTGTTCTAGGCCGGAAATTCCGGGCCATTCGTTCCGTCTCGAGGCCTCGATCGCCTGCAGCGCCTGCAGCGCCGCCGAAGCGCCCAGGCCCTCGCCGAGGGCGCTCTTGATCGCCGTCACCGGGGGTAGCATCGCCTCGGAGAAGATCGACGCCAGGGCGCGGGCTTCGCGCAGATCGCCGGCCGGGCTGCCGTTGGCCCCGGCGCTGATCCACGCGATCTGCTGTGCCGTGCAGCCCGCGTCGGTCAGTGCTTGCCGGATCGCTCGTGCCATGGCGGCGGCGGCCCGTTCCGGCTCGTGGCCTCGGCTGGGATCGAAAGTCGATCCGTGCCCCCGAACCTCGGCCAGAATCTTCGCGTCTCTCGCGCTTGCGGTTTCTGCCGCCTCCAACATCAGGAGAGCCGCTCCCTCCCCCAGGGTCATCCCCTCTCGGCCGGCCGAGAACGGCACCGAGCTCGCTGCCCGATGGGCCAGGTGACCGGCTCGGGAAAAGCCGAGCGCTGACTCGAAGCAGAGCTCGTCGCCACCCCCGGCGAGCAAGGCCTCGGCGCGGCCTCCGCGGATCAGATCGGTCGCATAGCCCAGCGCCTGCAGGCCGGCGCCGATTCCACCCGTGATCGTGGAGTTGATCCCCCGCAGACCATGCCAGATTGCGGTCTGGCCCGCCGCGGCATTGATCACGCTGTTGGCGAAATCGAAGGGTTTGACGTACTTGGGGCCGGCTTCGAGAGCCCGGCGGTCGAACGCGGATATGGTGTGGATGCTGCCGAACATGGTGCCGAGCACGAGACCGGCTTCCCGCGCTGCGAGGGCTTCTTCGTCCCAGCCGGCATCGTCCAGGGTGAGCTGGGCCGCGGCGATCACCAGGCGCCCGGTACGGTCGATGGGCCGAAGATTCCTTCCCTGGAAATAACGAGTCGGATCGAAGTCCACTTCCGCGGCTTCGTGGATCGGAAGCTCCCCCGTATCGAAGCCGCGAATCCCGGCCGCGCCGCGCCGCCCTTCGCAGAGAGCCCGGTGGATCTCGTTCGGGCAGTCTCCGAGAGGGGTGATGGCTCCCCGGCCGGTGATCACCACCCGCCGCCGCCGGTCGGGATCGAGGCTTGCGGTCGCTAGCTCGGGCATTTTCGAAACACCACCGCCGCGTTGTTGCCTCCGAAGGCGTAGGCGTTGTTCATCGCCACTTCCACGGAAAGCTCCCGGGCGGTATTGGGCACACAGTCGACCTGGCAGTCGGGGTCGGGCTGGTCGAAATTGATCGTCGGCGGGACCCGGTTTTCGAAGACTGCCAGGGCACAAACCGCCCCTTCGATCGCCGAGGCCGCTCCCATGGTGTGGCCGATCATGGACTTGATCGAAGAGGTCGGGACCCCGCGGGCCCGGTCTCCGAAGAGCCGGTACAGGGCGCGGGTCTCCAGGCGGTCGTTGGTGGGTGTTCCGGTTCCGTGGGCACTGATATAGCTCACCTCGCTCGGGGCACACCCACATTGGGCCAGGGCTGCCGCCATGGCGCGGGCGGCACCATCGCCTTCCGGATGAGCCGCGGTCATGTGGTGGGCATCACAGGAGAGACCGTAGCCGGCGACCTCTGCATAGATCCGAGCGCCCCGCCGACGGGCATCTTCCAGCCGTTCGAGCAGGAGCACGGCGGCACCCTCCCCGGGAATCATTCCCTTGCGATTCCGGTCGAAGGGCTGGCAGACCTCGGGAGCGATGGCTCCGAGGCGAGCAAATCCGGTGTAGGTGATGCGCGAGAAGGAGTCGGCTCCCCCGGCGAGCATCACGTCGGCACGGCGGGTGCGCAGGAGGTCGAAGGCGTGGGCGATGGCGTAGTTGCCCGCGGCACACGCTGCGGGGATCATGAGGTTGGGCCCGCCGAGCTCGAGCTCGGCGGCTACATTGCCGGCGATCAGGTGGCTGGGGTATCGGCTCACGAGCTCGTCGCCGATCTCTTGC
This sequence comes from uncultured Thermoanaerobaculia bacterium, assembly GCA_964565225.1. Classification (GTDB taxonomy): domain Bacteria; phylum Acidobacteriota; class Thermoanaerobaculia; order Multivoradales; family J023; genus CAZMEL01. Next base: position 26,696 of record CAZMEL010000034.1, on the reverse strand, counting down.
AGCTCGCCGGCCACGAAGCGATCGTCGAAACGCTCCACTTCCTGGGGCTCGCCCGATGTCGTTCCCATGGCGACTCCGGTGCGATCGAGGTCCAGATCCCCGAGATGAAGAGCGCCGTCCTCGATAGCCATTCGCGCCGCCGCCACCGCCAGCTGCGAAGCGCGGCCTACCCGCTCGTGGTGGGTCTGGGTGAAATACGGCGTGGCCGCGAAATCGCGAACCTCTCCGCCGAGGTGCACGTTGTACCCGCTGGTATCGAACGATCGCACGGGGCCGATGCCGCTGGCTCCGGCGAGCAGCCGTTGCCAGACCTGCTCACGGCCAGAGCCAACCGGAGTGACCGCGCCGATCCCGGTGACGACGATCGTGTCTTGCACTATCGGCAGACTTCCACGGTCAAGCTACTTCGGCCGTCTGAACGCTCCGGCATTCCAGCACGAGAGCCACAGAGTCCTGGATCGTACGAAGCTCCTGCAGACGCTCTTCCGGAACCCCCAGCTTGAATTCGTAATCCATATCGACCCCGATCTCCAAGAGCGAAAGGGAATCGAGCTGCAGATCTTCGACGAACGAAGCGTTGTCGGAGATCTCGGATGGGTCGATGCTGGTGACATTGGAAATGATTTCCTTGATCTTTTCTCTAACTTCTTTGCTGTCCATTGTACCTCCGGTCTAGGGACGAAGAATCGAATTCGGATCGCACCTCGCGAGCCTCGAAGAACTGGGAAAGAAAGGACGAAAGTAATGTATTTGGCTTCGTCGATATGGTCAATGGGTCGATCGATGCAGAAAAGGTTCAACCGAAGAGGAAACGAAGAGGGGTGGACAAATTTATCTCATGAGCCCTTGCGGTCTGATCGGCTCTGCAATAGCTCTTGATCCGAGGCCAGTTGAAACGCTTCTCGGCGCCGGGAAGCTCCGAGTTTCTCCAAGATGCGATGCACGTGATTCTTCACAGTGGCCAGGGAGATTTCGAGGCGCCTGGCGATTTGCTTGTTCTGCAGACCGGCACCGATCAGGCGCAAAACGTCGCGCTCTCTGGCGGTCAGGTGAGGTGCACCCTTGCGGGCATTCCTCGGAGCGTCTGGCGGACCAGGGGATCGAGCTTGCCCAGGCTGGGTCGGAAGGATTCCCTTCAATCGTTGGATCCTCTCGAACACCGCACCCACGATTTCCGGCGGGCAAGGAACCCGACCCAGGTGGATCTCTTGCAGAGTGGTCCGGAGGAGAGAGAGGTCGGCGCCGCAGTCGAGGAATCCACTGGCGCCGCGCTCGATCCACTCCAGGATCTCCTCCTGCCGGCCGAGGCCGATCGGAACGACCTTTAGAGCCGGAAGTCGAGCGGCAAGGATCTGATGAAGAGATCTCGATCGGTTCGGGTGGGTCCGAGTATCGAGAAGGGCGATGTCGGCAGGCCAGCGATCGAGAGCCTGCAGGAGATCTGGATCCTCCCAGGCCCGAGACTCGAGCTCGAGCCCCGGCTCGGGATCGAGAGCCGACGCCAGGCAATCCGCGAGCACCCGCAGGTGGTAGACGAGAAAGATCCGGACCGTCCGTGTCGGGGGCATGGCTCCTCAGTATAAATCTTTTCTAGATCTTCTGCTCTCCGGATCCGGATCGAGCCTCAGGTATCGAACCATCCTCGTTGATCGGCGGCCTCGACCGCCTGGCTCCGGGTCTCGACCTGCAGCTTCTCGAGAATGTTGTGCACGTGGTTCTTGACCGTGTGGATCGACAACCCGAGCTCCTGGGCGATGGCCTTGTTCGGCAGCGCGTCGGCCAGGAGCCGGAGGATCTGCATTTCTCGCGAGGTCAGGCGAAGCGCGCCGAGCTTCTGCTGGCGTTGATGCTCGACGGAGAGCTCCGACAGCCGAGCGAACATGGAAGACGCAACAGCGGGTGGAAAGACCACCTCGCCACGGCAGAGCCCGGAAATGGCGGCCTCGAGGCTTTCGAGGGTTTCGTCGAATGCCAGAGCACCTCGTGCACCCGCTTCGATACAGTCCATCAGCTCGGGATCGGCCTCGTCGACACCCAGGAGCAGGACATGGGCCGCACCGGGCTCTGCACAAACTTTCCGCACGAGCCGGACGAGGTCGGGGCGAGATCGGCTGAAGTCCACCAGCAAGACGTCCCATCGCTCCTCGCGCAGACGTTGCAGGGTTTCTTCCGGTGCTGCGGAAGAAACCACGAAAGGTTCGGCCCGGGAGGCGAGAGCCTCGACCAGGGAATCTCGCAGGAGCAGGTCTTTCCCGGCCACCAACACTCTCGCCGGCTGCTGGAGGCTCATGCTCCGGTGCGGGTCGTTTGTAGGTGTTGGCTCAGGTAGCGGTAGTCGGGTGTCAGCGCGCCCTGGTGACTCACCACGGCTCGGAGGATCTCGGGGGGGAGGTCCAGCTCGGGAAACGGGCGGGAGTAATCGGCCCTGGTGATGGCGGGAACGAAGCCGCGGAGCGCCTCGCTGAAGGCCTTCGAAGCTTCCCGGGGAAGCTCACAGGGCAGGTTGTCCACCGCCAGGACGGCAATGCCCGGGGCCTCGATCCCTTCGCGAAAATCGTCCGTGTCGGGACGGTAGACGTAGGTCGGATGGTCCGGCTGCGTCGCTTCGTACGTCAGCTCGATCGCCCCGTCGATATCGCAGGTAATGTCGCCGACCAGGGTCAGCTTTCGGCGGCCGGAGCGCCACAGCGCCATCGCGTCGCGGCGGCTGAAGAACCTGGGGTAGTCGGGCGTCCAGTAGATCCCGTTGATCAGTGCGTCGAGATACGGGAGGAATTCGGGTAGCCGAGCGCGAAACCTCTGCGGAAACTCGCGGTATTCGGCTTCGTCGAACGTCCGGTCCGGGTCTTTCGGAGCCGCGAGGTGGTGTTTCTCGAAGACCACTTTGAAGATCCGGTCGTTCACCCCCGAGTACCGCTCGGCGAGGGTGGCGAGCTCTTCGGCGGCAACGAGCTCGTGGGGCAAAAGGTCGAAGATTTCCTGGGCTCCCCGGCTGACGTTGCCGCGGCCGGTGAAACCGACCACCAGAGGTCCCTGGCCCGCGACCCGACTCTGGCGCAGGAGCTGGCCGACCCGGGCCACCTGCTCTTCGGCCTCTTCCAGGCTGTCGTAGTGATACGCCTGGCGCAGCTCACACAGCGGGTTCTCGAAGCCGGCCTGCTGCCAGCGCTGGCCGAGAAACGCCAGGCTGTCGATCATGCCCGCCTGCCCCGCCTGGCGACCGAAGAGCACCAGCCGCCGACCGGTTTCGTCGACAATTCGTTCGTAGTCGATCAAGGTGCAGCCGAGCTCCAGGAGCCGAGCCAGAAGGGGCATGTTCTGCACCTGCCCTTTGATCACATGGGCGAAGAAAGCGTAGGTCTTGCTCGGCAGCAGCTTCTCCAGCGGAATCTCCTTGACCGCGAAGATCACCTGGGCCGGAGAGAGGTCGAGATCGACTCGTGCTCCGGCGGCCAGGAAGTCGCCGTCGGAGTAGATTCGCAGATCCGAGGGTTGCACGACGCAGTCGAGGCCGTGGGACTGGATCAGGGAGGAGAGATCGGCGGGCACGAGCGGTACCCGTCGCTCCCACTGGCTCTTGTCTTCCAGCCGAATCCCCAGTGTCGGGCTCATACGCGCTCGATAATCGTCGCGATTCCCATGCCGCCGCCGATACAGAGTGTCACCAGGCCGGTGCTCAGGTCACGGCGCTCCAACTCGTCGAGCAAGGTGCCGAGGAGCATGGCCCCGGTGGCACCGAGCGGGTGCCCGAGAGCGATGGCTCCGCCGTTGACGTTCACCATTTCGGGATCGAGGCCGAGGTTGCGGATGGTCTGCAGGGGAATCGCGGCGAACGCCTCGTTGATTTCCCATAGATCGATGTCCGATGTCTCCATTCCGGCCTTGGCCAGAGCCTTGCGCGACGCCGGAGTCGGAGCGGTGAGCATGATCAGCGGCTCCGCTCCGGCGGTGGCCATGGCACGGACCCTGGCCCGAGGTTTCAGGCCGTGCGCCTCCGCATACCCGGGTGAAGACACCAGGAGAGCTGCGGCGCCATCGACGATGCCGCTGGAGTTGCCGGCGGTGTGTATGTGGCGGATCTCGCGACCGGCTTCCGGATACCGATCGAGGGCGATCTGGTCGAGGGTCGATCCGCCGACCTCGGTGGCTCCCATGCGCACGAAGGCGGGATCGAGCTGACCCAGGGTTTCGGCCGTGGTGCCCGGGCGGGGGTGCTCGTCGCGCTCGAGCACGACCTCCCCCGACTCGGGATCCACCACCGGAAAGAGGCTTCCGTCGAAATACCCGCCCTCGATCGCCGCCGCGGCCCGGCGCTGCGATTCGGCTGCGTAGCGGTCGACGTCGTCGCGGTCGAAGCCTTCGAGGGTGGCGATGAGATCGGCGCTGATGCCCTGGGGTACCTGGAAGACCTTCGCCCGCAGGTGCAGATTGTCTCCGTCCATACCGGCGCGGTCGCTACCCATGGGCACTCGCGACATGCTCTCGACCCCGCCGCCGACCACCAGCTCCTGCTGGCCGCTCATCACGCCCGCGGCGGCGAAGTTGAAGGCCTGAGCGCCGGAGCCACAGAAGCGGTTGAGGGTGACTCCGGTCACCTCCTGGGGCCAGTCCGCGGCCAACACGGCGTTGCGAGCGATATTGGCTCCCTGCTCCTCGGCCTGGGAGACACATCCGACGACCACATCTTCCACATCGGCTCGTTCGATGCCGGTGCGTGCGGCGAGTTGGTTCAGGGTCTGCGCCATCAGCTCTTGCGGATGAACGGTGGCGAGGGCTCCCTTGTCTTTGCGGCCCTTTCCGCGCGGTGTGCGGACGGCGTCGATGATCCAGGCTTCACGCATGGTGTCTCCAGCAGGGTTCGTTCTCGAGTATTGTGGAAGCAGGGAATTGCGAGCGAAATCGGCGAAGGCAATGATCCCCATCGGAATCTTATCAGACCCGACTCCGAGCTCCCCGGAGCCGGCGCTTACACCATCAGGCCGGTTCTTCTTCCAGTAGCTCCTCGATCAGCCCTTCGAGCTCGGCCAGCAGCTGCTCGTGGTGATCGCCGGTTCCAGGGCCGTTGAAGCCGCTGTGGATGCGGCGCACCTTGCCCTGGCGGTCGATGAAGATGCTGGTGGGGAACGCCACCACCGAGGTGAGGTCCGGCAGCGTTTCGCCCGCTGCCTGTTTGTCGCTGGTGCCGGCCAGCAGCAGGGGGTACTCGATTCCGAAACGGTCACCGAAGCGGCGTACCATTTCCCGGTCGCGCTCGGGGTCGCCGGAAAACTCATAGGCGAGGCCCACGACTTCCAGGCCCTGTTCCTGGTACCGCCGGGCCCATTCCGCCAGGAACGGCGCTTCGTCGTTGCAGTTCGGGCACCAGGAGCCGAAGATATTTACGAGCACCACCTTTTCGTCGAAACGCGGGTCTTCGAGAGACACCATCTGCCCGTCGAGATCAGGGAACGAGAACCGAAAGCTGCCCTCGTCGTTGGTCAGGCCCACCAGCTCCCAGGCGTCGGGGAGAATCGTCTCCTCGCCCTCGTGCCGCCGTGCCGTCCAGGTGGCGTGGTAAGTGTCTCGCGACCAGAAGTCGCCCTGCAGAGTCCCGTCGGCCAGAGCCTCGGCCGTGAAGAGAAAAGCATGGGCGCCATCGAAGGTCGAGAGACGCAAGCGGCCGTTGGCGAACGATCCTTCGAGAAACCGATAGTCGCCGGTCGGTGTCAGGAACGTTCCCTCGACCCGCTCGCCGACCTGCACGAACTCACCTCGGGCCGGCTCGGTGCCGTCTTCGTCGCGGAACTCCACCGACCAGATCCCGCCGATGTCGCTCGAGCCACCCGCTTCGCCGGAAGTGGTCTCGAGCAGGAACCTGGCCGTTTCGTCGCGGGTGGCCGAGAACGGAAGGCGGGAGTCCTGCCCCGGGGCGGTCTTGCGCCAGGTGCCCGTGAGCCGGTCGCCATCGATCCGGGCGGTGATCTCCGAGTCGTACCACGAGAAATGCAGCACCACCTCGTCGCCGTTGCGCTCCACCGAGCTGAAGGGAGCTTCTTCCTCGCCGTTGAGCGCCACCGCCGCGAGCTCGCCTCCGGAGTCCGTGATCCGCAGACCGAACGGCAGCTCGCCTCCGGGCGATTCCAGCACCGCCCGCCAGTTCCCCTCGAGAGAGGTCTCGGCCATCTCTTCGGGCGCCGGGTCCGGGCCGGAGCAGGCGCCGAGCACGAGGAGGCAGATCAACAGGGAAAGGCTCACGAAGGGACGATGCGCTCGATGTTTCATGGCCGAGAGTTTAGCCGCTCTCCACTGGACCGGCCAGCTTTCCGCACGCCGGTTTTCGAGCCCGAGTCCTTTCCTCAGGATCGAGATTTGACTGGTGTCGACTGTATTAGTACAGATTGAGTGCAACAAGCTCTGAGCCCGGGCTGGTGGAGAGTCGTGGTAGAAAAGGAGATATATGTCGGATTCCAGCACCATCGAGAGCTCCGGCCCACCGATTCCACCGGGAATGGCGGCGGTGCTCACGGGTGGTGGGGCGCGGGCGGCGTACCAGGCCGGGGTGCTGCGAGGCATCGGCAAGCAATTTCCCGAGTTGCGGTTCCCGATCTTGACCGGGGTTTCGGCCGGAGCGATCAATGCTTCGTACCTGGCGTCCCACGCGCAGGCTCTGGGGCCGGCGAGCGAAGACATGTGCCGGCTGTGGAACGGTATCGAGATCGAAGATGTATTCCGTGCCGACCTCTCGGGCCTGGCGCGCAATAGCCTCTCGTGGCTGACCCGTCTGGGGCTCGGCCGCCAGTCGTCGCGACCCGGACAGCAGGGGCTGGTCGATACGGCGCCTCTGCGTGCGCTCCTCCGGCGCGAGCTCCAGGCCGCCGATGGCCCGATTCCTGGAATTGCAGACAACATAGCGAAAGGGCACCTGAGCGCCCTCGCCCTGATGACGGTCAACTACGGCACCGGGCAGACGGTGACCTGGATCGAGGGCCGAGACATCGAGACCTGGGAGCGCCCGGAGCGCGTCGCCTGGCAGACCCGGCTCACCGTAGAGCACGTGATGGCCTCTTCCGCCCTGCCGCTCCTCTTCCCCGCGGTGGCTCTGCCCGGCGGCTGGTACGGCGACGGCGGCATTCGCCTCTCCGCACCGCTCTCCCCCGCACTACACCTCGGGGCCGATCGAGTTCTGGCCATCTCCACCCGCTACGCTCCGACTTCGGAGGAAGCTGGCGAATCCACGATCCGTTCCTACCCGCCGCCGGCGCAGATCGCCGGCAACCTGCTCAACGCCATCTTCCTCGATGTGCTCGATCAAGACGTCCTGCGTCTCGAGCGGTTGAATGGAGTGGTCAAGAAGCTTCCCCCCGAGGAACGCGAAGACCTGCGCCCGATCGACATTCTGCTCATCCGGCCATCGGTCGATCTCGGCAAGCTCTCGGCCGGCTTCGAGGCGCGTCTGCCGAAGGGTTTCCGGTTCCTGACTCGCAACCTCGGTACCCGAGAGACCGAGAGCCCCGATGCCCTTAGCCTGCTGATGTTCCAGCCCGAGTACATCTCCCGGCTGCTGGAGGTGGGCGAGAAAGACGCCCTGGCGCAGATCGACGCCATCGAGCGGCTGTTCTACGGCTGAGCCCGCGACGCTTCGGGACCCGCGTCGAGGGCCTCGAGCCAGCGGCGGGCCCGTTGCGACTCGGGCCGCTCTTCGATCTTGTCGACCAGCTCTTGGCGGAGCCGGGCCGGATCCACCCGTCCCCGGGCCAGGCCTTCCATCTGGAATTCCAGTGATTCGGGGTAGACGTGCACGTCCTCGTGCTCGGCGATCAGCGCTCGATGGGCCTCGGTGCGACGCACGTACACCATGGCGGTGTCGTCCCAGTAGACCAGGGCCCAGTGCCGGCGCGGGAAGTGCGACGCGGCAAAGGGGCGCCGCAGGGTCTTCGGCGGTCCGCCGCCCGGGTCGGGAACCACGATCTCCTGCAGCGGGTTGCCGTAGGAGATCAGCGCGTAGCCGATGTCGTAGCGGTCGAGCAGCTGCTGCCAGAGGGCCTGGTCCTTCTCCGCCCGGTGGTAGACCGCCTGGACCTCGGCAAAGACCTCGTTGCGCCCGTCGATGAAGATCGGCACCTCGGGCCCGAGGCGCCAGGCCACCAGTCCGCCGAAGGTCTCGGAGTTCAAGAGCTGACCCGAAGGGCGATGCTCGGCCAGCCAGTCCACGGCTTCGATCGGCAGAAAACGAGGGCTGGCCGAGAATCCGAAGGGGTTGGCGACGGAGAAGCTCAGGGTGAGCAGCAGGAGGAGAGCCACGACCCAGGCCGGCCGCAGGCGCCGGAGCGTCGTACCGGACTCTCCTGCCGGCTCCGGTCTCCAGACCGCCGCGATCAGCAAGGGCGCGAGAAACGCGAAGATGGCCCCGTGACGAATATGACGCAAGGAGAGGTAGACGAGGAGCGCGAGCACTCCGAGGGTCGGGCCGTCGAGGCACCGCCACCGCCGGCCGATCGCGAGGAGTGTGGCGGCGAGAATCACGAAGTAGAGCCACGAAAACGGCAGACCCGGCGGATCCCATTCGGAGTTGCGAAAGATGCCGGTTGCGATCAGGCCACCGAGGTGGAACGGCACCCGGTAGATCTCGTAGGTGAAAGGGTTCAACAGCACTGCGATCGACGAGAGGCCGAGGAGAGCTCCCGACGTCGCCAGGCTGGGCCGTCCGACCGGCGGCGGCCGGAGCCCGAGGCCCAGGAAACGGCTCACGAGGTGGAGCGCCTGGCCTGCGAAGGTTGCTCCGAGCAGGGCGACTCCGAGGAGCACTCCGGCATGCAGGTTGGCCCAGGGAACGAAGAGCAGCGGAATCCACCACAGGTCCCGAAGTGTCGGCGGCCGTGGCCGGGTCTTCGTGAGGGCGACGAGGAGAAGGACCGCGAAGAGAAGAGTGAAGAGCTCGGGCCGAACCAGGAATCGGCCCCGGGCCGCCAGCAAGAACGGCGTCAATCCGAGGCAGACGGCGGCCGCGGGCCAGCCGGTCTCGCGGCGGACCGCCCGCAGCACCAGGAAGGCGGAAAGAGTGATCGTGGTGGTGCGGAAGACCACCAGCCCGGCTTCGCCGGTGATGGAATGGATTCCGTAGACCACCAGCTGAAAGAGCCATTCGTGGTTGATCCACGGGGTTCCAGCCGCGGTGAAGGAGAAGGTCTCCTGCATCGGGATCGTGCCGCTCTCTACCGCGTACCGGCCGGCAGCCAGATGCCACCAGGTGTCGAAGCTGGTGATCTCGAGGGCCGCGGCAGACGCGGTCATCAGGAGAAACGTGGCTTCGACCCAGGAGAAAGAGGGTCGAGATGGCTGCTTCGATGCCGGTGCGTCTGCGCGCTCGATCTGCGTCATACCGCAGAAGAATCTCATCGATTCCCACGCGCGGCAACGTCCTCGGGTCGCTGGGTCTTCATCCGGTTCAGCGTGCTAAAGTCCATCGACCTGCCATGAGCCAGTCCTTCCAGCCGCCGACTTCGGCCCGCCTGCACGAGCTGATCGATGCCATGGTCCGCCAGCCGATCGTGCTCGTCGCCGATCTGGTGGCCGACCGATTCATCACCGGTATACCGAAGCGGATCAGCCGCGAAGCGCCGGTGTTGATCCTGCGGCACGAGAGCGAGACGATGACTCCGGGAGGCGGCGCCAACGCCGTGGCCAACGTGGCGGCTCTCGGAGGCGTACCGCTGCCCCTGGGGGTGGTGGGTGATGATCCCTCCGGCCACGATCTCCGCCGTTGCTTCGAAGAGCGAGGGATCGAGACGGCCGGCTTGCTGCAGCGTCCGGGTTACAAGACTCCGACCAAGACCCGGATCCTCGGCGGCGGTCGCCATGCCATCAAACAGCAGATCGTTCGCTACGACATCGAAGACGAGTTGCAGCTCATCGCGGACGAGCGCCAGGAGCTGCTCGCGGTGCTCGTGGAGAAGGCGGGCGGAGCCCGGGTCGCGGTGCTCAGCGACTACGGTTACGGCCTGGTGGAGCCGGCGTGGGTCCCGCTGTTGCGGCAGGCGCTCGGGAACGAGGCGGTGCTGCTCGGCGACAGCCGGTATCGTCTCGGGGAATTCGCCGGCCTCGACGGTGCCACACCCAACGCCGAGGAAGCCACCACCCTGCTCGGACAACCCTTCACCGACGATCCGGCAACTCTCGAGCCCGGGGGGCGCGGCCTCCGGCAGCGCCTGGGCCTCGGCTTCCTGCTGGTCACCCGCGGTAGCGCCGGGATGTCGCTGTTCCAGGCCTCGGGTGTCGCCCACCTACCGGTCTACGGCACCGATCAGGTGGCCGACGTGACCGGGGCCGGCGATACGGTGATCGGCACCTTCGCCCTGGCCCTGGCGGCGGGGGCTTCCCCTCTCGAAGCCGCCTGCCTGGCCAACTACGCGGGAGGAATCGTGGTGATGAAGATGGGCACTGCGACCCTCTCTCGCGACGAGCTCCGCACTGCCGTCGAGCGCGATCCGACCCTTCTCGAGCGGCTCCAATGGACCCCGGCGCCGGTTTGAGCCGGCAAGGGTTGGGATAGTATCCAGCCATCATGGGAACCGTCGTCGAGCTCGAAGAGCTGAAGCAGATCTGCGCCGATCGGCGCGCACGGGGTGAGACCGTCGCCTTTGCCAACGGCCATTTCGACCTCTTGCACGTGGGCCACCTGCGGTATCTCCAGGGGGCCCGAGCCGAGGGAGACTGCCTGGTCGTGGCGATCAACAACGACCGTTCGGTGTCCGAGCTGAAAGGGCCCGGACGGCCGGTGGTGCCGGCGTCGGAGCGCGCCGAGCTGCTCGCGGCCCTCGATCCGGTCGACTACGTGCTGATCTTCAGCGGCAACACACCGGCTCCCGTGCTCGCCGACCTGCAGCCGGACGTGCATTGCAAGGGGACCGACTACGGAGCGCCCGAGAAGGTGCCCGAATTCGAGGTGGTCCGGGCCTACGGTGGCCGTACCGCCCTGGTGGGTGATCCCAAGGACCACGCCACGAGCGACCTCATCTCCGTGGTTCGCGCTCTGCCGGATTGAGCTCTTCCGGAGATTCGCCTCTGAACATCCTGATCATCCGCACCAGTGCCCTGGGCGACATCGTCCATGGTCTGCCGGTGCTCGAAGCGCTTCGCCGGCACCTACCCCGAGCTCGGATCGGCTGGGTGGTCGAGCAGGTCTTCGCACCGCTACTCGAGGGGCACCCGGGAATCGACACCTTGGTCTGGGTGCGGCTCAAGCCCTGGCGGAAGTCTCTCCACAGGGCCGAGACCCTGCGGGAGATTCGCCGGGCGCGGCAGGAGCTGCGCAGCTTCCGGGCCGACGTGGCCCTCGACCTGATGGGTAATCACAAGGGGGGGCTGCTGGCACGGTGGAGCGGAGCACGGCGGACGATCGGCGCCGCGGCCCGCCACCGGCGAGAGCCCTCGAGCGTGTGGTGGCTCCGCGAGCCCGTGGGCATCGCTCCCGAGGTCGGGCCCCACGCGGTCGACCGCGGCCTGGCTCTCCTCGGCGCCCTCGGCATCGAGCCCGGCCCGGCGGATTTCGGCGCCGAGCACATCCTGGCCGGGCCGCCCCCAGAAGCCCTGGAGTTCCTGGCCGCTCGCGAACATCCCTACGTGGTGATCCAGGCGGGGGCCGGCTGGGCCAACAAGACCTACCCGCCGGCTTGGTGGGGGAAGGTGGCGCGGAGGCTGCAGCGAGAGACGGGATTCGAGGTCTGGGTTCCGATCGCGCCAGGAGAGGCACATCTCGCCCGGGAAATCGTGGAGAGCAGTGCAGGAGCTGCGCGAGCGGTCGACGCCAAACCCTTCCCCTTTCTCGCCGCGCTGCTGCGGGGCAGCCGCCTGGTTCTGGGCGGCGATACCGGCCCGATCCACCTGGCCCACGCCCTCGGTGTGCCCGTGCTCTGCCTGGTCGGCCCGACCGATCCGACCCGCAATGGACCCTACGGCTCCCCCCACCAGGTGCTGCACAAGACCCTTCCATGCTCCAACTGCTATAAGCGCTTCGCCGAGCCGCGAGCCTGCCTGCTCAACATCGCTCCTCACGAGGTGGTCGAGCGGGCCTTCGAGCTCCTGGCGGCCGAAGAGGAACCACAGCGAAGGTGATGGGGAGCGTGTAGAATAAGCAGCCCTAGTGTCATCGAGCGCCGGATCGGCGCCAATCAGGGAAGATCTCATTGCAGCCGAGAATCTGCAGATCGAGCGCGGCAGAAGCAGGGAGAGCCGCGCTGTTTTCTAGAAGGAATCGTTCATGAGCGAACGTCTGGGTGAGCTACTCGTCAAGTCTGGCCAGATCACCAATGATCAACTGCGGGAAGCTCTGGCCAAGCAGAAAGAGGAGGGAGGGCGACTGGGCGCCAATCTGGTCAAGATGGGCGTCATCAACGAGTCCACTCTGGTCGAATTCCTGTCCAAACATTTCAAGGTTTCGGCGATCAATCTGAGCCGGGTCGAGATCGACGAGGCGGTGATCAAGATCATCCCCGCCGACGTCGCCCGCAAGTACACGATCATGCCGGTCTCGAAGGCCGGTGCCAAGGTCACCATCGCGATGCTCGACCCGACGAACGTCTTCGCGATGGACGACATCAAGTTCATGACCGGCTACAACGTGGAGCCGGTCATCGCCGCCGAGTCGGCGATCCGGTTGGCCATCGAAAAGTACTACGGCTCGACCCACGCCCTCGAGCTCAAGAAGGTCATGGAAGACCTCGACGAGGACATCGGCGGCGGCGGTGACCTGGAGGTTCTCGAGGAAGAGCCGGAAGAGTTCGATATCGATTCGCTGGCCGACGAGTCCGACGAAGCGCCCGTGGTCCGGCTGGTGAACATCATCCTCACCGATGCCATCAAGCGCGGAGCCTCGGACATCCATATCGAGCCCTATGAGAAGAAGTACCGCTGTCGCTACCGGATCGACGGCATTCTCTACGAGGTCATGCATCCGCCGCTGCGGCTGCGGGAGGCGATCACCAGTCGCCTCAAGATCATGGCCAAGCTCGATATCGCCGAGAAGCGGCTGCCCCAGGACGGCCGGATCAAGATCAAGACCAAGATCAACGACAAAGAGAAAGAGCTCGACTACCGGGTCTCTGTCCTGCCGACGATCTTCGGCGAAAAGATCGTCATGCGGCTGCTCGACAAAGACAACCTCATGCTCGACATGACCAAGCTGGGCTTCGAGGTCGAGTCGTTGACGAGGTTCCAACACGCCATCGCCCAGCCCTATGGAATGGTGCTGGTGACGGGCCCTACCGGGTCGGGCAAGACCAACACCCTCTACTCGGCCCTCTCCAACGTCAACACGCCGGAAACCAACATCATGACCGCCGAGGATCCGGTGGAGTTCAACCTCCCCGGGATCAACCAGGTACAGATGAAGGAGTCGATCGGCCTGAATTTCGCGGCGGCCCTGCGTTCCTTCTTGCGGCAGGACCCGAACACCATCCTCGTGGGCGAGATCCGCGACTTCGAGACCGCCGAGGTGGCGATCAAGGCTGCCTTGACCGGTCACCTGGTGCTCTCGACCCTCCATACCAACGATGCTCCGTCGACCATCAACCGCTTGATGAACATGGGGATCGAGCCCTTTCTCGTAGCCACCTCGGTGCACCTGGTGGTCGCGCAGCGCCTGGTGCGTCGGATCTGCAATTTCTGCAAGGAGCCGATGGAGGTCGCGCCCAGCGCCCTGGTGAACGCGGGATTCAAGGAGCGGGAGGCGAGGACGCTGAAGCTGTTCAAGGGCCGCGGGTGTGAGCAATGTGGCGACACCGGCTACAAGGGCCGAACCGGTCTCTACGAGGTCATGGTGATCGACGACGAGCTGCGAGAGCTGGTGCTGGCGGGTGCGAGCTCGATCGAGCTGCGGGAGAAAGCGATCGAGAACGGCATGATCTCGCTCCGGGGCAGCGGTTTGCAAAAGATTCGCGACGGTATGACCTCGCTCGAAGAGGTCGTCCGCGAGACGGTGCTCTAGCGGAAGCAGCCCGGCTACAGCACGAGCGCCGACCCCGAACCCGGTCGTTCCGGCCCAGATCTTTGGGCACACATCCAACGTATCTTTGGATGCGAATCCACAGATGGAACGATGGAAGAGTACGAGGTCGCAATGATGGAAAGCCCTTCTCCGAGATCCTCACCGTCGCCAGGCCGATCGGTTCGAGGTCTCACGACTCTGTGTCTTGTCGTTCTCTCCCTGCTGCTCTCGGATCTCGCCCGGGCCCAGGAGCCTCGGGCCTCGAGAGGCGAAAAAGCCAAGATCTTCACCACCTCGGGTGAGGAGCTCCCCGACCGCTTCGCGCGCTGGCTAAGAGACGTCGATCTCCTCATCAGCTCCGCGGAGCGTTTTCTCTTTCTCTCGCTCAAGCAGGATTTCCAGCGCGAGGCCTTCATTCAGCAGTTCTGGAAGGTACGGGATCCTTACCTCCAGACACCACGCAACGAGCTGAAAGAGAGGTGGCCGATACGGGTGGCCGAGGCGAAGAGCCTGTACGGTAGCCTCGAGGACGACCGGGCTCGGATCTTCATGGTGCACGGTCCGCGGTCGGGCGGATTCGACGTTCGCTGCACCAAGACCTATGTTTCCGCGGAAGTCTGGATCTACGAAGGCACCGACCAGGTGAACGTCAGCATCGCGCTGGTGTTCTTTCGGCCCGCTCGCAACCGGCCGATGAAGCTGTGGAATCCCACCACAGGTCAATTCGCTCTCGACAGCGTGCTCAACCGGGTGCAGAACTGCATCAATGGTCGGCAGCTGCTCCAGGTCGCAGGTCTGATCTCCGGCGCCGGCGACCGATACATCGGAGATCTGCGGGGAATTCTGGCCAAACCCCTGCCGCGTAGCACCGAGTGGCTGCAGACCTTTCAGGCCCACTCTACCGACCTGCCCGCCGGTGCCGAGCCTCTCGAGGTCTGGACCAGCTTCGCGTATCCGGGGCGGCACCAGAGTCGCACCGTGGTGCAGGGTTTTCTCACCGTGCCCATCGAAGAGGTCGGTGTCGGAGAGTTCGCCGCCTACCGCTCCCACGACTTCCTGCTGACCGGTGACGTCTTGATCGACGGGAGCTTGTTCGAGAATTTTCGCTACAAATTCGGCATTCCCGAGCAGCAGGCCCCCGGCTCTCTGCCGCTTTCCTTCCAGCGCTTCTTGCGGCCCGGAAACTATCGGTTGATCCTCAAGCTCCAGGATCTCAACTCCAGAAAGGTCTTTCGCAGCGAAGAAGACCTCACGGTGCCGACCCTCGACGAGGTCTTCGAGGTTCCCACGTTCAATGATCCGCGGACCGAGCAGCTCTTCGCCGAGGCCACGGCGGCGATCGAGGCCGGCGAGACCGGAATTCGGCTGGTGCCCCCTTCCGGAGAGCTACATACCGGGTTTCTGCGTATCGATACCCTGGTGTCGGGAGAGGAAATCCAGAAGGTCCGGTTCTCCCTCGACGAGAAGCCGCTGGTCACCAAGAATCGACCGCCGTACAGCGTGGAGATCGACCTCGGCTCGTTCCCCGATCTGCACACGGTGCGGGCCGACGGTATCGATTCGGATGGAGAAGAGGTCGCCAGCGACGAGATCCTGGTCAACAGCGGCGGCTATCGATTCGAAATCAAGCTGGTCGAGCCTCGCAAGAGCAAGACCTACACCAGCAGCCTGCGCGCGCGGGCGGAGATCGAAGTTCCCGAGGGGCGGAGTCTCGAGCGGGTCGAGTTCTTCCTCAACGAGAACCTGGTGGCGACGCTCTACCAGGAGCCCTACGTGCAGCCGATCGTCCTGCCGCCGACCGAAGAGGTGGCCTATGTGCGGGCCGTCGCCTACCTGCCCGACGGCAATTCCACCGAAGATCTGGTTTTCATCAATGCGCCGGACTACCTCGAAGAGCTCGAGATCCAGTTCGTGGAGCTCTACACCTCGGTGCTCGATCGCTCCGGCCGGCCGGTCGACGGCCTGAGCCGCGACCAGTTCACGGTCGTGGAAGACGGCGTGCAGCAGTCCATCGCCAGGTTCGAGAAGGTGGAGGATCTGCCGATCCACGTCGGCATCCTGATCGACAACTCGGCCTCCATGGTCGGCACCCTCGGCGAGGTCCGCAAGGCGGCCCTCAGCTTCTTCGAGCAGGCCATCCAGGCCAAGGACCGGGCGGCCGTGATCACCTTCAACAGCTTCCCCCACCTCGCCGTGGAGCTCACCAACGATCGCCGCGCGCTCGGCAGCGGCCTCGCCGGGCTGGTTCCGGAAGGTCGTACCGCCCTCTATGACAGCGTGATGTTCTCCCTCTACTACTTCGCCGGCATCAAGGGGCAGCGGGCGATCCTGGTGCTCTCGGACGGCAAGGACGAAGCCAGCCGATTCGAATTCGAGGAAACCCTGGAGTACGCCCGTCGAGCCGGCATCACCATCTACACTATCGGCCTGCGCCTGACCGATGGCGGCGCCCGCCAGAAGCTCACCCGCCTCGCCGACGAAACCGGCGGCCGCAGCTTCTTCATCCGCGAGATCGAAGAGCTGGAATCGATCTACAGCCAGGTCCAGCAAGAGCTCCGCTCTCAATACCTCGTCGCGTACCAGAGCACCAACACCTCCGAAGAAGACGACTTCCGCGTGGTAGAGCTCGAGGTCGACCACTCCGACGTCGAGGTCAAGACCCTCTCCGGCTACTACCCCTGACGCCGCGGATCAGGGTGAATCGGTCGTATTGCGAGCCGAGCGGGGTCTTGCGGTCTTCTTTTTCCGGGTCGTGCGTTTCGCCTTCTTCTGCGGCTCCGGCTCGAGGATCAACGCGGAGAGAGGAGGGAGGTCGAGGACCAGGGATTGGTGGCAGCTGTCGGCCGCCACAGGCTCGGTCTCGACCCGTTCGTGAAAGGGGAAGCCGCTGCCGCCGAACCGCTCCTCGTCGGAGCTGAGGAGGCAGCGATAGGCGCCGGGCTCCAGGGCGCCGAGGCGGTAGTCCCGCCGCGGGACGGGGGTGAGGTTCAGCACCACCACCAGGCGATGCGCGTAGCGGCGGAGGGGCTCGAACGCGGTGTCGCCGTCTTCTGCGCTCGCCGCCGACGTGGGCAGGTCGATCCCGCCGCTCCGGCGTTCGTAGGCCAGCACCGAGGCGGCGTGGTCCTGGCAGGAGATCCAGGTGAAGCTCTCGGGGTCGGGATCACCCTCCCACAAGCACCGGTGCTCCTGGTAGAGCGTGCCGAGCTCCTGCAGGAGCTGGAAGATCCCCTTGCGGGCCGGGTCGCCCAGCAGGTACCAGTCGAGGCTGGTCTCGTGGTTCCACTCCCGGCTCGAAGCCAGCTCGCTGCCCATGAAAAGGAGCTTCTTGCCCGGGCGGGTGAGCTGATAGGCGAAAAGAGCGCGGAGGTTGGCGAGCTTCTGCCAGGGGTCTCCCGGCATCTTGCCGTAGAGAGAGCCCTTGCCGTGCACCACCTCGTCGTGGGAGAGCGGATTCAAGAATCGCTCGCTGTATTCGTAGACCATGGCGAAGGTGAGCTTGTCGTGGCAGCCGCCGCGGAACAGAGGATCCACCTCGAAATAGGAGAGAGTGTCGTGCATCCAGCCCATGTTCCACTTGAAGGTGAATCCCAGGCCCCCCTCGGCGACCGGCTTGGTGATCCCGGGCCAGGCGGTGGACTCCTCCGCCACCGTGAAGTGGCCGGGGTATCGTTCGGCGATCGTCTGGTTCACGGCGCGCAGCAGGGCGATGGCTTCGAGGTTTTCGCGGCCGCCGTGGGCGTTGGGTAGCCACTGCCCTTCCTCCCGGCTGTAGTCGAGATAGAGCATCGAGGCGACGGCGTCGATCCGCAGGCCGTCGACGTGGAACTGGTCGAGCCAGTACAGGGCGTTGGCGACCAGGAAGTTCCGAACCTCCCAGCGGCCGTAGTTGAAGATGTAGGTACCCCAATCGGGGTGGGAGCCGAGCCTGGGATCCTGGTGCTCGTAGAGGGCGCTGCCGTCGAAGCGGCCGAGGCCATGGGCGTCTTTCACGAAGTGTGCGGGCACCCAGTCGAGGATCACGCCGATCCCTTGCTGGTGGCAGTAGTCCACGAAGAATCGAAAATCGTCGGGCTCACCGTGGCGCGCCGTGGGTGCGAAATAGCCGGTGATCTGGTAGCCCCACGACCCGGAGTACGGGTGCTCGGCCACGGGCAGGAGCTCGAGGTAGTTGAAGCCGAGCTTCTGCACGTGCTCCACCAGACGCGGCGCCAGCTCGCGGTAGGTCAGGTCCCGATCTCGCAGGCTTTCGGATCGGGTCCCCGAGCTCTTGTCCGCCCTGGGCTCGGCTCCGCGTAGCCAGGAGCCCAGGTGCACCTCGTAGATGGCCATCGGCTCCCGGGTGACGTCGCGCTCGGGTACCTTGCTCATCCACTCCGAGTCGGCCCACTCGTAGGTCGAGCGGTAGCAGCGCGATGCCGTGCCCGGCGGCACTTCGGCGAAGCGAGCGACCGGATCGGCCTTCAGGAAACGACTCCCATCGGCGCCCAGGATCTCGAATTTGTAGAGGGTTTCGTCGGGAAGGCCAGGCAGGAAGAGATCGAAGATTCCCGAGACACCGAGGCGCCGCATGGGAAACAGCCTGCCGTCCCAAAAGCAGAAGTCTCCGACCACGCTGACCCGCTGGGCGTTGGGGGCCCACACCGAGAAGGCGAACCCTTCGACCCCATCGATCTCCATGGGCCGGCAGCCGAGGCTCTCCCACAGCTGGAGGTGGTTCCCTTCCGACAGGAGATAGAGCTGGAAGTCGTCGAGTGTGGGTGGAAAGCGGTAGGGATCGTCCCGGATCCACTCGTCCCCTTTCTCGAAACGGAGCTTCTGGCGATAGGGCGGAAACGGATTCTCGCCGCCTCTTCCTTTCGTTCCTTCGGCGATCCAGACCGCAAAGAGCCCGCCACCGAGATCGTGCATCCGGTGCTCGTCGCCACCTTCCAGGAGCAGGTGGATCGATCGAGCCTCGGGGTGGAAGGCTCGTACCACCGTGCCCGGCTCACCGCCGAGCTCCAGGAGATGGGGACCGAGGAAGCCGTGGGGGTTTTCGTGCCGCGCCTGCAAGAGGGCGGCACGCTCCTCTTCATGACCCGCGAGGAACGGCTCGGACGAAGAGGTCGTGGGGGCGGCTGCGTCCTCGGATCGAGAATTCAACGGTCGGGCTCCTGGGTGAAGGTTCGACCTCTACTCTACTCCACCCCGTAGGGTCGAGCTTCGATCGTTCCGAACCCATACCGGGTCTTCCTCGGAGCCCGGGCGACCGCGGAGGATCTCGTGCGGTTGATAGTTGGCCTTGTAGCGCATGCTGGCGTTGTCCTTCACCCAGAATCCGAGAAAGAGGTTGGGGAGCCCCCGCTGCCGCGCGATCTCGATCTGCCGCAGAATGGAGAAGACACCCAGCCCCCGAGACCGAAGGTCGGGGTCGTAGAAGCAGTAGACCGCCGAGAGGGCGTCGGGCAGGAGATCCACGAGGGCGAGGCCGACCAGGCGGCCATCGAGAAGAATTCGGAGCTCGTGGCCATAACTCTCGTGCCCGTCGATGAAGGTCTGGAAGTAGTCGAGAGGGTCGATTCCTTTGCCGGGCCAGCCTTTTCGTCCGGACATGTCGAGGTGATAACGCTCGTAGAGCCGCAGGTGGTCGGGTGTCAGGGATACGGGCAGGAGGACGGTTTCCAGGTCTCGATTGGCCTTTTCGTTGCGGCGCATCGAGCGATTGGGCCGAAAGTCGCGCACGGGAATTCGCAGGCTCCGGCACTGGGAGCAGAAGCGGCAGACCGGACGAAAGAAGACGCGCCCGAAACGTCGCCATCCGCGGTGCAGCATGGCCGAATACACCTCCGGCTTGCAGCCGTCGATGATCCGGTAGTGGGTTCGAGAACGCTCCGCGGGCAGGTAGACGCAGCTGTCCTCCTCGCCGATCATCTCTTGTAGGAGCCGCATCTGCCTATTCCCCGCCACCGAGAGACTCCAGTAGGCAGAGGGAGAAGCCTGTCAGCACGAGGGAGCCGCGAAGCACATCCGTGGCCGGAAGGGCCGAAGCCGTGTCGAGCAGAGGACGCCAGGCCGATGCCTCGCTCCCGAGGTCGAACGCCGCGTCCTCCGGCTCACCGTTCAGCAACAGGGCATAGGATTTCGACCCGCACTGGCGCCAGAGCCCGAATGCCCGCGGGGGGATCTCCCCCGCCTCCGAGATCTCACGGCCGTCCGGCAGCTTCCACGCGGAGCTCGGTCCCGGGGGCTGGCGCAGGAAGGGAAGCCGTCTGCGCAGCTCGCTCAGCTGGCGAACGAAGTCGAGGAAGTGCCGCGAGTCCCGCGAGAGGGCCCAGTCGAGCCAGGTGAGCTCGCCGTCCTGGCAATAGGGATTGTTGTTACCTTGCTGCGTGTGGCCGAGCTCGTCGCCCTGGCACAGCATCGGGGTACCGGCGGAGAAGAAGAGGGTTGCCAGCAGGTTCTTGCTCGCCCGGAGTCGCTGGGCTCGGATCGCCGGATCGTCGCTGGGCCCCTCGGCGCCCCAGTTGCAGCTCAGGTTGTGGTCGGTGCCGTCGCGATTGTCTTCGCCGTTGGCCAGGTTGCGTTTGTGCTCGAAGCTCACCAGATCGGCGAGGGTGAAGCCGTCGTGGCTGGTCACGTAGTTGAGACTGCGGCGGTGGGCCGAATCCCGGGGGCCGAAGAGGTCGCAGCTGCCGGCCAGGCGATGGCTGAGCTCCACCGCCTGGCCGTCGCCGCGCCAGAACCGGCGCGTGGCGTCGCGGTAGCGGTCGTTCCACTCGGCCCAGGACGGTGGAAACTCACCGAGCCGATATCCGTCCGGTCCCAGGTCCCAGGGCTCGGCGATCTTCTTCACCCGCGCCAGCACCGGATCTTCTTCGATCTCACCCAGCACGCCCAGAGTCTTGCCGAACTCGGTGCCCTGGCGACCGAGAGCCGTCGCCAGGTCGAAGCGAAAGCCGTCGACGTGCATCTCCTCCGCCCAATAGCGCAGGCTGTCGAGGATCAGTCGGCGAGCCGCTGGTTGGCTCGCATCGAGGGTGTTTCCACAGCCGGTGGTGTCGACATACCGCTGTGGGGCCATGGGGCCGAGCAGGTAATAGCTCCGGTTGTCGATCCCTCGCAGGCTCAGCGACGGGCCGTGAGCATCGCCTTCGGCGGTGTGGTTGTAGACCACGTCGAGAATCACCTCGATACCGGCTCGGTGCAGCTCTCGCACCATGGTCTTGAACTCGTACACCTGGCGTCCGTCTGCCGCCGTGGCATAGCCGGCGTGAGGCGCGAAGAATCCCAGCGTGCTGTATCCCCAGTAGTTGCGCAGGCCACGACGTTGCAGATGGGGCTCGGAGGCGATCTGCTGCACCGGCAGCAGCTCCACCGCGGTCACGCCGAGCTCCAACAGGTGCTCGATCACCGCGGGGGCGGTGAGGCCGAGGTAAGTGCCACGGTGAGCTTCCGGTACGTCCGGGTGGAGCCGGGTCAGCCCCTTCACGTGGCCTTCGTAGATCACCGTTTTCTCCCACGGCACGGCGGGTGACCGATCGCCCTGCCAGTCGAACGCGGAGTCGACGAGAACACATCGCGGCATGTGCGGAGCGCTGTCTTCGCCGTAGAGCGTCCACGATCGGCCGTTGGGGGAGAGGAACAAGGAAGGGTGCAGCACGGGCTCGCCGGTGACCGCCCGAGCGTAGGGATCCATCAACAGCTTCGACGGGTGGAAGCGGTGTCCACTCTGGGGAGCATAGGGGCCGTGGACGCGGTAGCCGTAGAGCGCCCCCGGCACCAGATCGGGCACGGTGAGAGTCCAGGCTCCGTCGGCCGTTCGCTCCAGCGGAAGCCGCCGGCTCTCGGCCGTGCTCGACAGGTCGTCGAACAGGCAGAGCTCCACCGCGGTGGCATGTTTCGAGAACAGAGCGAAGCGGGCTTCCCCGTCGACCCAGGAAGCCCCGAAGTCCAGCGCCATCTGGAAGGCTAGCGAGCGCGGATCTTGACCGTCTCGCCAACGGTATTCAGCAGGCGGCGCAGCTGGTCGTAGTCGGGATGGCGGAGCCGGATCCAGGCATTGGCCATGTAACCGGCCTCCACGGGCTGCGTGGAGCTCCCCACCGGCGGCAAATGGAAATCGATTACCGCCGAGCCCAGCTGGTCGAGCAGCTCGAGGCCCTCGTAGGCGACGATCCGGCCATCGCGATCGGGCCGCAGGTTGATCAGGCCGGCCGAGTAGCCACCGGAGGGTTTCTGCGACGGGTACCCGTGCACGATCGCCATTGCCCATTCCTTGTAGACGTCCATCTCGTGAGCCGCACAGTAGAGATCCCAGGCTCCGACCCCCGGCGGCCGGCAGCCGATCTCGGAGAACTTCAGGCCCTTGGGGCCGAAGAACCACTCCATGTGCGTGGCAGAGGTGCCGATGCCCAGAGCGTCGATCACCTTCTTGCCCATGGTCCGGACCTCTTCGTACCCCTCGGCGTCGAGCCGATTGGTGGTGATGAACTGGGGCGAGATCCAGCGGGTGCGCATGGCTTCGAGCACGTTCGGGTAGTAATGGGTGGCGAACTCGTGCATCACCTCGCCCTTGACACAGATCGTGTCGTAGAAACCCTCGTGGCCCTCGATGAACTCTTCGACCGCCACCGAGGCTCCGCGACCCACGTAGGCTTCTTCCATGGCGCTCTCGAGCTCCTGGTCATCGGTCACCCGCCAGGTGCCGGCGGCGCCCGCGGCGTCGCGGGGTTTGATGATCAACGGGTAGCCGACCTCTTCGGCGAACTTGCGCACCTCTTCGGGGGAATCGGTACCCGTCGATTGGGCGCAGGGAATGCCGGCCTTGCGCAGGGCTTCCTTCATCGCCGGCTTGTCGCGGCAGAGGTAGGAGGTCTCGACGCTGGTGCCCGGAATGCCTCGGGCTTCGCGCACCCGAGCGGTGGTCATGATGTGGGCCTCCACCGTGGCTTCGAGCCGATCGACCCACTCTCGCTCCTGAATTCGCTGCACCGCCTCCATCATCGACGGATCGTGCACGACGCTCGGAACCTGCTCGTAGCGGTAGAGCCAGCTCTTGATCTCCGAGGGCACGGACTCGATGGGGACTTCGCCGATACCGGTCACCCGAGCTCCCACCTCGCGCAGGGCGCGGACGAACTGCCTCTGGTTGTAGGGGAAGGAAGGTTCGACAAAAAGGACGTGCATGCGCCGTCTCCGTGGGTGAGTGAGAGTGGACCTACCTCGGTCGCCGCCGGGTGGATGGGCGATCAACCGGTTCTTTCTCTTGTAGCTTCATAATACCGCGCCGCTCGGCCGGACGAGCCGGCGAAGTGTCCGAAACTTACGAAATATGGATCTCGGTTGGCGGAGAAGGGCGTGTTAACGTTCGGCCCGCCATGAGCCCTTCCCCGCCCGTGATCATCCTCGTCGAGCCCCAGCTGGGAGACAACATCGGCTCCACGGCGCGGGCCATGCTGAACTGCGGCCTGCGCGAGCTGCGCCTGGTCAAGCCGCGCGACGGCTGGCCCAACGAGCGGGCCCAGAGCATGGCGTCCGGGGCCGACGTGGTGCTCGAAGAAGCGAAGCTCTTCGACACCATGGCCGATGCGATCGCCGACCTGCAGCGGGTCTATGCCACCACCGCCCGGCGTCGCGACATGGTGAAACACACCGTGACCCCGACCGGTGCCGCCGAAGAGATCCACTCTGCCGCTGCTGCGGGCCACAAATGCGGAGTGGTCTTCGGCCGCGAGAGGATCGGTCTCACCAACGACGAGGTCGTGCTCGCCGACGCGGCTCTCACCGTGCCGCTGAATCCCGAGTTCACCTCCTTGAACCTCGGGCAGGCGGTGTTGTTGATCGGCTGGGAGTGGCTCCGTCTCGGCGACCGGACCCCTCCCCGCCAGCTCCTCGAAACCGAGCATCGCCCCGCCTACCGCGAAGAGATCCACTCCTTCTTCGACCACCTGGAAATGGGCCTCGAGAGCCACGGCTTCTTCCGCGTTCCCGAAAAACGCCCCGCCACTCAGCGCACCCTGCGCAACATCTTCCTGCGCAGCGACCTCACCGACCGCGACGTGCGCATCCTGCACGGCGTCGTCACCGCCCTCATGGGCCGCCCCCGCGACCGGATCTGAAGGATGTTGCCTTTTCAGGGATCCACCACGTGCATCGAGATCACCGAACCCGTAACCAGGCTGCGGCCACTGAACAAGAAGACCACCGACCACACGAGCTCCGCGGCCAGGATGACCTGGGGCGACCACAACACGGAGAAGGCGGAAGGCAGGTCGGGCGCAGGGAATGCCGTGCCGTCGAGCAGAAAGACCACGGCGGCGGCGAAGAAAATGGTGAGCGCTCCGAGCTGCTGGTAGGCGGTCCAGCGTCCGGGACCCCGGTCGTCGGCACGCAGGGTCTCCGAGTAGATTCGCCAGATCTGCGACGTGGAAACGGTGCTCAGCAGAGCGGCGCCGAAGTGCGACTCCAGGAAGAGATAGACACCGACCAGGCCGAGCAGCGAGAGGAAGATCACCGTGAGCGCCTGCACCGGGAAGACCCGCGTTTCGTCGAGGCCGGCTGCGTAGGCGATCTTCTTGGTCTTGCCCGCGAAGCGAAAGCTCAGGCTCTGGAACAGTCTCTGGACTCGGGGTGAGAATTCCGAGAGGGGGCGCCCGTAGCAGCATCCGAAGCTGATACATGCCAGGCGCCCCATACCTTCTCCCAGGGTTGCGGCAATGGCCAGCGCCGCGAGCGAAGGGATCAACAGCTCGCTGACCGGCAAGGGCAACGGCGAGAGCCGGGAGGCGAGCCAGATGGCGATCGGGGCCACCAGCAGGCCGACGAACGAAGCGCCGGCGATGGTGAGATGGGTGTTCTTGCCCTCCACCAGCCAGGCCATCAGGCGGGCGGCCGGCAGGGTGCATGCCAGCAGGACGCCGCTGATGGTGAAGGCCACCAGGAGTGGTACCTGGATCGCGGCCATCAGCAGCAAGAAGAGAAGAAAGGCAAGGGCGTAGGCCGTGGCCGAGATCCAGCCGTAGTAGGTGAAGTTGATTCCGATCCAGCGGCCCGTGGGGCTGCGCCACCGCGGAACGGAGGCCAGAATCTGCCAGCGCTCCCTGGGAAGCGCACGAAAGCTCCAGAGAAAGACCGGAGCGAGGAGCAGGGCGATCAACAGAACGAAAGACTCGTGATTCATGGTTTTTCGCTCGCTCAGAGGCTCCGGGCGATGGTCGATCGCACCCGGAGCTCGGTTTCCACCAGGGCGTGATCGAAGCCGAGGGTGAATCGGCTACTCGCGTCTCGGCGGTACAGGTTGGCGACCAGATCGTCCTCGAAGCGAATCCGATGGGGTTGGAAGACCAGGATGTCGGTGCTGCTGCCCGGCCGGTACAGGCTCTTGGGAACCCCCTTCTCGACGAACAGGCCGGGCTCCACGGGGCACGGGTCGTCATAGCTCCTCGAGCTGTAGCACTGCACCACCTGGCCGATCATCAGGGCCACCACCTCGATCATGGCCACCTTGCCGACCCCGGTGCCGCCGGGTACGTCGGTATCGAGAATGGTGACCACCCGCCGGTTCTTGGAGTAGGGGGTCACCAGCTCGACCACGGCGCTGGGATTGCATGAGTGAAAGGCCCCGGAGATCTCGTAGCAATCGACCACGACACCGGCCACGGGGGTGTGGTTGTAGTGGTATTTCTCGGGGGTCAGCCGAAAGATGGCGAAATCACCGCCCCGGAAGCTCTCGATCCACGGCTCCTTGCCCAGGAGCTCGTCGAGCGAGAAGAACTTGTCTTTGATGAACAGGCGAGAGCCCGAGTGGAGCTCGCCGATCAGCATCCGGGCATCGGCGGGAGAGACTACGGCGTCCGGATCCGAGGTCATGGGCCGGCAGCTCTCGTAGCGGATCTTGCGTTCGAAGATCTTCCGGGGAGTGTCCAGCGCTTCGGGCGGATCGAGGCACTCCTCGAGCTCGACCCCACACGAGTGGAGAAAGCCGCGGTGGCCGAGCAGGCGTGGGGCCAGGGGAAGATCGAAATTCAAGGCTCCGATCCAGTGGCTGAAACGAGCGCCGGTGAATAGCTTGAAGAGGGTCGGGGCGTTCTCACGCCCCCGGGAGTACAGGAAACGCACCACCCGGTCACCGAAGAGGGTCTCGGTCATCACCTGGCCGCTCTGGCGAACGACGTATTGGTGTGGATCCTCGGCGGAGAAGAACGAGAAAGCCGTCATCACGATGCCTCGCGGAGGGTCGGCTGGTGGCGGTCGGAAGCACCGTCCATGGCCAGCAGGAAGTTGCAGATCAGGCGGCGGAGCTCGGCTGGCGCCAGCGACTCGTCGACGATGCCAGCCCGGCATTGGGCCAGGTGTTGGGCCGCACCGCCGAGGGTCTCGGGCTCCTCGAGCTCCTGCTGTAGGACTCCGATTGCTTCGTGCAGGTGCTCGCGCCGGAGCGTTTCCCGGTAGACGGTCTCCGCGCCGTGGTTGAAGGTCTCGGCGGGTACCTGGAACGGGGTGCGGTAGCCGAGCTGGTCGAGGATCTTGCCGGTCAAGCGGCCGCTTGCAGCGGCATCCCGCGGTTGCTCCAGGCGCTGGCGGAGGTCGCTCAGTGTGCCCTTTACGTCCAGGCATTCGACGAGATCTGGGGCGGCCGATTCGAGGTAGTCGACCAGAGCAAGGCGAAAGGCCCGGAGGTCGATTCGCCAGAATCCGCGAGATCGGCGGCTCCGGCGAACCCCTGGTGTGCGGGAGACGAGGTCCAGCAGGAACC
>CAZMEL010000033.1:0-41246 GCA_964565225.1 uncultured Thermoanaerobaculia bacterium | reverse complement strand
GGGCGGAAACAAGACCTGCTCCGCCAGGTCCAGGGAGGAGACGGCTTCTTCGACGCTGGTGGCGAGGGGAACGAGGGCGAGGTGCTGTAGGGCTGCGGCGAGGGTGTCGCAGATCGGCTCGAGGGGAACGTGGCGGTTGCACTGGTCGATCGGGGGTACCTGCTCGCGGATGGCGCGAACCCGGTTCTTCCAGATCGGCCCCCAGCTCTCCCACTGGGAGCGAGCCCGCAGGCGCCGGGCTTCGTCCTCGGAATCGAGATCACCGAATCCGCCGAGCTCTTCGCGACCGGCGTCGATCAAGGCCGCCGTCTGCTCGGGCAAGGGCTCCAATGCCGATTCCATCTCCTGGAAAGCCCAGATTCGAACCTCCGGCTCCGCGGGCTGTTCCGGGATCGGAGCCTTGCTCGGTACCTGGGGTGGCTCCGGCGACTGTGTCTGCCGGCGATCGAGCCGCGGCAGGTGCTGGTCCAGGGGCTGGCGAAAGAGGAAAAAGAAGCCGGCAGCGAGCAGGATCAGGGCCACGGAGAGCAACCGACCGGGAAGGTTGGACGGTGCCACGGAGGCGGCTCGGCGCAAGGGATCCCCCGGGTTCGCCTCGGGTGGCGGAGGGAGTCTGGGAGGGGCCGATGGGGAGTCCGGCATGGTGGCTGGGATGGACGAAGAGGCCGATTCGTTACCTTTGGCTCGGGGATGGAAAATACCATAGCAGCCCGTGGTGCAAATCCTCGCTCTCGCCAGCGACTGGGTTTCGCCCCGGGCTGATAGGCTTCGAGGGCCTACCGAGAACTCGAACGTCGGAATCGACGGAGGAACGATATGAGCCAGAAACGGACAGAGACCGATAGCCTGGGACCGATCGAGGTTCCGGCAGACGCCTACTACGGCGCCCAGACCGAACGAGCACGCCGCAACTTTCCGGTGAGCGGTTTGACCTTTCCGCCTCGCTTCATCGCCGCCATGGCGCTGATCAAGCGCGAGGCGGCGGTGGTGAACCGCGAGATGGACATCGTTTCCTCGGAGATCGCCGAGGCGATCGTGCAGGCCGCGGACGAGGTGATCGCGGGCCGGCGGAACCAGGATTTTCCCCTCGACATCTTCCAGACCGGGTCCGGCACCTCCACCAATATGAACACCAACGAGGTGATCGCCAATCGGGCGATCGAGATCCTCGGTGGTGAGGTGGGCAGCAAGGCGCCGGTCCATCCGAACGACCATGTCAACGCCGGGCAGTCGAGCAACGACACCATTCCCACTGCCATCCACGTCTCCACCTACGGCGCCCTGGTAGAAGACCTGGAGCCGGCCATCGAGCAGCTGGCCTCCGCCCTCGAGGCGAAGGCCCGGGCGTTCGACGACGTGGTCAAGATCGGCCGTACCCATCTCCAGGACGCCGTTCCCGTCCGCCTGGGGCAGGAGTTCTCCGGCTACGCGCAGCAGATTCGCAACGGTCATGCCCGGATCGAGGCGGCGAAGGTCCGGCTCGCGGAGCTGGCCCTGGGCGGTACCGCCATCGGTACCGGCCTGAACGCCCCTCCCGGCTTCGCCGATCGGGTGATCGCGCGAATGGCGGAGTCCACCGGGCACCCCTTCGTGCCGGCGCCGAACCGGTTCGAGGCTCTGGCGGCCAAGGATGCCGCCGTCGAGACCTCGGGAGCGCTCAAGACCTTGGCCGTGTCGCTCACCAAGGTGGCCAACGACATCCGCTGGCTGGGCTCCGGGCCGCGCTGCGGCTTCGCCGAGATCGCCCTTCCCAGCCTGCAGCCGGGTAGCTCGATCATGCCGGGCAAGGTGAATCCGGTGATCCCGGAAATGGCCCTGATGGTCGCCGCCCAGGTGGTGGGCAACGACTCCACCATCTCCGTGGCCGGCATGTCGGGCAACTTCGAGCTCAACGTCATGATGCCGGTGATCGGCTACAACCTGCTGCAGTCGGTGGAGATTCTCGCCAGCGCCTGTCGCCTGATGGCCGAGAAATGTGTCGACGGTCTCGAAGCCGACCGGAAGCGCAACCGCGAGATGGTGGAGAAGAGCCTCGCCATGTGCACCTCCCTGGCGCCGATCATCGGCTACGACCAGGCCGCCTCCATCGCCAAGGAAGCCTTCAAGACCGGTCGCACCGTGCGTGAGATCGCCGAGGAGCGCCAGGTTCTGCCGCAAGACGAGCTCGAGAAAGTGCTCGATCCCCGCGGCATGACCGAGGGTGGGATCCAGGGGTAGGGTCCGCGTTTCGAGGCGCCAATCACCGAGGTCAGAGAGTCGAAGGGCTGAAGCCACTCGCGACGTCGAGCCTCCTGGCGGCAGCCCAACGTACGCAATTCCGCGAAATCCACTGCTTGTCGAAACCGGTTTCGTGTGGCGGGCCGAGGCGTAAGTCCGGCGTATAATCGCCGGGTGAGCGACGAGAGCCCGAGCCGTATCGACGCTGCCTCCGCAAGCGCCGGAGACCTCGGCTCGCCGCCTATGGACGGCGAGCCGGTCCGGCGCATTCTGCACTGCGACATGGATTGTTTCTATGCCCAGGTGCACATGCGCGACGACCCGGGGCTGCAAGGGCTGCCGGTGGTGATCGGTGGCAGTCCCCAGGGGCGGGGGGTGGTGGCCGCCGCTTCCTACGAGGCGCGGCGGTATGGAGTCCACTCGGCGCAGCCGGCGGCCCGCGCAATTCGCCTCTGCCCGGAGGCGGTTTTCATCAAGCCCGACTTTCCGCGCTACCGCGCCGAGTCGGAGCAGATCTTCGAGATCTTCCGGCGTTTCACTCCGGTGGTCCAGCCCGCCTCTCTCGACGAAGCCTACCTCGATGTCTCCACGCATCTGGAGCCCTGGGGAAGCGCCACCGCGGTGGCCCGGGCCATCCGCCGAGCGGTCTGGGAAGAGCGCAACCTCACGGTTTCGGTGGGTGTGGGCCCCAACCGCCTGATCGCCAAGATCGCCTCCGACTGCAACAAGCCCGACGGCATGACCGTGGTCAAGCCGAAGCAGGTCCGGGCCTTTCTCGACCCTCTGCCGGTGCGCCGGTTGCACGGCGTGGGGCCGGCCACGGAAAAGGCCCTGGCGAAGCTCGGGGTACAGACCGTGGCGGATCTGCGAGAGGTCGAGCTGGAGGTGCTCTCACGGCGCTTCGGACGCCACGGGCGGGGGCTCTACCGCTACGCCCGCGGCCTCGACGAACGGCCGGTGCGGACCCACCGCGAGCGCAAGAGCCTCGGCCACGAACGGACCTACTCGCGTGATCTGCGAAGCCTCGAAGAGATGGATGCACAGCTCGAAGATCTGGCAGAGCGCGTGGCGGCGGGGTTGTCGAAGCGGGACATCGCCGCACGCACGATTACCGTGAAGGTGCGTTATGCCGATTTCACCACCCTGAGCCGGGGCCGCACCCTCGAGCACTCGACCACCAGCGCCCGCCACATCGGCAGCGTGGCGAAGGAGCTCCTCCGCCAGACCGAGGCCGGGCGCGGGCAGACCGTACGTCTCCTGGGCATCACCGGCTCCGGGCTCACCCAGGGTGAGCCGGAGCAGCTCTGGCTGTTCGAGGAGGAGTGAGGGCTGCCCTACTCGGTCTTCAGATCGCCGATCAGCCTCTTGATCACCGGCGTGAAGATCAGGAACAGGAAGCCGGCCACGATCACCGCCATGGCGACGGTGCTGAAGAGCTGGGGCAAGGGCATCGACTCGATGCGCCCGGCGACCAGGCCGGCGATCAGGTTGCCGAGGGCGGCGCCCATGAACCAGGTCCCCATCATCTGCCCCACCAGCCGTTGCGGGGAGAGCTTGGTGACACTCGAGAGCCCAACCGGGCTCAGGCAGAGCTCCCCGCAGGTGTGTAAGAAGTAGGTCACCACCAACCACATGGGTGACACCCCGTTGAAGCCGGTGGCATCTTCGGGGATGTAGGTCGAGCCCCAGGCCATCACCAGGAACCCGGCACCGAGAGTCGCCAGGCCGAGCCCGAACTTCACCGGAATCGAAGGCTCCCGCGACCCCAGGCGCACCCACAGCCAGCCGAAAACCGGGGCGAGGAGGATGATGAACCAGGGGTTCACCGACTGCAGGGTGCTGGCGGGAATCTCGGTGCCCATCACCACGCGATCGGTGAAGCGGCTGGCGAAGAGATTCATCGACGAGCCGGCCTGCTCGAAGCCCGACCAGAAGAGAGCGGCGCCGATGAAGAGGAGGAAGATCACCACGACTCTCTTCTTTTCCCGCGAGGTCAGGCCGCCGGCCAACAGCACATATCCGAAGTAGACGATCGCGAGGGTGACGATGAATCCACCCGTGAGCTGGGCGAGCTTCGAGAGGTCGAGGCCAAGGGTGCCTCGCAGCAGGTAGAGCAGCACACAAACGCCCACTACTGCGGCGGAGCCGGCATAGAGCCTGGTCCAGTCTCCCTTGCGTGCGGCGACGGCCTCGGCGGTCTGGGACAGGGTGCCGGCCGAGCCGAGGTACTTCTGGCCCATGCGGTACTGGATCAGGCCGATGACCATTCCGAATCCGGCGGCGCTGAAGCCGAGGTGCCAGTTGTAGCTCTCACCCAGGATGCCGCAGATGATCGGGCCCGCGAGGGCGCCGATGTTGATCCCCATGTAGAAGAGTGAGAATCCGGCGTCGCGCTGGGCGCCTTTTTCCGGGTAGAGGTCGCCGACGATGGCGCTGACATTGGGTTTCAGGAGGCCGGTGCCGATGACGATGAGAGCCAGGCCGGCGTAGAAGCTGAGGGTCGCCAGGCCCGCGAGCCCCGGAATGATCGGCAGCGCCATGGTGAAGTGGCCTGCGGCGATGATGACGCCGCCGACGAACACGGCCTGTTGTTGTCCGATGAGGCGATCGGCGACCCAGCCGCCGGGAAGGGCGAGCAGGTACACACCCGCCGTGTAGAGGCCGTACACCGCGGCGGCGGTGCCGTCGTCCATGCCGAAACCGCCGTTCTGGATCTGGTCGACCATGAAGAGGATCAGGATGGCCCGCATCCCATAGTAGCTGAGGCGTTCCCAGAGCTCCGTAAAGAAGAGGGTCGACAGGCCCCTGGGGTGCCCGAACCATTGCTTCTGGGACATGGTGGCTTCGCTCATCCTGTTCCTCCGTTGCTGCGAGCCCTCGGGGCGTGTTTGCCCTGGGGCTCGATCGTTCTCTGCGCTCGGAAGCAGTGCAGCAAGAGCCGTACCGGCCTCGGAGCGTCTCGGCTCGGGGTGTCCCGGCGTTCCACAGAGGAGTCGCCAGGGGCCGTTCGCGACCCGGCCAAGACAGAGAGCTCGGTCGAGCAGTGCTGCCATGCCCAGGGGTTCGATCACCGTGGGGTGGACGAAAGAATAGGAGAATTGACAACCGACCGCAAGAGATCGCGGACGAGAGGACCCGTGAAGGGTTCGAGCTGGGGAGGGAAGTTGTTTTCGGGTAGTTTGGTCGGGGCGAGAGGATTTGAACCTCCGGCCTCACGGACCCGAACCGTGCGCTCTACCAGGCTGAGCTACGCCCCGCGGACACACTCACGGCACACCGCGAGCAGGGCCGGAAGGATACCTTCGGGGGACTCTCCGGGTCAAGCCTTCTCTTCGTGCGGCTCCGGCTTGCAGGGCCTGCCGGCCGGGCGACCTCTCCAGAGGACACTCTCGGCCCCGATCCGGACACCCGCCTGCTGCCGGGAGCGGTGGGCAAAGGCACCGTATACTCCGTTCTCATCGAACATCCCCGGATCTCGCCGGGCCGCGGACCCTCGGTGGCCGGTGACCCCGGAAATTTGCGCGCTGGCCCCGCCCTTGCTTTCAACCTGGCTCGGGGTTGGTATTCTCGGCCCTCGGCAGCAACTGTAAGGAGGTGCGCGATGCAACGGTCTTTCTTTCCGCGTCGAACCATGGAGATCTTGGCCATCGGCCTGCTCGTGGCCCTGCACGCGGGTTCCGGCCTTGCCGACGACGAGCTCGCCAAGAGCGGGCCTCGGGGTGAGTTTGCCGATCTGATCGAGGTCTCGGAGGTTCTTCTCGACGTCCTCGTGACCGATGGCGACGGCAATGTCGTCCTCGGCCTCGGTCCCGACGACTTCATCATCGAAGAAGAAGGTGTGCAGCGCCAGGCGAGCAGCGTGAGCTTCTACAGCAACCGGTTCCAGATCCGGGACGGCGAGGAAGGGCGAGTCCAGAAACCCGCTCCCAACGAGGTGCTGGCCGATCGTTTCCTGATCCTCTTCTTCCACGACCCCAAGGCATTCGGTGCCAGCAACCGGGCACAGCTCGTTCGCCAGCATCTCGAAGCGACCCGACGAGCGAGAGAGTGGGTGGCGAAAGACATGTTGCCCGGCGATTGGGTCGCGGTGGTCAGCTACGACTACAAGCTGAAGGTTCATCTCGATTTCACCCAGAGCCGCTCCGCCATCGAGCAAGCGATCCAGCAGGCGGCTCGCAGCCGAGACCCGCAGAACCAGTGGGAGAGCCGCCGGGAAGAGGTCGAGGAAGGGCGCCCGACCCTGCTCGCGAGCCTGCCTTCGGGCGACGCGTTGCGAGACCAGACCACGCGCATCTACGACGCCCTTCGGCTGCTGGCCGAATCGACCCGGGGCATCGTCGGTCGCAAGAGCATGCTGCTCTTCACCCTCGGCTTCGGCGAGGTGCGCCGGGGCGGAGCCTTCGGAGCCGAGCCCGACTCGCGGTACTACCCGCAGCTCCGCCAGGCGCTCAACGACAACAACGTCGCCATCTACCCGATCAACCTGCTGCACGAGTCGGCGGGTTTCAATCTACAGGGGCATTTCCTGAACCAGCTGGCGTCGGATACCGGGGGCAGCTACTACGAGTCCTTCGTGAATTTCATCACGCCGATCCGCAAGATCGCCGACGAAAACAATGGTTACTACCTCCTGAGCTACCAGGCGGAGCATCCGTCGGGGGAGAGTGGGTATCGAGAAGTAGCGGTGCGGACGAAGAATCCGGAGCTCGAGGTACGTACCCGAACGGGTTATCGCTTCGGATCCTGAGCGGGGAAGCTCACTCTTCGGAGGGACCCATCAGGAAGCCGTTCTCGTCGGCCTCGAGATTTCCGGGGGCCACCTCCACCACCTTGAGCAGCACCACGGTCACGTTGTCGAAGCCACCCCGGGCGTTGGAGTCGTGGATCAGGCGCCTGCAGGTCTCTTCCAGAGAGGTGTCCATGACCATGCGCTCGTGAATCTCTTCATCGCTCAGCATGGTGGTCAGGCCATCGGAGCAGAGCAGGAAGAGATCGCCGGGCCGGGCATCGGTCTCCAACACGTCGACCAGGATGTCGCTGTCGCCGCCGAGAGCGCGGGTCACCACGTTCTTCAACGGATGTGACTTCGCCTGCTCCTCCGAGAGGTACCCCGCCACCACCTGCTCGTTGACCCAGGTGTGGTCCTGGGTGAGCAACTCGAGGTGGCCGTTGCGCAGGCGGTATCCGCGGCTGTCGCCGACGTGGGCGATGGTCAACACCCGCTCCTTCTGCATGGCGGTGACGATGGTCGTCCCCATGCCGAGCAGGGAGCCGTCTTCACGAATCGCCTTGAGAACGCGGTCGTGAGCGGTGTGGATGGAGCGTTTGAGAGAGTTGGAGTGCTGGCGGAGGTTGGCGTCGTAGCTCAGGGGCAGGGTGCTGTCGTTGTCGTTGACCGACGAGATGTACTCGAAGATGGAGTTGACGGCAATCCGGGAAGCGACTTCCCCGTGGTTGTGGCCGCCCATACCGTCGGCTAGCACGTATAGCTGGTCCCGATCGCTGACCGCAAAGCAGTCTTCGTTGTGGGTGCGTAAGAGGCCGACATCTGTCGAGCCGTAGGATCGGATCCGCAGCATTACCAGATTTTCCTGAATAGACTGGATTTCTCCGTGCCCTGCTCGGGGCGCGCAGAACCCTCCAAGGCTTCGAAGGCCTTGCGAAGACCAGGATCGGCTCCACCCAGTTTCAGAACCTCATTGTAATACTGTTTCGCTTTGGGCGTCATCTTGCTCTGCAAGAAGATCTTGGTGGCGAGCTTGAGATAGGGCACGTGGCCCGGGCGCAGCTCACAGGCGCGGGTGATCGCCTGCTGGGCCTTGGGCAACCAGCGTTCTTCCCTGGAGCAGACCAGCGCCAGGTGATGCCAGGCCTGGTAGCTGTTCGGGTCGGCCTGGGTGGCGCGCTCGAAGGAGTCGGCAGCGGAGGGAAGCTGGCCCTCCTTGTAGGCGCGGATCCCGCGGTTGAGATAGGCCCGGGCAACCCGACCCGGATCGTGCTTGGCCTGCTGGGAAGGCTGGTCGAGCTCCAGGTCGTGCTGGCGTCGACGAACCGGATCCATCAACACGTTGAAGGCTTCGGTGATGTCCTGGAACTCGAGCTCTGCCTTCTCCTTCTGGTCTCCCTGGAAGCGATCCGGATGCCGTTCCCTGGCGAGCTCGCGGAACCGCTGCTTGATCTCCTTCGGCTTGGCCTGCCGGTCGAGGGAGAGTACGGAGTAGAAGTCTTTGGTCATCAGGCGCCTTCTGCGCCGGAGAGCTCGTGCCGGCGGATCGCGAGTCGAGCCACGGTCATCGTTTGGCCTGGTAGAGGCGTAGAGCAATGCTGCGGACGCCGTCGGGGACGTTCTTGTCGCGCGCCAGCTCCCGGAGATCGCGAATGGTCATTCGTGGCACCAGACGCAAGGACTGGGCCAGCTGGGTCCGTGGGTTCTTGACCAGGGCCTTGGCGATCGCATACTTACGAATCCACTCCCGTTTCTTGGGGATCTCCGCCAACACCTCGCCCACCACGTTGCGGCTGTTGGCGATCTGCTCGACCTCGGAATCCGGAAGGCTGTTGCCGAGCAGGACGGCCAGAGCCACCTGGCTGTTGGTGTCGCGGATCAGGATGTTGCGCACCTGGCGATCGGCATTCCGCGCCATCTTCACCCGAACCGGAATGGGCAAGAGGCGGATCTGGCCGGCGGTCAGCCCGGTGGTCTCTTCCACCTTGCCGTCGGAATCCTTCTCCTTGGCCTCTTCGATCGCCTCCCGGATCTCTTCCTCGGTCAGGGAGTCGGCCTCGGCGAGAATTTCTTCCGGATCCTTGGGCGGCACCTTGTCCTTCGGCAAGAGGTGCTCGCGGTACTCCCAGATCCTCCGCTTGCAGTACGAGGAAACCTGGGGGTTCTGCTCGAGGGCCACCAGGATCCGAGGCTCCTCGAGGATGGCGTCCTGGCGCAGGACGAGAATCTCCTGCAGATCGGGCGGCAGCCGTTCGGCCATCTGCACGAAGAGATCGCGGGGGGTGTCCATCCGCCGCAGGATCGCTTCGAGGAAGAGTGGGTTCTGGTTCTGGAGGCCGAAGTAGCGAAGCTCTTTGTCGCCAGCCTGCGAGGCGAGGAATTCTTTGCCGAGACCGGCGTCGATCCCCTGCAGGGCTTCCGTCGCCTTGGAGGAGACCTCGGAGTCGGGGCTGCCGGTGAGGGCGACCTGGATGGGGATCAGCTCCTGGGGAGGAATCGGTACCAGGCCCGACGCTGCCAGCACTTGCAGGTTGCGGTTGGTGCCCGAATAGATCTGATCGATGAGTGCGGACTGCTGGCTCATACTGCTCCGGTCTCATTCCGTGGAATTCGAGCCTGCACGCCCGGACTCCAGATTCGCGATGGTTTCCAGGTCGATGGAGACGTCGAGAACCGTCGAGCCGCGTCGAGGAGTGAGCGCAAACGGCTGCTCGTTCACCGACAGCTGCACCGCTTGCACGTCTCCGATCTTCAGCTCCACGAGCTCCTCGGCATCGAGGATCATCGACTCCCCCTGGACTTTCGTCGCCGCGAGGCGCTTGACGCCGTCGGTCGAGGCTTCGATCCAGCAATCACCCGAAAAATCCAACACGATCCGAATCGCCGATTCGTCCTCGGCGGCCGATACGTCTTCCGCGGCAACCCCGTTGGCGCCGTCGGTAGACGCCATGTCGTCCGCGGCAAGAGCTGCTTCTTCGGCCGGCCCGACGTTTTCCGAGAGCTCGGAAGCCGGATCGAATTCCTCCACGTTCGGAGGTGTGACGACCTCGGCAGGTCCGGAGCTTTCCGGCTCCGTCTCCCGGAGCGCCGACCGTTCCTCCTTATGGAGGAGCCACCAGAATAACACGATGAGAAGGACCGCTCCAACGAGCAGCAGCCAGGTGGATCTCGGCTGCCTCTGGGGGGGGCGTACCGGTCCGAGCGAGGAGTCTTCGGCGTCGACCTCCTGGCAGGCGGAGAGGTAGAAGTTGACGACCTCTTCCGGATCGAGCCCGACATACCGAGCGTATTGACGCAGGAATCCCTTGGCGAAGATCGGAGCCGGAAGAATGTCGAAGCGGTCTTCTTCGAAGGCCTGCAGGTAGCGGAGGCCGATCTTGCTGGCGTCGGCGATTTCTCGCAGATCGATCTCGCGACCTTCGCGCTGCCTCCGCAGCCAGGTCCCGAAAGAGTCTCCGGATGGCTCGACGGGGAGCTCTTCTTCGGGATTCTCGCCGTCGTCTCGCTGCTTTTTCTTCATGACTCCGGGGATTCGGTCCCTGGTTCGAAGCGACTCCGGGCATACCGACACTGGCTCGCAGGTGGCGCAGCACCGAGGAGAGGCTCACGGTGGCCGAGACCGTGAATCGAGCCCGAAGGAAGCCGCTCGCAATCGTCGTTTACGGAGTGGGCATTCCGAGGAAAATCAAACCCTCGTTCAACTCTATCCGGCGGGCTCGGAAGGGTCAAATTCGAGGGCGGCTCGTCGGGGTGGGGGGCGCCTGGATTCGAGGATTTCCCGCGCCCTTTCGCGAACGATCGTCGAGTGGGCCTCGAGGTTCGCTACCGCCTGGAGGTCGTCGCGCTGCAGATCCGGAAGGATTCGGAACAGGGCGCGGAAGGGTGCCAGGGGATTGAGGCTCAGGGCGACACGGATCCGGTAGCTGGAGCCCCAGCGGGGAGCCTTGGCGATCAGCTCGAGATGCCGAGGGTGCCTCGAGCCGGCCACCACCGGCTCGAGGTCGCTCTCGGTGAGCCGCGGATTCTGCAGCAAGGCGGCGATGACCCGAGCGTCGGGATCCTGCCCCAGCCGAGCGAGCACGTTGGCGGTCGCGCGGCGGGCCAGGGCGATCTTCTCTCCCAGGGTCAGCCGGGGCAGGCGCAGGGTCAGGTATTTCTCGGCCAACGTCCGGGTACCCGAACGGATCCGCACGTCGACGGTGATCTCCAAGAGGTCGCGCCAGAAAAGGCTCGAGACGAAGCGCATGGCCGAAGGTTGCGGCGTCTTGGGGTGGCGGCAAAGGGCGGCCTTGATCTCGTACACCGACGTCAGCCGGCGGTGGCTCGCCAGCTCCTCGACTACACTCTCGGTGAGGAAGGGATTGTTGAGGATCTGGCGGACATGACGCAGCTCCAGGATGTGGCCGTGCTCTGCCACGAGCGCTCCGAGCTCGCGGCTGCTGGCCTGCCGAAATCGCACCAGGAGTGGATCTCGAGATGAAGGCGACCTCGTCATCGCCTATACTCTATTCTTTCGCCCCGATACAGATAATCAATGCACTGGTGAGATTCGTCGAATGAAGCGAAAGTTCCGGCCCGTAAGACCTGTCCCCGAAGAAATCGAGAGTTTCCTGAGCCAGGGAGATTTCGACTCGATCGAAGAACATTGGCTCGCCCGAGTGGAGAAGGACCCCAAGGACATGGAATTCTTCCTCGCCGCGGCGCAGGCGGTGGAGAACGCCGGAGCGGAATCCAACGCCCGTTTTCTCTCCGAGCTCCTCGACGAGCAGCTGGTCGAGGCGGAAGCCTGGGCGGAAAGGCTCGAGCTGCTCCGGGAGATGGGGCACCTCTATGTGAAGCCGGCGGTCCTCCACAAGACGATCCTCAAGACCCTGCAAGGGTTGTTGGGGCATCTCCCGAGCTTCGAGCCCATGGCCGAGATGGTGGGTTTGCACCGGGCGGTAGAAGACATCCCGAAGATCTGGAAGAAGCTCGATCGCCTGCGAAGCCTCTTGGACTTCGACGTCGGATCGATCGTGCGCATGGAAGGGAAGGGAGCCGGAAAAGTCGCCGAGGTGAACATGGCGCTCCAGAGCTTCAAGGTGGAGTTCGACAGCAAGATGAGCCTGATGGTGGGATTCGGCGGCGCTGCCAAGCTGCTGCAGCCCCTCGAGACCGACCACATCCTCTACCGCAAGATGGAGAACCCGGAGGTCTTGAAGGGGCTGCGCGACGCGAACCCCGGCGAGCTCCTGCGCCTGGTGCTCACCAGCTACGACAAGCCGAGGACCGGCGCCGAGGTCAAGCTCGACCTCAAGGGTGTGGTCACCGAGTCGGGCTGGAACCGTTTCTGGACCGCCGCCCGCAAGCACCCCCAGGTGCTGACGGCGCCGGGCAACAAGCGAGCCTACCTCTGGGCCGAGAGCAGCGAGGCCGCGGAAGACGCCGTCTGGGAAGCGTTCGCGGCGGCGGATGCACGCAAGCAGATGGAGCTTCTGCGCCGCGACGGCGAGCGCGATGCCGAGCTGCGCAAACGGATGGCGGAAACGCTGGCCCGAAAGGCCGAAGAGGTGGCGGTTTCCGACTCCGGTCTCGCCAGCGAGATCTGGTTCGAGCTCGACCGGGCCGGCGAGGCGCCGAAGAGCGCCGAGTGGGCGCCACGGGTGTTGATCAAGGTCTCGGAGACGCCGGTAAACCTCTTCTCGAACATCAAGGACCGGGTGTTCCGGGAGCGCTCCTACGAGATGGCCCAGAGCGTGCGCGACGACTGGGCCGATCTCTTCAGTGAGCTCCTGCTGGTGGAGCAGGACGCTCGGTCCCTCGATTTCCTGATGGAAGCGCTGCTGGAAGACGGCGAGCAGCGGTTCGAGAGCTTCTTCGATCAGCTCGTCTCGAATCCGCGCAAGAGCCCGGCGGCCTTCACCTGGCTCGTGGAGCGGGCGGCAGATCGGCCCGAATGGCTGGGCCGGAACCCGATCCGCCTGCTCAAGCAGTTCCTCTTCGCCTACGGCAGCGACGAGTTCTCTCCCTACCGGGCCAGCCGCCTGGTGCCGTTGGTGGAGTCGGGTGGCACGATGCCCCGGATCCTCTCGCATCTGGACGAAGACCAGGCGGTGCAGGCCCAGGATGCCCTCGAACGGACGGCCAACATCGAGGACTACCAGCGAGAGCCGCTCCTGAATGCCCTGCTGCTGCGTTTCCCGCAGCTGCGCAAGGACGAAGAGGCGCCGCTCTACGCCACCGCCGACATGATCGCCGCCAAGGAAGAGGAGCTCAAGAAGCTGGCGGAGGAGGAGATTCCGGCCAATCGCCGGGCGATCGAAGAAGCGCGGGAAATGGGCGATCTGCGCGAGAACTTCGAGTACAAGAGCGCCCGCCAGCGCCACGAGTACCTCTCCGCCCGGGCGTCGGCCCTCGACGCCGACCTGCGCCGGGTACGGCCCATCGACAGCTCGGTGGTGAAGGGGGACGAAGTGGTGATCGGCTCCAGGGTGCGACTGGTGGCTCCCGAAGGCGAGCGAGTGATCACCATTCTCGGACCCTGGAACAGCCTGCCCGAGGAAGACGTGTTGTCGAACGAATCGGAAATGGCCCAGAGCCTGCTCGGTCTGAAGCTGGGCGCCTCGATCGACCTCGCAGAGCGCAACTACAAGATCGAGGGAATCGAGCCCTACGACGCCTGAGCCGCCCTCACCTCCGGCCGGCGATGATCACGAACATCGCGCCGACCACCACGAGGAAACAGGCGAAGACCACTCCGTTGAGCAGCAGGCCGAGCTTGGCGGAGCCCTTGTCCGGAGAGAATTTGAGCCCGAGCAGGCCGCTGAGGGTGCCGAGCACCGAGAGCACCAGCAGCACGGCGGGCGAGACCAGGGGCCAGAGCCACAGCGGGTCGGGGCGCCAGGACTGCATCCGTAGCAGGAACGGCGAGACCAGCTCCAGCACGAAGAGGAGCAACGACAGGTACCCCCAGCCGATGCGTAGAGAGACGGGCTGATACTCGTCGCTCACGGATTCGAGGGGGGCTTCCTGGGGCATCGTCTCGTCGGGCTCAGTCTTCGGGGCGCTCGCCGGCCGGCGCCATCTTGACCATGCGGGGAAAGAACCGCCCCAGGGGCTCTACCAGGTCTCTCTGGGCCGCCATCACCTTCTCGATGTCGCGGTAGACCATCGGAGCCTCGTCGAGCCCGGCCGAGAGCAGCTCCACGTTGCGTTCGGCGAGCAGCTTTTTGGTCTGCGACCAGGTGAAGCTCTCCTTGGCCCGCTTGCGGCTCATCACCCGGCCGGCGCCATGGGACGCCGAGAGCAGGGACGACGGATTGCCGCGTCCCCGCACCAGGAAGGCCGGGCTGGCCATGGAACCGGGAATCAAGCCGAGGTCTCCATCGGCCGCGGGGGTCGCTCCCTTGCGATGCACGATCAGATCCTCGCCCTGGTGGGTCTCCTTCCAGGCGAAGTTGTGGTGGTTCTCGACGTCGAGCAGCACCTCGGTGCCCAGCGCCCGGGTCATGTGGTGGTGGATCAGGGCGTGGTTGGCAGCCGCGAACTTGCCCATGAGCTGCATGGCCTGCCAGTACTCCTCCCCGGCCTCGTCGGCCAGATCGAGCCACGCGAGATGTTTCAGGTGTTTGGGCAGCTCGGGGTGGAGGTCCCGGGCCAGCCGGCTGTAGTGGTCGGCGACCATCGCCCCGGGCCCGCGGCTTCCGCTGTGGCTGAGAATGGCGAGGTACTTGCCGGCGGGCAGGTCGACCGTCGGCGGGTGGTCGGGAGCCGTGGCCTCGAGGTCGAAGATGCCGTATTCCACGAAATGATTGCCGCTGCCGCTGGTTCCCAGCTGTGCCCAGGCTTTGTCCTTGACCTTCCGGGTGACCGGAGACACCGACCAGTCCTCGTCGAGCACCGGGTGCTGGCGCCGATCGCGGAACGAGGAGCCGATCCCGAAACGGGTCTCCCGCTCGAGCACCTTCCGCAGGCGGTCGGTCTGGCCTTCGAGGGCGCCGGGAGGCAAGTCGAGCACGGACATCTTGACCCGGCAGGCGATATCGACCCCGACCGCGTAGGGGATCACCGAGCCGCGGGTGGCGAGCACGCCGCCGATCGGCAGCCCGTAGCCGAGGTGGGCGTCGGGCATCAGGGCGCCCACGGCGGCCACCGGCAGGCTGCAGGCGTTTTCCATCTGCTGAATCGCCTGGGGGTCGATATCGTCTCCCCAACGCTGGTAGGGCGCCTTTTCCTTGCGCTCGGTGAAGCCCGCCCGGGCTTCTTCTTCAGCCACCAGCAACGCGGCCACCGGTGCGAAGTGCTCGTGCTCCAGGAACTGGCTCGGCTGAGAGCGTACGTCGACCAGCAAGCGACGCAGGGCGGGCTTGCGCAGGCCCGCCCGCACCGCCGCCGCGGCGGCGGCCATCGCGGCGTCGGCGAGGTCGCGGCGGCCGAAGCCCAGCTTGATCAGCTCTTTTCTCTTCATCTCGTCCTTTCGCGTGCGAGCCGTAGGTCTACTGGGTCAAATTCCGAAACTCGTGCCGAAGAGACCTTCTGGACCCAGCACCGAGAAGGATTTCGGAGCCTCCGCAGTCGACGCGACCCTTCGAGGCCTGGCGGAAGGAACGCTGACTC
Source organism: uncultured Thermoanaerobaculia bacterium (assembly GCA_964565225.1). GTDB lineage: Bacteria > Acidobacteriota > Thermoanaerobaculia > Multivoradales > J023 > CAZMEL01. The sequence continues at coordinate 25,708 of CAZMEL010000033.1, read as the reverse complement.
GACCCAGCGTCAGTGCTTCAGGTAGCCGTAGAGGTTCACCTCCACGGTGCGGTTGGAGGTGTTGTAGAAGTAGATCCGGTACCTGGGGAAGCCGATCGAACGGACCGCCTGCTCGGAGTCGACGAAGGGCACCGTCTGGCCGTTGATCGGGGCGTCGACCTCGAGCGAGAACTGGATCTCCGGGCCCTCGAGAAACGCTCGCAGCACCGCCGGCTCGTCGGGCAGGAGAATCGCGCCGACCTCGCCGTCGCGGGGTTGGGTGCCACGGACCTCTCCCTGCAGGCTGAGGTCGATGGTGGTGAACCCGGCGGTCTCCACGATCCCGCCGTCGATCAGGGCTCCGGTCTCCAGCCGGTCGATCGGCGGCACCACCACCTCTTCGCGGCGGAAGGCCACGGCCGCGGGGATCGGCTGGTTCACCGCCACGGTCCCGTGGACCTCCTGGGATTCCGGGAAATTGGCGATGAAGACCTGGCGGACCTGCTGCGAGACGACTTGTCCCGTGGGCCAGAGCATCAGGGCTCCGGCGACCAGAGCAGCGCTGAGAAGAATTCTTCGCATGGGTACCCTCCACATCTCGAGGTTGGCGGTTTCGGGCTTCAAAGTAGCACGGGAAACCGGGAGCCCGTCCACCCGGGGAACATCCGTTCGTCGTCGTCGATATCGAAGAGCCGACCCGCGACGTCGGCGAAGACCGCTCGGAAATCGGTGGTCACCGGCAGGTCGCGGCCCTCGTAGAGATTCTCCGGCGCGAGCTCGGGGACACTCCCGAGCACCGCGCCCCCTCGGACCTGGTTTCCGAGCACGAAGAGGCAAGAACCGTGGCCGTGGTCGGTGCCCCCCGAGCCATTCTGGTGGATGGCGCGGCCGAACTCGGTCATGGTCAGCACCGTTACCCGTTCCTGGTGCTGACCGAGATCTCGCCAGAAGGCCTGCAGGCACGTGGCGAGGTCTCCGGCGCGCTCGGCGAAGGCGCCCTGGGTGGTGCCCTGCCCCACGTGGGTGTCCCAGCCGTCGGATTCGGCACAGGCGATCTCGAGCCCCACCCCCGCCTTGATCAGGAAGGCGATCTGCAGCAGGCTGCGCCCCAGCGTGCTGTCGGGGTAGGTGTCACTCCTCTCGCGACGGTAGGTCTCGAGATCTTGCTGGGAGAAGAGCCGGAGAGCGTCGAACATCTCCGCCATCCGGTGCCGCACGAGACCCCGAGCCGCCCGTTCGTAGAGGCTCTCGACATCCCTGCCGATCTTGTTGGCGAGGTGATCGTTGCGTTGCGGCAGGAGCAGGCGGAACCGGGAGAGATCCTCGATCGCCAGGGCCTGGGCGCTGCCGGTCAGGGAACGCGGGAGATCGGGGGTCAGGGAGATGGCGCGGAAGGGAGAAGCGGTGCCCACGGCGGCGGCCGACACGCGGTTGAGCCAGCCCGAAGGGGTGCTCTTGCGATCCGGCGTACCGATCTCCATGTAGTCCTGGGCTTCGAAGTGGGAGCGGGTGGGATTGGGCGAGCCCACACCGTGCACGATCGCCAGGCTCTGCTCCTGGAAGAGACCGTGCAGCGGCGCCAGGGCCGGATGCAGCCCGAAACGTCCGTCGAGCTCCAGAAGGGGAAGCGGAGCGTCGCGGCTCGGCGACAGAGTGAGATTGGGCCGCAGCTTGGCCATCTCGGGGTCGTCCAGGGGTTGCACCGCCATCAGGCCGTCCATCGCGCCGCGCAGGAAGATCGAGACGAGCACTCGGGGCCGGGGTGCCTCGGTCGTCGCCAGGGCGAGTCGGTCGAGAAAGACCGGGCCCGCCCCGAGGCTCAGAAGAGACAGCCCACCCGACTTCAAGAAGAGCCGGCGCGACCAGCCGGCGGCCTCTCGCCGCGAGCGAATGGGGTGCGGAGCATTGTGGCTCATCGAAATTGAAACTCCGGGGAGGCGATCAGCAGAGCCAGGGCGTAGAGAGCCCTACGCCGGGTCTGGCGTGCTCGTTTCTGTTCTGCGGTATTGGCCGTGGCTCCGGTCGTGGTCTCGACTGCGGTCGCGGCCCCGTCTCCGGTCTCCGATGGAGCTTCGGGATCCGGCTCGTCGAGACGTTTCGCCGACCGGTCCGCGAGGCCGGCCAGCCGCCAGAGCTCGTCGCTCAGCTCTCGTTCCGGCAAGAGCAGGGGAAGGAAGAATTCCACGGCCTCTTTGTAGGTGCTCAGCTGCTGACCTCCAATCATGGAATCCAGATCCAGCTGTACGCCGCGCAGCTTGCCCCGGGCGATCTCCAGGCCGATGTTGATCCTCGCCAGAGCCGAGCCGACATTGGCCCAGGTCTCGAGCCGGTCGGGGTAGCCGGTGGGTGCCGCATAGGCATAGAGCGGCTGGCCGGCCCCGCGCAGCCAGTCGATCAGCGGTCCGGGGCGCTCGACCCGGGCGTCGAGGCCGCGGAGCGAGGAAAGCGCCAGCTCGAAGGGAGTCTTCAGCTTCGAGGGCTCTCGCGCCTCGCGCCAGAACTCGGGTGATTGCAGGAGAGCCCGCATCACCTCCCGCAGGTCGCCGCTGTGCAGCAGGTAGGTCTCGGCCAATCGTGCCACCAGCTTCGGAGGAGGGTCGTCGGAGACGAAGCGGGTCGCCAGCTTGGTGGCCACCCGCCGCGCGGTGGCCGGGTGGCGGGCGAGCAGGTCGAGCACCTGCTCGCCGTCTTCGATCCCCTGTCCGGCCGGGAGCTCGACGCCGAGGATTTTCTTCTGCTCTCCGTCGTGGTGATCCGGACGAAAGAGGAACTGCCCTTCCACCACGAACCCGAGATCCTCTTTCCGTGCCAGACGCAGAGCCCGTTCCAGGTCGGGCTTCGGCCGGCGCTGAGGAAGAACCGTCCAGCCGGTGAAGGCCCGGGCCACCTCTTCCACATCGTGCTGGGTGTACCCTCCCTCGACCCCCAGGGAGTGCAGCTCGAGGAGCTCGCGGGCGTAGTTCTCGTTCAGCCCGCGCGGGATCGGATCCCTCCGGTGTCTCGCCAGCCGATCTGCGAAGGGTCGCCAGCCGAGCAGAGCGGCGAGACGTTTCCGGCGGCCCCGGTCGCCGAGAGGTGAGAACTCGCCCAGCGACTGCATGGCCCGGTCGAACGAGGTCTGGCGGGTCGGCTCGGCCACCGACTGAGCGTTGCCCAGGTAGATGAGCATGGCGGGGTGGCGGGCGGTGGCGCCGAGGAGGTCGCGGAAGGAGCCGAGCACATGAGGGCGAATGGCAGCCTGCTCGTAGGAGAGCACGTGGCGACGGGTCTCGCTGTCTTCGGAAGTGACATTGAAGTGATTGAACCAGAGGTCGGTCAAGACCTCTCGCAGCTGGGCCCGGGAGAGCAGAGCGCGGTAGATCTTCTGCCCGCGGAGCTGCGACACGACCTGGCCGATGGGCCGATAGCCGCGACTCTCGGCGAAGTCTTCGAGGGCGGCCTGGGCGGCCCCCATGGATTCCGCGCCGAGCTCCCCTTCGATCGCCTCGCGGGTGAGCTCGCCTTCGGCGATCGCCTCGGCGACCACGCGAGAATGGTGCGGATACTGCCGGGCGACGTCCTGGGCATCGAGCTGCAGGGCCTCGTAACGAGACAGGGCTGCCGCCACCTCGGGGCCCGGGGAATCACCGCTCAGCTGGCGCTCGATCCAGCTGTCGAGGCCGAAGGCCACCACCTCGAGCACCTCCCCGGGGCGGGAGCCGTAGGTCAGGCGGCGGAGCAGGTGAGCCGCAGCCTCGTACTCGTCGAGACCCGCGGCTCGCCAGGGTTCGGGAGCGGGCTCCGGCTCGGCCTGTGGCACTCCCCGGGCCGCTCCCGTGCAGACGAGCAGCAGGGTGATGCAGAGGCAGCGGAGCCTCCGGTCCATGCTCGGTTTGTGCTGATCTTGCAAGAGCTCGTTTCCCGCGGGAACCTCCGGAGTCTCTCTCATTCTACGTGGGACGATCCCCTGCAAGGAATCAAACGGGCCAGGAGCGGCGAGCGTCTATCGCGCTGTGGGTTCTTCGGCGGGTTGCGGGTCAGGGAGCGGAGATCGAGAAACGCAGGATCCGGGTCGAGTCACCCACGGGCACGGCCATGGCGACGCTCGAGCCATCGACGTCGAGGGTGATCGGCGGCTCGAATTCGTCGAGGGCCGCTTCGAGGAAACCCTGCATCCAACCGGGGGTTTCGGGAAGCTCTCCCAGCGACGGGCCGGAGAGGTCGGCGGCGTGCTCGGGAGGGAGATCGATCCAGCCTCCGGTGAGAGCTCGGGGATCGACCAGGAGGCCGTCGTGGTCGAAAGGCTCCAGGAAGAGCCGGCCATCGGGATTGGCTGACATCAAGGTGGCGACCGTGCCGATCGATCCGAGAGCCAGCAGGTCACCGCTCGTGGGGTCGAGACGCCAGAGGGTGCCGTCGTCCTCTTCCGTGGTCAGGCAGTAGAAGGCGTTCTCCGGGGCCCGGGCGGCAACACACTCGATCCCCAGGCCGGTGGTCGCCACCTCCCGCCAGCCATTTCCGTCTTCCAGCTGCAGGCGGGTCTGGCCGGAGGAGCCGCTGAGGCCCAGAAAGAGCCCCAGAACCATGGAGTCTTCGAAGCCGAAATCGTTTTCCAGCCGCAGGCGCTGGCCGGCGCTCGAGACCAGCAGGGTCGTGGTGCTCATGGATTCCGGATCCTCTTCGTTCCATCGTTCGAATTCGGCATCGCCCAGGCGCCCCGCCAGGTCGATCATCGAGAGGTCTTCCTCACTCCAGGCGGAGATCCGCCAGAGGTCGCTGCCATCGAAGGAGAGCCTCGGTCCGTCGAGCTCGGGGAGCACGATCGCGGGCGCCGGCTCCTCGTCGGATCCGATTTCGAGCACCCACAGCAGCACCCCCTCCTCGCTCGACGTCAGCAGGCCGAAACGTTCGTCGTCGAGAAACTCGAAGTCCAGCCCCTCGACCTCGGCCACGATCTCGCCGTCGGCCTCGATCTGGTAGCGGGTCGGGTCGGAGCTCCCGTAGTCGTAGTCGTCCGCATCTTCCGATGCCTGCGGGTGGTTCCAGGCCAGGGCCCTGCCTCCGGGCGACAGCTCGAGCTCGAACACCGAGCCGGCCAGCTCTCGTTCGCCGACCAGGTCCAGCTGGAGGGGCCGAAGGTCGAGCGGTTCTCCCTGGGTTGCGAAGGGGTCGAGGGTGCCGTGGGTGCGGAACCACGGCGAGGCGAGGAAAACCAGGCCGGCGAGGCCGAGGGCGATCGTGCCGCCGCCGATCCAGCGTCCCCGGCGGCCGCGCAGGGTGCAGGCGGCGGCGAGCAGGCCCAGGCCGGCGGTGAAGGCGACCGGCAGGCTCCGGGCCCAGAAGTGCAGCTGGAGCCCGGGAGACGGGGCGAGGAACCGGCTCGCGCCCCAGGCCAGGGAGAAGGCGACGGCGAGACCCAGGAAGGCGAAGGTGAGCCCTCGGGTCCAGGCCGGCTCCTGGATCTTCGAGAGGTAGCGGCGCCGGGCCACGTGCAGCAGGGAGCCGCCGAGGAAGAAGAAGCTGAAGCAGATCAGGAGACGGTCGGTGTCTACCGCCAGCAGCTCGTTGGGTGGAGGTAGAGACCGCGCCGCACCGAAGAGGGCGAGGAACCCGGTGGCGGCCAGATTGCTCTGGGCCGGGCGGATCAACGTCAGCAGGGCGGAGAGCCCGAGAACCCCGGGTGCGGTCGACAAGAGGCTCAGGAGCATCAGCAGAACGGCATCGATCCGGGCCAGGACCGCACCGAAGCTCGCGGCGGCGCTGTGCTCGGTCTGGCCGGGGGCCGTGGCCGCGAGCAGGGGCTCGACCCCGCGCAGCCAGCTCTTGGCGGCGGCGGTGTCCTCGGGGCGCAGCAGGAGCTGCCGGACTCTGCCGCCGGCACCGGTCGCGCGCAGGCTCCAACGGCCGCCGCGCAGGGGCTCGATTCGCAGATCCCGGATCTCGGTGAAGAGTGTCGAATGGCGATCCGTGGCCGCGGCGAGAGCCTGTGTCGGGCGGGTAGCCGCTTCGTCCGGCACGCCCTCCAGCCAGTGCAGCCGGTCGCGGGCCAGGAGGACGACGGTGTTCGAATCGGCCGCCCGCAGCAGCAGAGAGTCCGCGGGCTCCGAGCCGGTGTCGGGGCGTACCGCCGGGGCGGGCGGCGGCATGCCGGCGGCCTCGCGGATGGCGCGTGCCCTTTGCACCAGGCTGGGGTGCGACATCTCGGTCTCGACCCGAGCGCTCCAGCGCCCCGGCATCCGGGTCAGCGCATGGATCTTTCCCAGGCCGTCGATCAGCGCTTGGGGATCGGCACCGAGCTCCAGGGCGCGCAGGTCGCTCTCGTGCTCGTGCGTCTGGTTCTGCCGCAGCACGCGCTGGAAGAGCAGCAGACAGGCCACCGGCCAGACCCAGGTCCAGAGCCCGGTCGCGGGCGTTTCGAGACCGAGCAGGAAGACCACCGAAATGGCGATGACGACCAGCAGGAGATGGACGGCCAGGCCCAGAAGCTGCTTCTTGCGGTCGTAGTGCTCCAGGTGCCCGAGCTCGTGGGCGAAGACGGCAGTGGCCTCTGCGGGTCCGAGGGCCTCGAGCAGGGAATGGCTGCAGACGACCCGGGGCGTGCCCAGTGAGGGCAGGGCAAAGGCGTTGACCCAGTTGCCACCGGCCGGTCCGGCCCGCACCACTCGTGGCTCCGGGCACCGGGCTCGAGACAAAACCCGGGCAAACGATTCGGTGAGCCAGGGAAGATCCAGGGGAACGGCGCACAGGAGCTCGGAGAAGATCCTGGCATTCAGGCCCTGCCAGGCGAGGCTCGCACCTCCGAGCAGGACCGCGGCCGCGATCGCCGGCTCCGTGCCGAGCTGCTCCCAGGCGGTGAGAACCAGGCCCGGCAGCAGAGCGAGAAACGAGATGGGGCCGAAGAAGGCGAGGAAGAAGCGAGCGCTGTGGCTCAGGTACGCTCCGAGGCTCCAGGTCTCCGCGAAGGCCACGCGGCGAAACGGAAAGCTGGCGATGGCGTAGGTGAGGAGGAGCAGCAGGATCTTGGGAACCGCCAGCCGATGGCTCGCGAACAGGCCGAGAGCTACACAGGCCCCGAGAACCTGGGCCTGGCGTTGAGTGCTGGCGAAATACAGCTCGGGAAAGAGGGGGTCGTCGAGCTTGCGGAGGAGCCGCCGACCACTCCACCAGCTGAACGCGGCGGGAAGCAGCACCAGGGCGAGGGAAAGAGCTTCGAAGAAGAGAGACATATCGATCAGAGGTTCCCGAGCCGAGCGATTGAAAGTTGCCGGAGTCTCGGATGCGTTCCGAGACTCCTCCCACTATCGTAAACTAGCGCTGTTCAGGTGCTGGTGTGTGTCACCGAGCTGCATGCTGGTTTCTCTGCACAAATCAACCCGACACCCACGACGCCGGGCGCCCGCCCGATATCAGGAGGCGATTCGATGGACAAACCCGTGGCGCGTATCTTGAATCTGGTGGATCCCGCCAGCCAGCAGATCTCGAACATGGATCTGGCAGATGCCGAGAAGCTCCTGCTGAGCCCCGATCCCGAGGCCGTGCTGGGCATCGGCGGCTCGTTTGCACTGGTGGCTCGCAACGGCGAGCAGGTGTTTCTCGCCCGCAGCCTCGACCGGCCACTACGGTATTTCCTCGCCAAAGAGAAGGACGGCCCCATGCTGATCGTGGCCGACCGGATCGACGCCATTCGCCGCTGCCTCGAAGAGCACGGCTACGGCAACCAGTTCCACCCCACTTACACTCGCATGGTGCCGGCCCACCATGTCACGGTGATCCGTCTCATCGGCTGCCCCGATCCCAATCCCCAGTACCGGCGTTTCTTCGCTCCCGAGCGAGCGACCTCCACCACCGATCTCGACGCCATCGGCGAGGCCTACGTGGGAGCCCTCTTCGACCAGGTGGGAGACTGGCTGCGCACCGTGCCCGAGAAAGAGCCCCTCGGGGTCCTCTTCTCCGGTGGTGCCGACAGCGGCGCGGTGTTGCTCGCGGTCTACCGGCAGCTCCTCGCCCAGGGCCAGAGCCCGTCGCGCCTGAAGGCGTTCACCCTCTCCGTCGACGGCGCGGGGCGGGACGCACAGCAGGCTCGGGAGTTTCTACGGCGGGTCGACCTGGAGATGTTGGGGGAAACGATCGAGGTGAGCTCCGAGTCTCTCGATCCCCTGCGCGCGGTGGAGGTGATCGAAGACTACAAACCCCTCGACGTGGAGTGCGCCACGGTGGGGCTGGCCCTGCTCGAAGGGATCCGCGAGCGGTACCCCGACTGGCGGTATGTCGTCGATGGAGACGGGGGCGACGAGAACCTCAAGGACTATCCCATCGAGGAGAATCCCGAGCTCACCATTCGCAGCGTGGTCAACAATTCCATGCTCTACCAGGAAGGTTGGGGGGTCGACGCGATCAAACATTCCCTCACCTACAGCGGTGGGCAGAGCCGGGGTTGTGTGCGGACCTATGCGCCGGCCCACCAGCTCGGCTTCCTCGGCTTCAGCCCTCTCACCCGCCCGTCGGTGATCCGAGTGGCGGAGAGCATCCCGTTCGCCGAGCTGACCGGTGGGGATCACCAGAAGCTCTATGACCTGAAGGGCGAGGTGATTCGTCGCGGCCTGCAGAAGATCGCCGGCATCGAGATGCCCATCTTCGAGAAACGGCGCTTCCAGGACGGTGCGGTGGCGGCCTCGAGTACGGTCTCCGGCTTCGGCGTCGATCCGGAGGTCTATCGCCAGCACTATCTCGGTCTGCATGGGTGAGGCGGAATCGGCCGCGCGGGCTCGGGCGAGGGTCCGTGCCGCGCGGCCACCGAAGCCGGAGGTCGATCCCTGGCGCCCCCACGGCTGGCTGCTCGAAGAAGAGCGGCTCCCGGAGGGGCGCCTCGTCCCGGCCCTGACGGTTTTTCTCTCGGGCAAGGAGTGCCCCTTCACCTGTGTGTTCTGCGATCTCTGGCGCTACACTCTCGACGGACCCACCCCGCCCGGAGCCCTCCCCGCGCAGCTCCGCCAGGCCCTCCGGGCGCAGCCGCCGGACTCCGGCAGCGGCTCGACCCTCAAGCTCTACAACGCCAGCAACTTCTTCGATCCCTCGGCGGTGCCCGACGACGACCTGCCCGAGATCGTAGAGCTCTGCCAGCCCTTCGAGCGGGTCGTGGTGGAGAGCCACCCGCGGCTCCTGGGCCGGCGTTGCCGAGACCTGGCCCACTCCCTCGACGGTCGCCTGCAGGTGGCCATGGGCCTCGAGACCATCCACCCCGAGGCGCAGCCCCGGCTCCGCAAGGGAGCCTCCATCGAGGACTTCGAGCGCGCCGCGGCCACCCTCGCCGGTTGGGAGGTCGAGATGCGTGCCTTCGTGCTGGTGGGTGCCCCCTTCGTTCCGCCGGAAGAAAACGTGCGCTGGGCGATCGAGTCCACCGCGTTCGCCTTCGAGCACGGAGCCGTGCAGGTCTCGCTGATCCCGGTCCGCGGCGGCAACGGCGAGCTCGAACGGCTCACCGGTCTCGGCCTCTTCACGCCACCGACCCTGGCCCAGCTCGAAGAAACCTTCGACGGCGCCCTCGCCCTCCCAGGTACCGGTGTCGTCACCGCCGATACCTGGGACCTCGAGCTCTTCGCCCCCTGCGAGCGCTGTCGCGAGGCCCGAGTCTCCCGGCTGGAGCGTATGAGCCTCAGCGCGGAGATCGAGCCCAGGATCGCCTGTGAGTGTGCGTGAGATCAAATGAGAGCGCGTCGACTCAGGTCTCGTCCAGCCTCGGGATGGTGAGGCTGCCAGGCGAGGTCTTGAAACGCTTCAGGAGGCGGAATTTGCTGTGGTTGCATCGGGGGCAGCCGCTGGCCTTGAGAGCCTCGATGGTGGTGAAGCTCTGGCCCTGGCCGACTCGGGTCTTGTGGCGACAGGACTTGCAGCCGTAGAGGCGGAGGGTGGGGGAGACCTCGCCGGTGTAGAGGGCTTCGTCGAAGGACTCGGCCACCAGCGGGGTGGTCTGGCGAGTGGTCTGGAGGCGCAGGATCTGGCTGGTGCCGCCATGGAGAGAGGCGCCCGGGTAGTCGTTGAAGGCGGGGATCACCTCGCTGACGGCGAGGCCCATGGCCACGAGGTCGCGGTGGATTTCGAGCAGGTCGTCGGGGGCGCGGGAGCCGAAGGAGAGAAAGGCCTGGAAGCCTGGTCCGGACGCAAGGGCGCTCACGCCCCGAGAGACGAAGAGCCGGGCCCCGGCGGGGGTGTAGGGCGGGTCGGTCTCGAAGGTGTCGAAGGCACCGAGAAGGTCTTCGGGCAGGGGCTGGCGCAGGTCGTGCTCGAGGGTTTCGAGGGTGATCTCCTCTTCTTCGGCGGCCGACCGCAGCAGGGCCAGAATCCGTGGATCTTTCTCCACCACCAGAAGGCGCGGGCTCCAGTCGCCCCCACTCAGAGCTCGACCGAGCAGCGCCGAGGCGAGGCTGATGCGGTCGTCGTCTCCGAGAAAGAGCACCCGTTTGCCTTCGAGGGCGCCGCAGCGGTAGAGGTAGAGCGCGCGTCGGAGGCTGGTTTCGGGGTTGCAGAAGGCCTGGTCGAGGGTCACGTCGACCTCGGGCATACGCTCGAAGTGCAACCGGAGTCGGGCCAGCACGGGCTCCAGCTCGGGGGCGATCTCGAGGCCTCGACCCTGACAGGTCGAGCATTGCGGCTCGTGTCGTGCCCGCACTCCCAGCACCTCTTCCACGAATCGTAGCCCCGAGTCGCTGAGGGAGAGGCCTCCTTTGCGCTCCAGGAGCCCTTCCTTTTCCAGCTCCCGGCGGACGGCAGACAAGACCGGAACGGGCAGCCGAGCCTCCCGGGAGAGGGCTTTCAGGTCGAGGGGGCCCGCTCGGTGCAGGATCCGCAGGAGATTGGCCACTCCTTCGGGACCTTCCCGCAGGGAAGTGGCCCGGGCGATCTGCTGCAGTGTCTCGTTCATGGTGTCTCGTTCATGGTGTCTCGTTCATGGTGTCTCGTTCATGATGTCTCGTTCATGATGTCTCGCTCATGACGGTGCCGAGCCGGGAGCGGGCCCGGATTCCGGAGGATCATGGGTCCTTGTCTTGCGACTCCGAGCCGGACATGGATTCCAGCACCAGCTCGTGGGTGCGCCGGAAGCCCCACTCGGCTCGCAGCATGCCGATGCCGCCCACGTGGTACGCCTCGTGCCAGGCGTAGAAGGAGAGCACACCGAGAACCGAGGGGTCTTCCATCGGAGTGCTGGTGGGGGCTTCGGCCAGCAGCTGGTCGGCGGAGAGTCCGGAGAGGGTCGTGGTGAGCTCGGTGTGCAGGTCGATCCAGTCCTGCCGGAGCCGGACGATGTCGGGGTAGTCGCTGCCGTCGGATGCGGGTGCCTGAAAGGAGAACTTCTCCGCGTAGGGGTCGTCGCGCTCGACTCCGCAACCCTGCAGCGCCTGGCAGCGGAAGCTGAGCAGGTGACCGACGATCCAGCTGATCGAGGCCCCCGCGCCGTCGCGCGCGCGGCGGATCGCGTCGTCGTTCTTCAGGTCCCCGAGCTGCAGGCTCATGACGAAGTTCGCGTTTTCGAAAGCGGCGAGAACCGGGCGGGCCAGAGCGTCCATGGGGGATCCTCCTGGGAAATTCGCCACGATCATACCCCGGGCTCGGCATACCGAGGGGCCGGGCTCGGCATGGAAGTGTCATGGTAGATTCCTGCCCTCGCTGCGAGCGTTCGCCATTCCTACGAGAGCTTCGCCATGTCTTCACCCCAAGAGCCCGGTCGGCTCGAGACCCTCGTCTTTTCATCGATTCCATTGCTGGTGGTCCTGCTGGTGGCGGAGCTCTTCCTGCGCCACGGACCCTTCCGTTTCGAAGTGGCCGTGCTCGAGGTCGAGGCGGCGGGGGTGCACTCGGTGCGCATGTTCAAGAGTCATTTCACCAGCCGGCACTTCGAACGCGACGCGGAGACCTTCTGGCGCCCGAAACCGGGCAGGTTTCCGTTCAACGAGCTCGGGTATCGCGGCGAAGAGCTGCCGAAGGAAAAACCCGCGGGCACCTTTCGGCTGCTGGCGGTGGGGGACTCCAACACCTTGGGTAACGAGGTCTCCTGGGTGAACGAGCTGGGCGAGAGCCTGCGACCCGAGGCTGTGGGCGCCGAACGCATCGAGGTGATCAACGCCGGGGTCTACGGTTTCACCTCGTTCCAGGGCGTGCGCCGACTGCGACCCTTCCTCGACTACGATCCGGACGTGGTGTTGATCAGCTTCGGGGGCAACGAGTCGACCCCGAACACGGTGGAAGACAAGGCGTATCGACCCTACGTTCCCCACCGGATCTACCGCATCTTCGACCACAAGATCGCGATTCTGAATTTCGCCGAGTATCTCTCCGTGCGCCTGGCGGCGGGAGAGGCACCTGCCGAGCCGCCGGAAGAGGTGAATCGTGTCTCGGTCGACGACTACCGCAACGACCTGCTCGAGATGGTGGACATGGTGCGGAAGCACGGCGCCGTTCCCGTGCTGATGACCCGGCCCATGGCCTACGACTACCGGGCGCCCGACAGCCGCTCGCCGATGAAGCCCTACTACCACGCGACGTTCGAGGTGGGCTCCGAGGCGGGGGTCGGAGTGATCGATGTCGACGAGATGTCGAGCCACTCCTGGGCGATCTTCAACGATCACGCGCATTTCAACCGGGAAGGGCACCAGCTGGTGGCGGGATTCGTCGCCGAGGCCCTGGCGTCGGTGCTGGCCGGGGAGAGCTACGACGTCGAGGCGCTGCAGTACAGGCCCACCTCGATCGACGCACGCCTCTCCGATCTGTTGCGCGACACGTTCAGTGCCTGGCGTGCGCTGCAAGAAAACCTGGCGGAGCTGGAAGACCGGTCCGAGATCGCGGCCATCGAGCCGATTCATCGAGCGGGCGACGGGGCGCCGTTCGTGGGTTGGGAGTCGGAGATCCGGGCGGAGAAGGGCATTGAAGCACGGCGCTACGACCGCCCCGATGGCGCCCTGTGTTTCGGCGGCCGAGCCGATGTGATCCGGCTACGGAACGAATCTCTGCCGCTCGCCGAAGAGTGGCCGACGTTGTTCTGGGTCGAAGCCGACTCGAGCTCCGACCTGGTCTTGCGGATCTTCTGGCGCGATGCCGAGAGCACCGACTTCGTGGAGGCATTTTCCACGAGCCAGGCCTTCTATCGCGAAGGGGTCGAGCAGCCGATCCGTTTCTTCCATGCCCTGCCCTCGGGCACCCGGGCCGTGCGGCTCGACGCCTACGTCGAGCGCTGGCAGGACGACGTCTGTTTTCGCCAGATCCTCGCCGCCCGCCTGGTACCGACGGCGACCGAGGCACCGTGATCGCCGTTGCCGGGGGAGCTCAGGGCGAGCTCTTGAGGTGGGGTGTGCCGAAGTCGGCGAAGCCCGGAAAGTCGGGGTAGATCACGGAGTGTTTGTAGCCGAAGAGCCCCTGGAGGTACGAGCGAATCTCCGCCTTTGCCTCGGCCCGAATGCGCAGGGTGAAAATCCCGTTGCGGCGGGGCCTTCCGCTCTCTGGCTTTAGATCCTGGACCTGCAGGGCCAGGGAGGTGGCCTGGCGCACCTCGTCGATTCGCCATCGTTCGGTCCGGCGTTCGGGGCCCTTGGACCACTTCATTTTCGACCCGGGCACTCCGCCGATCAGGAAGCCGCCGTTCTGGGCGGCGATCCGCGGGTCGAAATGGGGCGGACGCCAGGCGAAGGTCTGGGTCTGCCACCGCTGGTAGCGGGCGAGCTCTTCTCCCTCCTCGGCAAAAGGCAGGGGCCAGGGGCGCACGGTTTCATCCTCCCATTTCCGCAACCGGTTGTTCTCGTTGATCAGGCGCTTGGTGATGTCGAAGACGAAGAGGCGTCCGTCGGAGTCGGCGTGGACCTCCTGGCCGTTGGCCCACTTCTGTTCCGTGGCGAACCACAGGCCGACCCAGGGATTGAAGGTGATGTCGATGAGCCGGGTCGGCGCTCCGTAGTGCTGGAGAGTGGCCAGCTGCGCCAGAATCGGCATCCGGCCCTTGTCGCGAAAGTGGAGCCCCCAGCGGTGCACGGATTTGAGGATCTCACCTTCTTCCCGCCACAGATCTCGCTCGGTGGGAATCTTGTCCAGGGTCCAGAGGAGGCGCCGGTACAGAGAGCTGTGCAGTGGCCAGTCGGCGTCGACGGCTCCGCGCCAGGCGAAGAGCCGCTCGTTTTTCTCCTGGGTTCGGTGGATGGAGAGGATCTTCTCCTGCGCCTCGGCAAAGGAGCCGATTTCCTCCTCCCAGCTCTGCCAAAACATTTCATTGCTCATCGGCTGACAACCTTTTTTCCTCGGGCTCGGTCTCTCGCGGGCAGGGCTCTGTCCGAATGTACTGTGGTCGGGACGATCGGTCAACTCGGGGCTCCAGATGGTTGCGTCTGCCGGGCGAGGCCTGAAAGGTGCGTTACATGGCCAAATGTCAATGCCACAATGTTCGAGATTTTTGTTGCACTGGTTCTGGTGTATAGTCTTCTTGTCTCGGCCAGATTGAGGGCTGAAACGTGATCCTCGACGTTTTTCCTATCCGTTTTTCCTGTCTGTTTTTCTGATTGTTCTTTTTTTGGCACCCACTGCGATTTTCGCCTCGATGGAGTTGCCGATTCGCAAAGAGTGTTGTTGCGTCTGATTTTTTCCGATTTCGTTTTCCGTTGGTGAGAACCGGAGTACGTCTCCGGTCTGGACGATCGTCCGCGGGAAGCCCTGCAGTACCGCAGGCTTCCGAGGGAAGGGAGACATCGTGAGAAACGGTGACCATGTCTTTGTTTGTTGCCTGCTTCTGCTAATGGCTGGTGGTTGGGTTCTTTCCGGACCCGCCTTCGGCTCGGAATCTCCGGAAGGCTCATCTCTTTTCATTGTGCAGAGCCCCGACCTCGCGACGGCCGAACGGGTGGTGCGCGAGGTCGGTGCAGAGCCCAGTCATCGATTGGGAGTGATTCGAGCGGTGGGAGCTCGACTCGATGCCGAGCAGGTGAAAGAGCTTCGAGCCCATCCCGACGTGACGCGGGTCTGGGCCGATCGGGCCGTGCGTCTCGAGAGCGCGACGGAGACCGTCCGCGACGACTTCTCGGCGCAGAGCTACGACAACCATCACGGAACCGCCGAGTGGGCCGGGGCCTGGGAAGAGATCGGTGAGAGCAACGGCCCCCAGAGCTCCGGTGTTTCGGTGAAGACCGGCGGATACCTGCGGATCAATAAGCCCGATCGCGGCATCCTACGCCGCGTCACCCTGCCTGCCAACACCACCGCGATTCTGCATCTTGCCTACCGCCGGGTCGACCTCGGGGAAAGCAGCGAGTTCTTCACTCTGGAAGCCTCGGCGGACGGCGGAGTGAGCTGGGCCGAGCTGGATCGATTCACGGGGCCGGGGAACGACTCCGAGTTCGCGAGCACGAGTTATGATCTTTCGAGCTTCGCCTCGGCGGGTACGACTCTGCGTTTCCTCTCCTCCGGCGACCTGGAGGAGAACGGCCACTTACAAGTCGATTTCGTAGAGATCGAGTACAGCCCCAATGGTGTGGATCTCGACCTCGAAGAGAGTCTCGAAGATCACTTCGGCCAGGTTTCGTATGCCAACCAGGACGGCAGCATGGCCTGGGCGGGCGACTGGGTCGAGAGCGGCGAGTCGAACGGTCCGTCGAGCGGCGAGCTGAGAGTTTCGAGTGTCTCCGATCGATTGATGATCGGAGCTGGGGCGATCACCCGCGGGGCCGATCTCGAAGGAGCGCTCAGCGCCCGGCTCGAGCTCGAATACCAACGTTTTCTTCTCTCCAGCCCATCCGAGCTCGTGGCCATCGAGGTTTCGAACGACGGCGGGGTGACCTGGCAGGAAGTGGGGCGAATCGAAGGACCGGGCTCGGATTCAGATCGAATCCCTCTTTCCTTCGACATCTCGGATTCCATCTCGTCGCAGACCTCGATTCGCCTGCGGGCCTCGCACGACTTCGGAATCCTGAAGAGTGTGAGCATCGACAACGTTCGTATCCTCTACGAGGCGACGCCCGATACGATCTTCGCCTCTTCGATCGGTGCCGACATTCTGCACGAACAGGGGATCGACGGCACCGGAATCACCGTGGCGGTGGTGGACACCGGGCTCGAGGCCTTGCCGTCCCTGGCCCGGGGGACCTCGGGCGCGTCGCGGATTCTCGCCCAATACGACGCCATCGCCGACCGCTTGGATCCCGTGGGGACCTCGACGGATCGGCACGGGCACGGCACCCACGTGACCAGCCTCATCGCTTCGAGCAGGCGTACGGCCGATGGGAAGTGGAACGGCGTGGCGCCGGGGGTCGACCTGGTCTCGGTGAAGGCTTTCGAAACCGAACAGAGCACCTATGCCGACGTGATTCGTGGCATCGATTGGGTGGTTTCCCATCGAGCGGCCTACGGCATTGCGGTGATGAACCTCTCCTTCGCCGCCGAAGCGCGTTCCTACTACTGGGACGATCCCCTCAACCAGGCGGTCCTGGCGGCATGGGACGCCGGGATCGTGGTGGTGGTCTCGGCCGGCAACGAAGGGCCGGAGCCGATGACTATCGGTGTCCCGGGCAATCTTCCTTACGTCCTCACGGTAGGCGCCATGACCGATGCCTTTACCCCGGAAGACCCTACCGACGATCACCTGGCCTCGTGGTCTTCGGCAGGGCCTACGGTGGAAGCCTTCATCAAACCCGAGGTCGTGGCACCCGGCGGGCACCTGCTGGGCCTGGTTCCTTCGGCCTCCTCGATTGCGACCGACTACCCCCAATATCTGCACGGCGGCCAGTATTTCACCATGTCGGGAACCTCGCAGGCAGCGGCGGTGGTCACCGGGGCGGTCGCTCTTCTGCTGGACGCCGACTCGTCGCTCGGAGTCGACGACGTCAAGTGTCGGTTGATGAAAACGGCGCGCCCGGCGGTCGATGCCGCCGACCTCCTGGCCTACAGCATTTTCCAGCAGGGTGCGGGGGGAATCCACGTGGGGGATGCCGTCGCTTCCAGCGAGCTGGGATGTGCCAACCAGGGGATCGACGTCTACAGCGATCTCAACGGCATCGAGCACTACCACGGGCCGGCCAGCCGTGACGCCGATGGCAACTATTACCTGGAGAGCCAGGAAGGTTACGAGTGGGACGGCAGCTTCTTTGCCGGTGGTTACCCCTTCACGGGCGGGTATCCGTTCACCGGCGGGTATCCGTTCACGGGCGGGTATCCGTTCACCGGTGGGTATCCGTTCACCGGTGGGTACCCATTCACCGGTGGTTATCCCTTTACCGGGGCGTATCCCTGGATCGACAGCCTTTCGTGGTCCGACGATCCGTATCCCCAGCTGTGGAATGGTGGAGGTGGGGAGTCCGCGGGTATCAATCAGTGGGTTCCCCAAGAATAGTGGTGGGAGGGCTCGAGGCGCTGGCTCGGGCTTTCCCTCTTCTCACCGGGTCGAGGATTCGGCGATGGGCCCGGGCTCGGCGCCGAGCGTTGTCCGAAAACGGCCATTCCAGGAGGCCTCGACCTCGGGCCGAGGTCGAAGAAAGCCTTGCGGACCGGCTCTGTGCCGGCTCGAGCTCCGCGTGGAGGATGCTGGGGCTGGGGGCGGCGAGCCTGTTCTTCGGAGACGTTCTTCATGCCGCTGGCCGTGAGATTCCCTTTGCCAGGATCTCCAGCGAGCAGGGGTTACCGCAGGCATCGGTCCACTGTTTTTTGCAGGACTCCACCGGGTTCTTGTGGTTCGGTACCCAGGACGGCCTGGCGCGGTTCGATGGGTATTCGTTCCGGATCTACAAATACGATCCGGTAGATCTCGCCTCGCTGCCCGCGAGCTGGGTACAGGCCCTGGCGGAGGATCCGGGAGGCGATCTGTGGGTCGGTACCCAGGGAGGGGGATTGGCGCGGTGGCGACGGGCCAACGACACCTTCGACCGGTTCCGCCACGACCCGGAAGATCCTTCCAGCCTGCCCGGAGACTCCATTCGTGGCCTTCACCTCGGCGGTCGAGGCGATCTGTGGGTGGCCACGTTCCAGAGTGGGCTGGCTCGCCTGGACCGCGCCGGCTGGACCTTCCAGACCTTTCGCCACGATCCCGAGCTACCTTCGAGCCTGGCCGACGATCGGACCCGAGCCGTGACGGAGGATCGCCAGGGCAACCTTTGGATCGGCACCCTCGGCGGCCTCGACTTCCTCTCGCGCTCGGCGATACCGGAGTGGGATTCGGGTGCATCGGCCGTGTTCGAGCACTACCGGGCCGGGGAACCTTCGGGCCTGCCCGACTCCAGGGTCCATGCGATTCTCGAGACGTCTACCGGAGAGCTCTGGGTAGGAACCGAAGGGGGGCTCGCCCGACACCTGGGCGATGGTACCTTCGAAGTCTTCCGGAATCGGCCGGGGGATTCGTCGAGCCTGCCCCACAACTGGATCACCGCACTGCTGGAAGACGACGAAGGGCGGCTCTGGATCGCCACCGACGGTGGGCTGGCTCTCTGGCGCGAGGGCCGTTTCGACACGTACCGTCATGATCCCGCGGATTTTCTGAGCCTTTCCGGAGATCGGGTCCTGGCTCTCCACCAGGACCGTAGCGGGGTTCTCTGGGTCGGAACCCAGGGAGGTGGAGCCAGCCGCTGGAATCCCCGGACCTGGGCGTTCTCCAACGTCCGGGCGCGGGCGGGCTCGGGGCTCTCGAACGACGCCGTCTTCGCCTTCTCCGAAGATCGTTCGGGCCGGCTCTATGTCGGTACCTTCGGTGGAGGCGTCGATGTCTTCGAGCGAGGCGACGAGGGGACGAATGAACGCCTGCAGCCCCTCTCCGACGTCCCCGGGGGCTTGCCGGGGAACCGGGTGACGGCGCTCTATCACGACCGGGAAGACGGGCTCTGGGTCGGCACCCTGCGCGACGGCCTCGGCTACCGGCGGCAGGGAGGCGACCGTTTCGAGATCTTTCGCCACGACCCGGATCGAGCCGACTCCCTGGCCGACGACGACGTGGCCGCCATTCTCGAAGACCAGGTCGGCGAGCTGTGGATCGCCACCCATGGCGGCGGACTCCAGCGTTTCGATCCCGAGAGCCGGGGCTTTTCGGGATTTCGCAATCATCCCGAGCGACCGGAGAGCCTGTCGGACGATCATCTCAACGCCCTCGCGATCGGGACGGACAACAGCCTGTGGATCGGCACCTTCGGAGGGGGCCTGGAGCGGCTCGACCCTCAGCGCCAGCGCTTTCATCACCTGCGCCACGACCCCTACGAGCCCTCCGGGCTGGCCAGCGACACGGTGTATTCCCTACATCTCGACGAGTCGGGGACGCTCTGGGTCGGAACGTCCGCGGGGCTCGGTCGGCTGATGGGGGAGCCCGAGCAGGAGCCTCTGCGCTTCCGCAACTACTTCGAACGCGACGGCCTGCCCAACCACTCGGTCTGGGGGATCCGCTCCGATGGTCTCGGGCGTCTGTGGATCAGCACCAACAACGGCCTCGCCCGTTTCGACCCGCGTGCGGAACGCTTCAAGGCGTTCCGCGTGGCCAACGGCCTTCCGGCGAACGAATTCAACCTCGGTGCCCATTTCGAGAGCCGCACGGGTGAGCTGTTCTTCGGGGGCATCAAGGGTTTTACCGGATTCGATCCCGAGGCGGTGGGGCTCAACGACCATGTTCCACCTGTGGTGGTGACCTCCTTCCATCGCGTCGACGATCCGCCGCGTTACGATCGCGGGTTCCTCGAATCGGATGGGTTCGAGCTCGGGCATCGAGACTATTTCTTCTCTCTCGAATTCTCGGCCCTCGACTTCAACGCGCCGGCCGAAAATCGCTACCGCTACAAGCTGGAGGGTTTCGACCAGAGCTGGGTCGAGCTCGGGCCGCGCCGACGTGTGACCTTCACCAATCTCGACGCCGGGCGATATCTGCTCCGCGTTCGCGGCTCCAACAACGACGGGGTGTGGAATCGCGAAGGCATCGCCTTGCCCATCCTCGTGCGGCCGGCTCCGTGGGCGACCTGGTGGGCCTACACTCTCTACTCCCTGCTCACCGCCTGCCTGGTGGCGGGGTTCCTCTACCGCCAGAATCTGAAAGTCCGGAGAGCGAAGGCCCTCGCCGCTCGCCTGCGGGAGGTCGATCGCATGCGCGACGAGTTCCTGGCCACCACCTCCCACGAGCTCAAGACGCCGCTCTACGGGATCAGTGGCCTGGCCGAGGGATTGCTCCAGGACCCGGGCATCCGGCGATCCAAGGCTTCGCAAGGGCACCTGGAGGCGATCGTCTCGAGCGGGCGGCGGCTGAGCCATCTGGTCGACGATCTGCTGGATATCTCGAAGCTACGGCATGGGAGCCTGCAGCTACACCGGGAGTCGGTGGACCTGGCGGCGATCACGGACGTGGTTCTGACCTTGAGCCGGCCGCTGGTCGGAGACCGCCCGCTCGAGCTGCGCAATCGGGTGGATCCCGATCTTCCCGCGGCTTCGGCCGATGGCGGGCGCCTGCAGCAGATCTTGCTCAACCTGATCGGCAACGCGATCAAGTTCACCGAAAGAGGGCGGATCGAGGTGAGCGCCCGCCAGGTAGGAAACCAGCTCGAGGTCGAGGTCAGCGACAGTGGCCCCGGGATCGAGGAGAAGGACCAGGAGCGGATCTTCCTCGCCTTCGAACAGGTCGACGCATCGACCGAGCGACGATACTCGGGCACCGGCCTCGGCCTCTCGATCGCCCGCCAGCTCGTGGAGCTGCACGAAGGGAAGATGTGGGTGCGCTCTCGAGCGGGCGCCGGCTCCCGCTTCTTTTTCACCCTGCCGATGGCGACCGGCCAGGACGCGGTTGCTTCCGTTGCTGGCGTCGAGATTCCCGCCCTCTTTTCCCATGGTCTGGTGACGCCGGAGACCGACGACCTGGAGCAGGTTTCGGGCGCGCCGGCTCCCGATGCTTCCCGGCTCGACGAGGTCTGGGTCGAGAACGCCGAGATCGTCGCCGCGGCCCGGCTGTTGATCGTCGACGACGAGCCGGTGAATCGGCGGGTGCTGGTACAGCACCTGGTCTCCGCGGGGCTGACCGTGCGGCAGGCGCGCAGTGGAAGCGAAGCCTTGACCCTCCTGGGGCAGGAGACCTTCGATCTCGTCCTGCTCGACGTCATGATGCCGAGAATGTCGGGATACGAGGTCTGCCGTCGCCTGCGGGAGGCCTACGGCAAGAACGAGATGGCGGTGCTCTTCTTGACCGCGAAGACCCAGCTGGTCGACCGGCTGACGGGATTCGAGGAGGGAGCGAACGACTACCTGGTCAAGCCGGTGGCGAGGGAAGAGCTGCTGGCGAGGGTGATCACCCAGCTGGAGCTCCTGTGGTTGCACCGGAAGCTGCGAGAGAAAGTCGATGCCCAGAGCGGCCAGATCGAGGAGCTGCGAGAAATGTTGCCGATCTGTGCAAATTGCAAGAGCATTCGCGATGACGAGGGATTCTGGAATCGAATCGAGACCTATCTCGAGGCCCACTCCAATACGGTCCTGACCCACAGTCTCTGCCCAACCTGCGCCGAAGAATTTCTCACCGAGGCGCGGCTACTCGACCCATCCCAGTCGCCTGCGGAATTGCCACCCGAGACACCGAGCTGAAAGGCTCTCCCCGAGCGCTTCGGTTTGCCGATGGAGCTTCGAGAATCGTGGGAGCCCGAGACCCAGGCCGAGGCACCGAGCCGAAGCCGGTGATACTCTCGGCCGCTGGCGCACGAAGGGAGGCGGAAGTTCACGGATGTCCTGGCAAGAGTTTCAGCACCGGCGATTCGAGAAACGGTTGGAGAAGGGGTATCGGGCTCTCGAAGAAGGCGATCTCGAAGCGGCGCTCGAGATCGCCGGTGAGCTGGAGCCGACGCGGCTTCCCGAGGCATTCGAGCTGGCGGCCCGGGCCCATGAGCTGGCCGAGGATCCCGCGGCGGCTCTGGAGGTTCTGGAACGGGGAGCCGAGGTCGCTCCCGACGCCTGGGCCATCTGGCAGATGTTGGGGATCTATCGCTCGGATCGGGGCGAGCTCGACCCGGCGGCCGAGGCGTTCGAGAAGGCCCTGACCTGCGACGAGTGCTGGCGCGACCTGGTGCTCCTGAATCAAGCGATTCTCGCCCAGCGGCGGGAGGATCCGGAGCGGGCGCTCCGCCTCGTCGAGCAGGTGGAGGACGAAGAGCTCGCCGATCAACGGGCGAGCCTTGAGATCGACGCCAAGATCGATCTGGGGCAGCTCGACGCCGCGGAAACGCTCGCCCGCCAGATCATCGACTCGGTGGAGGTCGACGATCCCGATGCCGAAGATTTCGACCTCGAAGACTACGAGCGGGTCGCTTCGGCATGGATCGCCCTGGCGAGGATCTCGCTGGCGCGCGGGCAGCCCGAGGCCGATGCCAGGGAGTACCTGCTCCAGGCCTACCAGATCGATCCCGGAAATTCCGATGTCCTGTGGTATCTGCGCGAGATCGACAACGAGCTCTCCGCCTCGGCGAAGTACTACCGACTGGTTCTTCGCGGCATCTTCGGCGCCGGTGACCCGTTCTACCAGGATGCCCAGGGGTTCTGGGCCAAATACGACGTCGTCAGCGACACCGTCGAAGAGGCGCTCCGATTCATCCGCCGCGTGGAACGAGCCCGCCCCTGCCGTTTCCTGGAAGTCGACGAGTGCGAGATCCTGGAGACCGCCGAAGATCAGCCCAAAGGGGTCTACCAGGTCAGCGTCTGGGCGTTGTTCGACGAACGGTAGCTCGCACCTCGGACGCTGGCCAGGGGACCGTGCCCGAATCTCGGCGAGGTAGCTCGGCGGTGCCGTCCACAACCCTCGGCGCTGGAGCTCGGTCCGAAGAACCTCGGTCAGTGCCTCCCAGGCTGCGACGACCAGCTCGTCGTCCGCGGCCCCGGCTCGATTTTGCCTCAGCGGCCGGAAGCTCTACGAGCTTCGACAAGTGTCCCAAGCGGCAGGAACGTTGCTCGCCTGGCACCACGGGCTCGCTGTTGTTCTGCTGGGAGATCACTGGCCATTTCAACCCGTGCCATTCGCTGGCTCAGGCGTGGATCTGGATGAACGCTGGGCCCGAGGTATTCTCCAGAGCTTGCAGCGCTCTGGGAAGAAGGGGCACGATCTCTTCGATTCGAAGGCGCACTACGTGCAGAACCACAACCGAAATCGGCAAGACCTGGTGGGCCTGCTGGTATGGCATGTTCTTGTCTGCGGAGATCAATGCTGCGTAGCTTCTCGACGCGGCCCGCCGAAGCAGCTCTCCGTTTTCGATTCCGCTCCAGCCTGGACTCTGGACGGTATCGGCGATGATGCCTTCGGGAAACTCTAGAGCGATCTTGCGCGGCAGTTGCTCGTCAAGCAGCAGCTTCATCGAGGTTGGTCAGATTCGCTCGAGCCATCTCCAAGAGCTCTACCGCCAGCTGGCGAGTGACGCTGGGGAAGTCGTCGAGAAAATCATCGAGGCTGTCACCGGCTTCGAGATAGTCGAAGATGGCTTCGATGGGCACTCGGGTACCGCGAAAGACCGGAGTTCCTCCGAGGATTCTTGGATTGCGATGGATCACGGATTTGCTCATGAGATTCGTCTCCAGCACCAGTGTATCGCAAGCCGAGTCAGGCTCTCGACACGGCGAAACAAGGGATGTCGTGAGCGGATGCCCGACGCCGAGACCGGATTTCCAGGCCGATGACGTGGAGTCGTCGACAGGGAGCAGCGTGGCCTACTCCCCTCGCCGGATCTCCACCACCCCACCACCTTCGAAATCGCCATGGGAGGTCTGGCTGCCGTCGGGCCAGCGGATCTCGACTCCGGTGACGCCGGTGGCCTCGCCGAGGCCGAAGTGCAGGGTGGGGTCGCTGGCGGCGAGGTAGCTGTAGGCGGAGCGGACCTCGCGGCTGAGGAGCTTGGAACCGGCCCGGGCACGGAGGCGGGCGCCGAGGGCGGGGGCTCCATTGCGGTCGAGGAGGCGGAAGGCGATCCAGTGGCCGCGGTCGGGCACGACGTTGCGCAGGACGTAGACGGGGTGGTGCAGGTTGGCGACGAGGATGTCGATACCGCCGTCGCCGTCGAGGTCGCCGAAGGCGGCGGCGCGGCTGGTGTGCACGAGGGGGCTGGCGGTGCCGCCGCGGGGTCGGACCTCGCGGAAGCCGTCGGCTCGGCCGCGGAAGAGCAGGTTGGGCTCGGCGTGGGGATCGTCGGTGATCTGGGTGCTCTGGCGGATCACCCGGCCGTTGGCCTGGTAGAGGTCGAGCAGGCCGTCGTTGTCGAAGTCGATCCAGCCGGTGCCGAAGCGGGTGAAGGGCTCGCTGATGGCGGCGAGGCCGCGGGCGACGGTGGCGTCGGCAAAGAGGCCGCCGGAGTTGAGGAAGAGGGAGTCGGTTTCCTGGCGCAGGTTCGAGACCATCAGGTCGGTGTCGCCATCGTGGTCGAGATCACCGGCGGCCACGCCCATGCCGGCCTTGGCCCTGCCGTCCTGGTCGAGGGCACAGCCGGCGAAGACTCCGTCTTCGCGGAAGGTGCCGTCGCCCCGGTTGACCCACAGGTGGTCGGGCATGCCGTCGTTGGCCACGAAGACGTCGGCCCAGCCGTCGTCGTCGAAATCGGCGACGACGACCCCGAGGCCGGTGCCCGGGGCGGCGCCGATCCCGGTGCTGGTGGAGACGTTGGTGAAGGTGCCGTCGCCCTCGTTGCGGTAGAGGAGATCGGGAACCGGGGAATCGTAGGCCTGGGGCGAGCAGAAGACCTGCCAGCCGTTGTTGTTATAGCAGTCGATCTCCCGTGCCTGCGACCAGTCGAGGTAGTTGGTCACGAAGAGGTCGAGGTCGCCGTCGCGATCGAAGTCGAAGAAGGCGGCGCTGGCGCCCCAGCCGGGGTCGCCCACGCCCGCGCGCTCGGTGATGTCTTCGAAGGTGCCGTCGCCCCGGTTGCGGAGCAGCACGTTCGGTCCCACATTGGTGACGAAGAGGTCGACCCGGCCATCGCCATCGACATCGCCGGTGGCGACCCCCATGCCATAGCCGGTGTCCTCGGCTCCCGTGTCCTCCAGGGCTTCGAAGGTACCGTCGCCACGGTTGCGGTAGAGGCGGTTGCCGGGCTGGGTGCGGTTGCCCGGCATCAGGTAGCCGCTCTGCACGAGGTAGGCATCGAGGTCGCCGTCGCCGTCGAGGTCGAAGAGGGCGGCTCCGCCGGTCATCACCTCGGGCATCAGGAAGAGCTCGCCGTGCCCCCACTCGTGGACGAAGTCGATGCCGGAGCTGGCGGCCACGTCTTCGAGCCAAGGCTCTTCGGCCCCTTGGCCCGGGTCCTGGGTGACTCCGGATGCGCCTTCGGGCCGCTCCGGCGAGGTACAGCCGAGTGGCAGCACGAGCAGGGCGAGAAGCAGGTACCTCACGGGGTCGAGCTCTCTTCCGAGCTGCCGGAGCCTCGGGTCGCGGCTCCCAGGGCTGTCCCTCTGGCTTCGTGCTCCGCCGCCTCGTCCGCGCGGCCGAGAGCCGTGAGCACCCGGGCGAGGTCGAGGTGCAGGTCGGGATCGGAGGGTGCCAGCGCCAGCGCCTGCCGAAGCGGCTCCTCCGCCGCCTCGGGGGCCTCGCGAGCGAGCTGGGCGCGAGCTTCGTGAGCCAGGGGCTCGGGGGCGTCGGGCGCGATTTCGCGGGCTCGCCGTGCCACTGCGAGGGATTTATCGGGGTCGCCGGCCTCGAGATGGGTGGTGGATAGATCGAGGGCGAGCCGCACCTGGTGGGGGTGCGCTTCGAGGCTCTCGGCGAGCAGGTCGAGGGCGGCGGCTCGCCGACCCACCCGGCGATAGACGGTTGCCAGGT